>CANIFU010000083.1 GCA_947466965.1 Bacteroidota bacterium
ATTGAAAAACACTTGGCGTGTTGAACTTCCTTTAATCCCCATTTTATGTTCTTCAGGGTTTAGTGAAATTCCACCAAATGATTTTTCAACAATGAACGCAGAAAGATTTTCATCTGTATCAATTTTTGCAAATACAGTATATACATCTGCGAATCCACCGTTTGTAATCCACATTTTTTGTCCGTTTAACAGATAATGTTTCCCGTCAGCTGTAAGTTTTGCATTTGTTTTCCCTGAATTTGCATCTGAACCAGAACTGGGTTCTGTTAAACAATAAGCAGCTTTCCATTCACCACTTGATAATTTAGGGATGTATTTTGCTTTTTGTTCTGCTGTTCCATAATATAAAATCGGAAGTGTACCAATTCCTGTATGGGCAGATATAGCTACAGCAAAAGAATGTCCCGCTCCTAAAATCTCTGTCGCCAGCATAGATGTTGTGAAATCTTTTCCGAATCCGCCATATTCTTCAGGAACAGAAATGCCGAGTAGGCCAAGTTCTCCTGCTTTGTTCAATAGGTCTACCATTAGCCCTTCTTCTTGCGCGTCAATACGATCTAATTTGTCCCATACATTTTGAGCTAAAAATTCATGACACGTTTGAGCAATCATTAATTGTTCTTCATTCCATTCTTCAGGAATAAATACATCTTTTGCTTCTGTTTCTTTGATTAGGAATTCTCCGCCTTTTAGTGACATATTAGATTTTGGATTTTAGATGTTAGACTATTTATTTTCTTAATGTTGACATGAGTGTGTTAATCATTCGTTCTGAAAATGCTGACCTTTTAATTTGAAAAGTGAAACAATAGATTTCGTATTGTGGAAACGTCTTAGTCACTTTATAGGTTTGTTTTTTATCTCTATGGCTTCTTGCCAAATATTTAATTCTCTAAAATTGTGCATAATGTTTTTTTAAATTTCTAATAATCTAACATCCAACTTCCGTTTAGAGCATTTCGAATATGCCAGCAGCACCTTGTCCGGTTCCAACACACATACTTACGATTCCATATTTTTTATTCCTGCGTTTTAATTCACTAAATAATTGAACCGATAATTTCGCTCCGGAACAACCCAATGGATGTCCGAGTGAAATCGCTCCACCATTTACATTCACAATCTCTTGATTGATGTTTAATTCTCTGCAAACGGCTAATGATTGAGATGCAAATGCTTCGTTCAATTCAATTAAATCAATTTGACCTAAATTCATACCTGCTAATTTCAATGCTTTGGGAATGGCTGCAACCGGACCGATACCCATGATGCGAGGAGGAACACCTGCAGCAGCAAAACTAACCATACGTGCAATTGGTTTTAAATTATTTTCTTTTAAAAACGTCTCACTCACAATCATTACAAATGCTGCTCCATCGCTAGTTTGAGAAGAATTACCTGCCGTTACACTTCCTTTTGCATCAAATACCGGTTTTAGTTTTCCAAGTGCCTCAAGTGTAGTGTCGGCTCGCGGACCTTCATCCGTATCGACAATAAAATCTCTTGTTTTTTTCTTCTCGTTTTCGTCAATATACGTTTCAGAAATTTTAATTGGAACAATTTCATCTTTAAATTTACCTTCTTTGATTGCTTTCATTGCTTTAAGATGCGAATTAAGTGCAAAGGCATCTTGATCCTCACGACTGATTTTGTATTCATTTGCGACCGCTTCAGCTGTTAATCCCATCCCCCAGTAATGATCTGGATGTGCTAATGCAACTCCCGCATGGGGTACAATACGCCAACCGCCCATTGGAATTAAACTCATGCTTTCTGCACCACCTGCAACAATACAATCGGCCATTCCTGCATTTATTTTAGCTGCAGCAATCGCTATTGTTTCCAAACCAGATGCGCAATAACGATTTACGGTCATTCCAGCTACTTTATCTGTATTAAATGCCATAAGAGAAATAAATCTTGCCATGTTCAATCCTTGTTCTGCCTCAGGCATTGCATTTCCTACAATCAAGTCATCCACCTGATTGTGTGCAATATTGGGAACCGATGCCATTAAGTGTTTGATTACATCCGCTGCTAAATCATCCGGACGAGTAAAACGAAAACTGCCTCTGTTGGCCTTGCCAACTGCAGTTCTATAACCAGCTACTATAAATGCGTTCATATTTTTAGTTTCTTAAAATTTTTCCTCCCGTGATAATTGACTGTAATCTTTCCAATGTTTTTCTTTCTCCGCAAAGAGATAAAAATGCTTCTCTTTCTAGATCCAATAAATATTGTTCGCTTACTAATGTAGGAGAAGATAAATCACCACCACACAAAACATAAGCTAATTTCTGAGAAATTTTTACATCGTGTTCGCTGATGTAATGCCCCGACATCATTGAGTTTGCACCAAGGTATGCAAGTCCTAATGCCTGTTTTCCTAGCACACGAATATCTTTCCTCTGAACCGGTTGAGTATAACCTTTTTCTGCAAGTTCGATGCAATTTGCTTTTGCTACAGATAAAACTCTGTTACGCGAAACCACGACAATGTCTTTGCCTTTGCGTAAATAACCTAAATCAAATGCTTCGTGAGCAGATGTAGCAACTTTTGCTTGTCCGATGGTTAAGAATCGATCTCGGAAATTATTCAATTCAATATCTCCCTCTTTTAAATCATCAGATAAGCGAACTGCGAATTCTTTAGTGCCACCTCCTCCTGGAATTAATCCAACTCCGAATTCAACTAATCCCATATATGTTTCAGAATGTGCTACAACCCTGTCGGAGTGCATACTCATTTCACATGCACCACCCAAGGCCATGTTGTGAGGTGCCACAATAACTGGGATGGATGAATAACGAACACGCATCATTGTATTTTGAAATGTTTTTATTGCAAAATTTAATTCATCGTACTCTTGTTCAACAGCCATCATAAATATCATTCCTACATTTGCACCTGCAGAAAAATTAGCCCCTTCGTTAGAAATAACTAAGCCACGGAAATCTTTTTCTGCTATCTCAATTGATTTGTTGATGCCTTGAATTACCTCCGCTCCAATTGAATTCATTTTTGTATTCCATTCAAGATTTACAATTCCTTGGCCAATATCAGTGAGAGTTGCTCCGCTGTTTTTCCAAACGGTTTTGTTTGCACGTATATTTTCTAAGATGATAAATGCTTCCGTACCTGGAATTGTTTTGTATGATTTAGAAGGAATATCATAATATTTTTTAATCCCATTTTCTAATTTGTAAAAGGAAGCTGCACCGCTTGCAATCATTTCTTTGATCCATTCTGCTGGTTTGTTGCCTGCCATTTCCATCGCTTTTACAGTTGCTTCAACACCCAATGCATCCCATGCTTCAAATGGTCCGAGTTCCCATCCGAAACCGGCGTTCATAGCTGCATCAATTTTATAAAGTTCGTCTGTTATTTCGGGCATACGATTGCTAACATATGCAAACAAACCATAAAAGGAAGTGCGATAAAATTCACCTGCTTTATCTGTTCCGGCCAACAACACTTTCATTCGGTCTCGTAAGTTGTCGATGGATTTTGTGGCTTCTAATGTTGCGAACTTTGCTTTTACAGATGGGTTGTATTCCAACGTTTTTAAATCTAACGAATGAATTTCTGATTTCCCTCCCGCACCTTTTACTTTTTTGAAAAATCCTTGTTCAGTTTTGCTTCCTAGCCATTTATTATCAACCATTTTTGAAACATAACCAGGAATTTTAAAAACATCAATCACTTCGTCATTGGGGCAGCTAGCTGAAACGCCATTTGCTACATGAACTAAGGTGTCTAAGCCAACAACATCACATGTTCTAAATGTGGCAGATTTTGGTCGGCCTAAAACGGGACCCGTAAGTTTATCAACTTCATCAATTGTTAATCCCATTTTTTCAACGGTATGGAACAAACTCATAATTCCGTAAACACCTATTCTGTTTGCAATGAAGGCAGGCGTGTCTTTACATAACACGGTTGTTTTTCCTAAATACAATTCTCCATAGTGCATTAAAAAATCAACTACTTCAGGTGCTGTTTTAGGGGTAGGAATTATTTCTAATAAGCGTAAATACCGTGGAGGATTAAAAAAGTGAGATCCACAAAAGTGTTTTTGGAAGTCTTCGCTTCTCCCTTCATTCATTAAATGAATAGGAATACCAGAAGTATTTGATGTAATTAATGTTCCAAGTTTGCGAAATTTCTCCACGTTATCAAAAACTTGTTTCTTGATATCCAGACGCTCAATAACTACTTCAATAATCCAATCACATGTAGAAATTTCTTTCATGTTATCATCAAAGTTCCCGGTTGTTATATGTTTAGCAAAGGCTTTACGATAGATAGGCGAGGGGTTAGATTTTAAAGCAAAAGCCAAGGCATCGTCTACAATTTTATTTCGTGATTTTTTATCGGATGCTGCATCCTTAGGCACAATATCTAAAAGAATAACTTCAACGCCAATGTTTGCGAAATGGCACGCAATCCTACTTCCCATTACACCCGAACCAAGAATGGCTACTTTTTTTATAGATCTGTTCATAGTATTATAAATTAACCAAGTTTCAAATTTTTATTTTTTTGTTCAGCAATTATAATGATATCGTTTATTGTTTTTAAAAAATCATCAATTTTATTTTTACCGATCTTATTTTCGATCTCCGTATTAAAATTACGTACAATTTTTTTAGCAAGCTCTTTATTTTCTTTCCCTTTTTGTGTTAAAAGGATCTTGACTTTTCGTTTGTCATGTATGTCTACTTTTCGGATAATTAATTTCCCATTTTCTAATGTTCTTGTAATCCTTGAAAGGGAAGTGCTTTCCATACCAAGCTTTGGTGCAATTTCAGAAGCATAAGCACCTTCTTTGCTGTCAATATTCAAAAGGAAATGTCCTATGGCGATGCTTGCACCATGCTGAGCAGCTTCCGCGTTGTACATGCGACTTATAATCTGCCAGGCAGATTTTAACTTTGAATCTACGGTTTCGGTATGTTTTTTTGACATGTTTTTACAAATATAGACTATTAATTTAATACTATGCTTGCATAGTATTATTTTTTATTTATTTTCATCATTCTCATATTCTTTCCTACATTTATGCTGTAATAAATAAATATGCAAATACAATATATTTCAGAACTCTTCGGAACGGGCTTTTTTGCTATTTCAGGTGCTTTGGCTGCAAATGACAAGGCTGAGCCGGATTGGTTCGGTGCCAGTTTTATTGGCTTTATTACAGCCATTGGTGGAGGAAGTTTAAGGGATATCCTTTTAGGTAGTTATCCATTGGTTTGGGTGCAGGACACCTATCTTGTTTTTGCAATCATTACTGGTGTTATTCTCGCAAGTTTATTTTTTAAATACTTGATACAATTGCGCAGAACATTCTTTTTATTTGACACAATAGGTATTGCTTTGTTTACTATTGTAGGTACTGAAAAAGCTATCAGTTTGGGTGTTAGCCCTGTTATTTCTGCCATCATGGGGATGTTTTCTGCTGTTATGGGAGGAGTTATCCGTGATGTCCTCACAAACGAAATTCCTATTATTTTTAAAAAAGAAATATATGCTACCGCTTGTTTGATTGGAGCAGCAACTTATTTAACTATTGATAATTATGGTTGTGACCGAAATATTAACTTTTTAATTTCTGCATTTTTTATCATAGGTATTCGTATGGTTGCAGTCAAGAAGAATTTGAGTATTCCTAAATTTGTGAAACAAAAAAATGAGTTCAACTCCTAAAATTATATACATCTTTGATTCGTTATGAGTTTTTAATAATAGATGGCTCATTTGCAAAAAAAAATAAAATTAAAGAAATGGAAGAAAAAAAACCTCGAAAGAATTTTCTTCCGAGGTCAATTTTTAATACAATTTTATAACCTAATCCGTCTCAACTTTTTTAGGACTAGACACTAACTATTTAATTTTTTTCTTGAATTTAAATTAATAGTTTGTTTTAAAAGTAATTTAATTAGTGAATAACATTTACTCGAATATTTTTACGATAATTATCAGAGATAATAGAAACGTTATACATACCATTTGTCAATGAAGAAAGGTCAAGTTGTGCTCTATATTCACCCAAAGCAATATTGCCTAAATCTTTTGATTTAATCAATTTACCTGTTAAGTCATATACTTCAATATTAACTTTTGAGCTAGCAGACAAGAACATGTTCAAGTTTAATTGTTCAGTTACTGGATTTGGAAAACCAACCAAAGAAGAAATATTATTGTTTTCATCAATCGATGTTGCTGTAGACAACGGAATTAAATTTCCACCAGTATTTAATGCAACCCATAAACCAAATGTATTTGTGCTATTACTATTAGCAACTGGATCTAAAAACCCAGAAGCAACCACTGTAATCGCCTTTCCTTGCAATAGTAATGTTGAAAGAGGTGCTGAATAGCTTGCTACAACTGTTGAACCACTTGCGTCTGTAACATCTAAAACTAGATCAGAAGTTGGAACTGCCAGATAACCTTGGAAATTTCCATAAGCGATGTCATTCACTACGGTCGCACCACCCACTTCAACGTCTACAATTGGAGCGTCTGTAGCGCCATGCACTACCAAGATGTCTGTATTTGTTGAAAGCGCTGCAGCTTCACGTGCTGTTGCATAAATATCTAAATCAAAAGCAGGAGCTGGTGCATAACCAATGGCACTTACTATTCCATTCGCTACAACTATATATTTTTCGTTTGCTGCTAATGTAACAGCAAATGAATCTATTGCCGCTGTGTAACTCGTACTTGTAGACGGAGCAATGTATATTGTTTGAATAGTTTCAGCAGGTGCATCAATGAAAGGAGAAGCAGTTCTGAATGCAAAGTTGTCTATTAATAATGACGATCCTAGATAAACATCTACAGTTGCTGCAGCAGCATCTGCACTATTATGAATAACCTGCACACGTGCTGTAGATGATGGTAATGGAATTAAATTTCCACCCTCTGGCAAAGCAACCCATAAGCCAAATGTATTTGAACTACTACTGTTTGCTGCAGGATTAAGAAATCCAGATGCTACTACTACTAATGCAGAATCGGCTAAACCCAATGATTGTAATGGAGCTTGGTAAGAAGCCACAACAGTTGATCCGGTTTGATCCGTTACATTAAGTGTGTAATTTGCATTTGCTAGTTCTAAATATGGATTAAATGTGCCATATGCTAAATCATTTACGACTGTTCCAGCGCCTGGAACTTCTACATCCACAATTGGTGCATCAGTTGAGCCATGTACTACCAAAACATCTGTATTTCCTGCAATAGAAGCCTCTTCACGTCCCATTGCATATATATCTAGATTAAATGCTGGTGCAGGTGAATATCCTGTTGCACTTAAAATTCCGTTTGCAACAACTACATATGTAGCACTAGGAGCCAATGTTACAGGAAATCTTCTTAAAGATGCGGAAGAATCTGTGCTAGTTGAAGGAGCAATACCAATTATTAGGGGTACACCTGCTGGTGCATCAATAAATTTGGACGCTGTTCTGAAGTTAAAGTTGTCAATCAATAAGATGTCATTAACCCAGACATCAACTGTTGAAGCTGCTGCATCTGCACAGTTGTGGATTACTTGTACACGAGCCGTTTGGCCATATACTGTTGCTGTAAGAGCTAAACTCGCTACAACCAAAAGTTTTGATAAATTTTTTTTCATGTGTTTTTTAATTATTAAGTTTCTCGATACTAAACCAAAAAATATTCGTTTTGTTTAGCAAAATGAATTAAAAATTAAACAAAAAATGTAAGCGCTTGATTGTTAATTAATTAAATTTATTATTCAGCCAAATAGCACTCCTTTTTGTTTTCAAAAATTTATTTTTGCATTCAAAAAAATACTGATCGGTTTCCCTTCGATAAGCGAAAATGATTTTTCAATCGGCTACTTCATTCCAAAACAATTTAAATTGAATATACGTTGTATGGAAGAGTAATTAATAGTAGAGTGATAAATAGGATAGAAATTTCTGAATTCAAGCTATTAATTTTTCAGATTCACTCATCAATTAGGACTTTTTTCTTCCCAGATCATGCATAAATGAACAATCGTTGCAACCGCTTTTTCCATGTCTTGTATAGAAACCCATTCGTGTTTTGAATGAAAGGCATGTTCTCCTGCAAATATATTCGGACAAGGTAATCCCATGTATGAAAAACGAGATCCGTCTGTGCCGCCTCGTATACTTGATAATACGGGTTCAACGCCTGCTCTTTTTATAGCTTCTAATGCATTTAATACAATTTCTGGATTTTGATCTAATACTTGTTTCATATTTCTATATTGTTCTTTTACAATAAAATCGAAACTTGATTTTGGATATTTTGCGATTATTTTTTCAGTTAGTTCTTTCAGAAATGTTTCCTGTGTTTTTAAATTTTCTTCATCAAAAGCACGGATAATAAATTGTATTGTTGTTTCTTCAATCCCTCCTGAAATACTTACCGGATGAACGAATGGCTCTTTTTTTTCTGTGCTTTCTGGACTCATTTTGTCTTTTGGTAATGATGCGATTAGCTCACTTGCAATTTTAATTGCGCTCTCCATTTTGTTTTTTGCAAAGCCGGGGTGTGTGCTTACTCCATGAATATGAATAGTTACGCCATCAGCAGAAAATGTTTCGTTTTCAATGTGTCCCAATTCTTCTCCATCAATCGTATACCCATAATCTGCACCTAATTTTTTTATATCGGCTTTGTCTGCACCTCTTCCTATCTCTTCATCCGGTGTAAATAAGATTTTAATTGTGCCGTGTTTTATTTCCGGATGTTGCATCAGATGATTTGCTGCATCCATGATTTCTGCAACACCAGCCTTATTATCTGCACCCAAAAGTGTTGTCCCATCTGTCGTGATGATATCATTTCCTATCTGCTTTAACAAAGAGGGATGTTCACTCACTCGTATTATTTGCAGGTTATCATTTATCAATACAATATCTTTACCATCGTATTTGGAATGTATCTGAGGTTTCACATTCTTACCTGAGCAATCTGGTGAAGTATCCATGTGAGAACAAAAGCAGATTACTGGAACCTTTTTAGATGTGTTGGAAGGAATTGTAGCATAAACATAACCGTGCGCATCTATGTGCGCATCAGCTATTCCCATCTGAAGTAATTCCTCAACAAGTACCTTGCCCAGATCTTTTTGCTTTTCTGTTGATGGGCATGTAAGTGATGATGGATCACTTTGTGTATCTATTTTAACATATTTTAAAAAACGTTCGGTTACGGTATGATTGATTGTCATTGATTTTGTTTTTATTTATACTGAAGTTAATTATATTACGAATTACAGTAATTTTAGGCAATATTCAAAATTTTAGTGACAGTCATGTCTGTTTTAATATTAAATCAGTAATGCCTTTATAACATGAAATACAAACGATTAGGAAGCAACGAACTAAAGGAGCTCGAAAAGGAATTTATTACTTTCCTTTCATCAGCGCAAATAACAGGGCTTGATTGGGAGAAAATGAAGAAAAATGAACAGGAAAAAGCCGAGGAATTGATAGACGTTTTTAGTGATCTTGTTTATGAAAAAGTGATGAGTAAAATATTTTTTTTAGAATTTCGGGATAAAAAAGAATTGAATATATTTCATTTTGAGGATGATAAAATCGTATTAAATGGAATTCGAATGAAAGAGGATAGTTCAATAAATCTAATGTCTGATGATTTATTCAGTGAATGGAATGCAAATAAGTCGAATGAAATTTCAATAATTAAAACAGAGAAAGTGTATATAAAAGAAAGGGGCATTGAGATTTTTGAAATGCTGGAGAAGGGCTGTTATATTACGGATGATAAACTTTTTAAAGCAATTGCAAATTTATATTAAGTTTGATGTATATTATTCTAAATAAAAAAGGGGGCTATAAGCCCCCTTTTTTATTTAAAAATAATTTTTTATTCAGAAATAACTAATTTCTTAGTAACGCTTGTATTATCAATTGAAAACTTAACAAAGTAAATACCATTCAACAAGTTCAGATCTTGTTTAGAAATTTGGAAAGTATACTCACCTTCCATTTGGTTCATTTTGTTTGCCTCCATTATTTTTTTACCTAAAACATCCAACAATTCAATTTTTACATTTCCTTTTTTAACAAGGTTGTAAGAAACTGTTGCTGTTTCATTTGCAGGATTAGGATAAATCGAAACGTTTGCTTCGGCTAAACTGCTGTTGTCAATTCCTAATACACCAGTGATATTGATATCATCAATATAGATGTTATTAGATTGGTTTCCTGAAGTATATTCAAATTTGAAACGCGTATTTGCTGTTGCAGCAGTTCCAATCGGTACTGTTTGAAGTGCCCATTGGCTTGGAGAGCTAGGTACAAATTCTTCAGGGTGGTAACTAGCATTGATGAATGCTGAACCGGAAAATGATTTTTTTAATTGCCAAGTGGCACCACAATCAATGGATGAATAAACAATCAGCTTTTCGGTCAAATCAGCAGCAGAAGTTGCCTTTGTAGCAGCAGCACATCTGAATGTTAGTGAAGGACTAGTTATATAGGTAAGATTGTAAGATGGAGAATATAATTCATCCACATCGTAAGCATAATTGTAATATCCATTCATTACAACACTGTGTGAGCTATTATAGCCAGCATTACCTGTATACCACCATGTTCTTGAGTTATTATCAAGATCTTTAGAAAACCAATGAGAATAATATTCAGTAGCGTTTTCGAAATCTTCTACATAAGTATTAGAAACTTGAGCAAATCCATCAGTAACGTATATCACCAAGTTTTTTGTAAGTGTTCCAACGCCACCAACATTTGTTGCTGTTAAAGTTGCATTGTACATACCCGGAGTGTTGTATGTGATTGTTGGAGATGCAGCGGTTGATAATGTAGGTGTTCCTGTTCCTACATCGAATGACCAGTTATAGGTTGTAGGAACGCCAGCAGTAATATTCATAACATTTTTAGTGAATGTTACAGATCCACCTGGACAAACCATGTATTTATTTGCATAAAAATCAACTTTAGGAACACATGTTGTACCACTTCCGTCTGTACCTGTCGCTGCCAAGTTAGAACC
>CANIFU010000084.1 GCA_947466965.1 Bacteroidota bacterium
ACTTTTTGATATTACAGGAAAGAAAGTTTTTGAATCTAAAGAAGAATTAGTAGGAAACAATTCAGAAATAAATTTCCCAACAAGAAATTTAATTACAGGTCTTTATTTTGTAAAAGCGTATAACGGGAAAACAGTTATTACTAAAAAAATAAAAATTTAAATTATTTCTTCTCGGTTAATTCAACTAATGCAACACTTGCTGGTTGATATTGAGGATCAATAGAAAGACAATTCTGAAAATCACTAATTGCATTTTTCTTATCGCCAATCAGTTGATAACAAACACCTCTACCATAATACGCATCTATATATTTTTGATCAATATTAATTGCACTTGTAAATGCAGCAATTGCGCCTGTTGAAATATTCTCTTTGGTAGCAAGATCCATTGCACCCAAATTAAAAAAAGCAAATTTATTTTGAGGATCTATTTTCAGCAGCGCTTTATATATTGCCACAGCTTGTTTATAATCCTTCATATCCTGATAATATTTTCCAAGATTATACATCGCCTCAACACTTTTCGGTTGAACGCGTAAAGCATTTTTATAATAATCAACCGCAATTGATTTTTTCTGAGCAGCATTTAAAATCCCTAATTGAATATACGCATTATAAAAAGCTGGATCCTGCTCTACAGCAGTTTGCATACTTGAAATTGCTTTCGCTGTATCTTTTATCTCTTTGTAATTCATGCCTTTCATAAAATAAGCTTTAGAATTATATTGATCCACTTTCAGAGCCATGTTTATGTATTTAAAACAATCGTCATGTTTTTTTACATAGAAATACAATTCAGCTAATTTGAGCATTGCATCCACATTTTTACTATCAAGAGAGATGCATTTTTCTAAAGAAGCTTTGGAGTTTGCTGTTTGATTGGTTACAAAATACAAATCAGAAAGTGTAATAAAATAGGCTGCTTTCGAACTATCGATTAACATTACTTTCTTCATATCATCAAACCCCTCGTTATACTTGCGATCATTCAAATAATACGTTGCTCTTTGATGATATAGTTCTGCATTATTCGGATCTGCGATTATTTTAGCATTCAAAGATTGTAATGCAGGAGGTAATTTTGTTGTCAATGAATCGAGCACTTTCGTTTCAGTTTCTTTGGAATTATTTCCGCAAGAAGCAAAAAATACAAATCCGGCAAAAAATAATATTGGAAAATAAAATTTAATTTTCATAGCGTTGGATCGATTTAAGATAAACAAAAGTAAATAAAAAATGTCATCCCATTTTCAAAGTGCTTCAATTAGAAAAACACTGTCTGGGGATGACATTTATTTGAAAGGCGAAAATCGCCAATAAAAAAATAATTATTTCGCCATTGCTAACTCTGGTGTTTCAACAGCAGCAACAGTAGAGCTCAAAGCAACACGAATTTTTGCTTCAATCTCATCACATAATTCAATATTATCTTGAAACAATGTTTTTACAGCATCTCTTCCTTGTCCTAACTTTGTATCACCATAACTAAACCAAGACCCTGCTTTTTTAATAATGTTGTGCTCTACTCCCAAATCTACAATTTCGCCTACTTTAGAAATCCCTTCACCGTACATGATATCAAATTCAGCCTGACGGAAAGGAGGTGCAACTTTGTTTTTAACAATTTTAACGCGAGTACGATTACCAACAACAGCATCACCCTCTTTAATTTGTCCAATTCTGCGAATATCAATACGCACAGAAGCATAAAACTTAAGCGCATTTCCACCTGTTGTAGTTTCTGGATTACCGAACATTA
This sequence comes from Bacteroidota bacterium, assembly GCA_947466965.1. Lineage (GTDB taxonomy): Bacteria > Bacteroidota > Bacteroidia > 2-12-FULL-35-15 > 2-12-FULL-35-15 > 2-12-FULL-35-15. Next base: position 1,760 of record CANIFU010000084.1, read on the forward strand.
CTCCGATTTTTTCACGCAACTGGTTGATGAAGATACAGCAACATCCTGTTTTATTAATTGTACCAGTTAACTTACGTAATGCCTGTGACATTAAACGAGCATGTAAACCCATTTTAGAATCACCCATTTCACCTTCAATTTCACTCTTCGGAACTAAAGCAGCAACCGAGTCGATAACAATAATATCGATAGCGCCAGAGCGGATTAAATTTTCTGCAATTTCTAATGCCTGTTCACCATTGTCTGGCTGAGAGATCAATAAGTTTTCCGTATCTATTCCTAATTTTTCAGCATATGAACGGTCAAATGCATGTTCCGCATCAATAAAAGCAGCGATTCCTCCTGCTCTCTGAACCTCAGCGATAGCGTGTAATGTCAATGTTGTTTTACCGGAAGACTCAGGTCCATAAATTTCAATTACCCTACCTTTTGGTAAACCACCAATTCCCAAAGCAATGTCAACTCCAAGAGATCCTGTAGGAATTACTTCTACATTTTCAGCCGGGGCATCTCCCATTTTCATGATTGCACCTTTTCCATAGGTCTTTTCCAACTTCTCTATTGTAAGTTGTAATGCTTTTAATTTTTCCTTGTTTACTGAATCTTTTGCGCTAGCGTTTTTAGCTTCTTTTGTTTCTTTGCTCATGGCGTATATAGTTTTTATAGTTACTTGTTTGGTTGCGGAAACTCTCCCGCCATTTATTGCTTTATTTTTATTCATCACATGCTTCCTCTCTCACAAGAGAATTAACAATTTATTCTATAATTTGTTCGGCATGGTTTTTTGTTGCCACAGCAGTGATCACTTTTCCAATCTTTCCTTTTTCGTCTATCACAAAAGTGGTCCGGATGATGCCGTCATATGTTTTGCCCATGAATTTTTTTTCTCCCCACACATCATAGGCTTTTATCACTTTCAATTCCACATCTGCTAAAAGCGGAAAAGGCAAATCGTATTTCTCAATGAACTTTAAATGTTTTTTATCGTCATCGGCACTCACTCCTAATATAGCAAAACCCTTCTTTTTTAATGTGGCATAATTGTCACGCAGATTGCATGCTTCGACAGTACAACCGGGAGTATTATCCTTCGGATAAAAATACAAGACTAATTTTTTTCCTTTATAGTCTTTCAAAGAAACTATTTTCCCGTTTTGATCCTCACATTTAAAATCAGGTGCTTTATCCCCTTCTTTTAAGCTTGTAATATGGTTTGCCATGTTTTTTTCTATCAAATTTAAATGAATTCTCAGTCATTTATAAAACAAAGCTCTGCTATTTTTAAACAAAAAAAAAGAAATTTCTAAGAATGCTAAAAAACGTAGCAGGAATTAATTCATCAACGAAACCACACAAACCAATAAAAAAGGGCAAATCAGAAATAATACTAAAATACTTAGCAAAAACAACTACTTCTTAATCTTCTTTTGATTGTCAGCAAAATAGTTGCAAAAGGATCTGAGTTCACATGGAGAGCACTTTGGATTGCGGGCAACACAAACGTATCTGCCATGCAAAATCAACCAATGGTGGGCAATGGCTACTTTTTCGGAGGGAATATACTTTATAAGTTGTTTTTCTGTTTCTAGAGGTGTTTTTGAATCTGTGGTTAATCCTAAACGGTTTGAAACTCTGAAAACGTGTGTATCAACAGCCATTGCGGGCTTATTGTAAACTACCGATGCAATCACATTAGCCGTTTTTCGACCTACTCCAGGCAGCTTTTCCAAGTCCTTAATTTCTGAAGGAACAACACCTTTAAAATCTTTTACAAGCATTGCAGCCATACCTACTAAGTGCTTGGCTTTATTGTTGGGATAACTGATACTTCTGATCAACTGAAACACTTCATCACTGCTTGCCAAAGCCATTACTTCCGGACCAGGGAAAGCTTTAAACAAAGCCGGAGTAACCATATTTACACGCTTATCCGTACACTGAGCAGATAAAATAACAGCTACTAATAATTGATATGGGTTTTTATATTTAAGTTCTGTTTCAGCAACAGGATGGTTTTTACTGAAGTACCCTATTACTTTTTCGAATCGCTCTTTTTTGGTCATTCTATGTATTCGAATTCTTAATTAATTAAATATAATAGAAATAAGTAATTAGTCACAAGTATATTTTCTATCTAATAAATATAAGACATTATAGATAGATAAAAAAATTAGATTCTAAAAATATCGAATATTTAGCGTATTTAGAATCTTTTCAATAAATTTGTATACTAAACATAACGAAATTTTTCTCTCCTCAAAAGTTATAGATTTAATAAAAATTGGATAATTTATTATCAATTGAAATTCACCTTCTAAAATTTGAAAAATGAAAGTAAGCCAAGTTGTATTTAAAAGTAAAAGTGAAATTTCCGAATCACTAAAAAATTACAATACGGATTCATATGACATTCACTTTATTTTCGCTGACAAAAAATATCTAACTGATGAATCAATTACATCGCTTATTTATTCCACATTCAAAAACTCAATCTTAATGGGCTGTTCTACTGCAGGGGAAATTGGAAATAAACAAGTTTATGAAGGTTCATTTGTGCTAACATCAGTTAAATTTGAAACATCTAGAGTCAAAAAAAGTACGTATCATCTAAAAGATGTAAAAGAATCATTTTCTGCTGGTGAATTTATTGCAAATCAATTATTAGAAGAAGATCTCAAATATGTATATATATTATCTGATGGTATCAATGTCAATGGCTCAAATCTGCTGGATGGAATTAATTCAGTCTTAAACGAAACCGTTAATGTTTCTGGTGGATTAGCAGGAGATAATGCTGAATTTTTAAATACATATGTTGCTGATATGAATAATAATTTTGTTCCAAATTGCGTTTCGGCTTTAGGATTTTATGGCGACAAAATATCAACAAATTCAGGGTCATTTGGAGGTTGGGATAGTTTTGGTATTGATCGACTTGTAACAAAAAGTATAGAAAATGTTGTATATGAAATTGATGGTAAACCTGCACTAGATCTTTATAAATCATATTTGGGCGAGTTATCAAACGAATTACCTGGATCAGCATTGTTTTTTCCTTTAGAAATGCGAACAATTGAAAATGATGAATCACTTGTAAGAACAATTTTAGGAATAAATGAAAATGATAAGAGCTTAACTTTTGCTGGTAATATTGCGGAAGGCTCATATATTAAGCTGATGAAAACAAATGTTGAAAGAGTAATTAATGGTGCAGAAAAAGCAGCACTTCAATTGCCAATTTCACAGAATCTGAAAAACGAATTAATTTTTATGGTAAGTTGTGTCGGCAGAAAGCTAGTTTTAAAACAACTGACGCAAGATGAAATAGATGCTGTAACTTCTCAGTTTGGAGAGAATACAACATTTGCAGGATTCTATTCTTATGGTGAATTTTCTAAACTAAAAATGCAATCTACTTGTAGCTTGCACAACCAGACGATGACCTTAACTTCTCTAAAGGAAATATAAATGGAAAATTACCATAGGCTTCTTCGAAGACAAATTAAAAACCATTTTGGAAATATAAATGCCGTACCAAAAATCTTCGAAAATTTCATAAACACAATAGATCTTGCATACAAAGATTATGACAAAGACCTAAACCATGTTGAAAGAATATTAAAAGAAAGTTCGGACGAATTAATTAAATTGAATAAGGAACTAAAGAAACTAAATATACAGAATGAAAAAGTAATCGATGAGAAAACAAGTGATCTCCTCAGAACAACATACAACTTAGAATATGCTGAAAAAATTTCAAAGTTGGGGCACTTTAATTTATTAGGTGTAGAAAAAAAATTAGTGCTGTCAAAAGAATTAACATCAATGATTGGATCTAATAAAAATGAATACGACTTATTTTCTTTTTCAGAAATTTTCGAACACTCTGAGGAATTCTATTCATTCATTGAAAATTCTTTCGAAAAAAAATTGAATCAAAAAATTGAAAACATTCGAATAAAGAATGATACAAGATATTTTACATTATTATTAGAAAACATTGGCGATGAAAATAAACTTTCATTTATTGGTGTACTTCAAGACAATACTATAATAAAGGAAAATGAAATAACTATGGAGAATTCTTTAAAAGAAAAAGAAGCCCTTTTAGGAGAAATTCATCATCGTGTTAAAAACAACATTGCATTAATATCTGGAATAATTGAGCTTCAAGCAAATGAAATTGAAAATGAAAATATTAGAAAACATTTCTTAGAAATTCAAAATAGAATATCTGCAATATCTTATATACATGAAAAATTATACCAATCTAATAATTTTGCCAAAATAGATCTAAAAGAATACATTGAGGAATTGGTAAATTCTATTATCAAGTTTTTTAGTAAAAATGAAGACATAAAGATAAATTACGACCTAGATTCAATTTATGTTACTACAAAACATGCGTTACCCATTGCCCTAATTGTAAATGAATTGGTTACAAATTCTCTAAAGTATGCCTTTAACGATCCTAAAATTATTGGGAAAATGGATATTATTCTTAAAAAAAACAACGATAGTGATACTATTTTATTCACAATCTCGGACAATGGACCAGGTATTCCAATTAATATAGATATTTCCAAATCAAAATCACTGGGCTTCAAACTTTTGAATATATTTACAAAACAATTAAAAGGGACTTACCAAATTAAAAATGAAATAGGTTTAAGTATATCAATTTGTTTTAAAAATGAATAAAAGACTATTAATAGTAGAAGACGATCTATTGCTTTCTTTTTTATTGGAAACCTACATAATTAACAGTGGATGCTGTTCATTAATTGCGGCTGTTACAAATGGTAAAGAAGCATTGGAAATTGCAAACAAGGAAAAACCAGATTATATTTTGATGGATATAAAAATTGATGGAGATCAAGATGGTATTGAAACAGCTATAAATATCAATAAAATCAACGATATACCAATCATTTATACTTCAGCAAATAGTGACTCACAGACATATGAACGTGCAAAAAAGACAAATATGTTTGCCTTTATTACTAAGCCAATTGATAAAATTGCATTTTACAAATTGATATGCTCGCTATGATTAATCTCGAAGAGCCTGTAAATAATTTGTTTAATGGCTTATTAAATTTTAAAAGAAGGACACAAACTAAAATGAAATCGTCAGTATTTCCACAATTTTAACAATGCCTCTTCAAATCTTGCTTTGGGTAAAAAGTTCCATTCAAGATCCGCATTCATTGGAACAGGAGTATCCAGACTTCCACATCTTACAACCGGTGCATCTAAATTTTCAAAACAATTTTCATTTATGATTGAAGCCAATTCCCCTCCAATACCACCTGTAAGTGTATCTTCATGAAGAATAATAGCCTTTCCTGTTTGATTTACAGACTTTAAAATAGCATCTCTGTCAAGAGGTACAAGTGTTCTTAAATCGATCAGATCTGCTTTAATTTCAGGATGTTTATCCAACATTTCCATAGCCCAATGCACACCTAAACCGTATGTTACAATTGTAACATCATTTCCTTCTCTCACCAAACGGGCTTTTCCGAAAGGTATAGTATAATATTCATCAGAAATATCTTCGGTAATACTTCGGTATAATCCTTTGTGTTCAAAAAACATGACTGGATTAGGGTCTTCGAAAGCAGTTAATAACAATCCTTTTGCATCACTTGCAAAAGCAGGATAAGCTATTTTTAATCCCGGAGTGTGAAAAAACCAGGCTTCATTACTTTGTGAATGAAATGGTCCGGCTGCAACTCCAGCTCCAGTAGGCATCCGAACGACTACATCCGCATTTTGTCCCCAACGATAATGAGATTTTGCTAAATTATTTACAATCTGATTAAAACCTTCTGTTACAAAATCGGCAAATTGCATTTCCACCATTGCTTTGATTCCATTGATACTTAAGCCAAAACCACTTCCAACAATGGCTGCTTCACACAAAGGCGTGTTTCTAACACGGGCTTTTCCAAACTCTTCAACAAAACCATCCGTTATTTTAAAAACACCGCCATATTCTGCAATATCCTGACCCATTAGCACTAGATTTGGGTGTTTGCGCATCGCCAAACGCAATCCGTCAGAAATTGCATCAATAAACCGTTTGTTGGTTTTATTTCCAGATGGAATTATTTCATCCAATTCAAAAGGCATGTACATGTCTTTTAATTCCAATTCAGTATTCGGAGGTGGCAGTGTTTCTGCGTAGGCTAATTCAAGACCCTCTTCAATTTCATTTTTTATCACATTCCGAAATTCATCAATCATGTTTTCATCCAATACCCCCTCTTCTAAAAGATATTTTTCAAAATTATTAAGAGGATCTTTTTTCCCCCATATCTCTAGCAATTCCTTAGGAACATATTTTGTTCCGGAAGCTTCTTCATGTCCGCGCATACGGAATGTGATCAGCTCGAGCAAAACCGGCCGAGGATTTTTGCGGATAGACTCTGCTAATCGTTTAACCGTATCGTACACTTCTAAAATATTGTTACCATCCACCTGAACGGCTTCCATACCGTAACCGATTCCTTTATCAATAAATTGTTTACAACGGAATTGTTCGTTGCTGGGAGTTGATAAACCATAACCATTATTTTCGATCGCGAAAATAACCGGTAGCTCCCAAACAGCAGCAACATTCAATGATTCATGAAAATCGCCTTCACTTGCACCACCATCACCCGAATATACTAATGTTACTTTGTTGTTATTTTTTAAAATGTTTCCTAAGGCTATTCCATCTGCCAAACCCAATTGTGGTCCAAGATGCGAGATCATTCCAATAATTTTATATTCCTGAGTACCGAAATGAAAAGAGCGATCACGACCTTTTGTAAAACCGCTAGGTTTTCCCTGAAATTGACAAAACAAACGGTTCAAAGGTATACCTCTAGAAGTAAATACACCAAGATTACGGTGCATCGGTAAAATATATTCTTCTTTATCAAGAGCCATTGCTGCTCCTACAGATCCAGCTTCCTGTCCTATTCCACTGAACCACTTTGCTATTCTTCCCTGACGAAGAAGAACCAACATTTTTTCTTCTATCATTCGTGGTTTCAGAATACCTTTATAAAGTTCTATGAGTGTATCGTCTTTGTATTTTTTTCTATCGTAACGAATTGGAGATGCTGCTGAAATCATAGTGCTTTTTTAAATTATAATTTTAGGATCGTGATCCCGAACAGAGTCAAAGACTGATAAAACCAAAGTCTAAAATTATCAAAAATAAGCACACCTTCGGATGATTTTTTGTAAATTTGATTGCTTTTTAATCGGGCTAATAAACAAAATTATGATTCAAGAAGTAATAGTATATATTTTACTGATATTCGCATCCTATTATATAGGAAGCCGCTTGTACGGAAGTATAAAAAAAAAGCAGGCATGTGGAAAGTGCGTACTAATGGAAGCAGCAAAAAAAACAGCCAAGTCTACCAACTGAACAATTCCTTGATCATTGCTTTCCCCCAGGGAGCCTTACCAAAATCTTTTTCCAATTTTGTTTTTAATTCTGCTGATGTATATATTTTATTTTTTTCTTTTTTAGGTATTAATATGGCTAATTCGGGCTTAATGACCTCAATACTTTTTGAAAAATAAATCACTCCTCCATCTTCAGTTGCCAAACCTAATATTGCTCCTGGCAAACCGCAGAAACTTTCAGGACCAACATTCGCTACAATATCATCCGCATACCAAGCGTAGATACGAGTACTATCGTTCATTTCCCATATCGCTTTACGGCAGTTATATCCACTGATCACACGCTTGCTGTCTGTGATTTTCCATTCACGTTTTTTTAATGTATCCTGAACATATAATACTTCTCCCCAAACACTTTTAACGGAAAGTGTACTCTTTGTTTCAAAATTCTGATAGATCGTATTTTTACTTGTTGCCCAACTCATCTGCTCTTTCAAGTCACTTTCCTTTGGTTTAAAAACAGACAATGAGTCGTTGAAGTACAATTCGAAAAAATCAACTTTACTTTTGTCTTCGTCTTTTAACCATTCTCTGACATTATCATCTTTGAATTTTTTATATAAATTTGTTTTACGTTCAAAAACAATTTTTCCGGAAGTGATTTGCCCAAGCAATTCACCTCCACAAAAAAATACAGGTATTAAAAAAATAATCGCTTTAGAAATAATCTTCATTGTCTTTTGTCTTTGTGCTGTTAAACTTGTATGTCAGTTTTAATAAGAAATATCTGGAAATAATATTCGTTTTATCATCCGTGATCACGTTATCCTCTATGGTTCTTGTATTACTGATATTCTGATTTAAAATATCGTTTCCAGTTATTGATAAAATAAGATTCTCGTTTTTCATAAATAGCTTACTTATACTGGCATTCCAAACAACATAATTAATATTATATCCTTCTGTTCTTTGACTATTAATAACATATTTGGCATCTGTTTCAACTATTATTTTAAATGGTAATTTCAATCTGAAAGATGCATCAAAAGATTGAGCTGAATAAGGCTTGTTTGATGCGCTGCTTAATGAAGAAGAAGGATCTGTATAATCATAGCTATATCCAATTGAAAAAGCCAACGTATCGATATCCACATCAAGCTTCAGTTCAAAATTATTATTTAATGTTGTGGTAACATTTTTCTGAAGATTTATGTAACTAGAATATTTATAATAGTTACTACTGATACTTGGAGAAATGGTTAATACTTTTGAGAAAATTGGCAATCCTGCACCGATGTAACCACCTCCATTATAATTACCATATACATTTAATGTCTGAGAAACTGTACGCCCCAAACTGTCATATGTAACCGAATTAGAAAATGCATTATCAACAGCTGAAAAATTAAGGTTCATCCACATATATTTTCCACTTACGGGTTTGTAAGAATTAAACGAAACATTAAAATTATTGCTGAACGTAGGCACAAGATTAGGATTCCCCAGTTTCACCTGATTCGGGTTGCTATTATCAGGTATCGGCTGCAATTGATTGATGCTCGGCTGCGCGGAGGAAGTTGTGTACTTGAAATTAAACCTCGTCATCTGAGCAAATCTGTAAATATAGCCCAGAAATGGCAAAACATTATTAACCGACTGCTTCACTAACTGATTGGTGATAAGATTTCTATTTTCAATATCAACATTTCTGATGCGAGCACCAAAATTAAAAGATTGTTTTTTTGTTTCGTGAATAAATTTTAAT
>CANIFU010000085.1 GCA_947466965.1 Bacteroidota bacterium
CTGGCCCCCTTTTTCAAAGGGGGAATTGCTTCGTAATAATCATTCTCATTGAATCCCCCTGGCCCCCTTTTTCAAAGGGGGAATTGCTTCGTAATAATCATTCTCATTGAATCCCCCTGGCCCCCTTTTTCAAAGGGGGAATTGCTTGTAATAAAATTTATTTCGAAACGACTTGAATCTACTTCTGCGCTTTATTAAGAAGATACCACGATAAAAATCCGAACAATACGTTGGGAATCCATACGGCAACAAGAGGAGATACAAGTCCGCTGGCAGCAAAGGTGGTACTCACCTGCATGAACATAATAAACGTAAAACTGATGAAAATTCCGAGTCCAATATGCATTCCAATTCCTCCACGAATTTTTCTACTCGCGATGGAAACACCAATTAATGTCAACACAAAAGTTGCAAAGGGGAAAGCAGATCGTCTGTATTTTTCGATTTCGTAAGATTCGATATTATCTGAACCTTTGAGTTTCTCCGATTCAATATAGTCATTAAGTTCATAGTAGTCCATTGTTCCTACAGTGTTGTCTTTTCTTCCGAATTCTTTTGGTGTGAAGGCAAATGTCGTGTCGATGATTTCTCCTTTTTTTACAAACTCATCCATTCCATTGATATAGCGTATGTAATAATTCTTTATGGTCCAGTTGCTTTTTACACTATCCCATTTAATTGTTTCAGACATTAATTTATAATATAGTTTTCCCTTACTGAATTTCTCGATAGAAAATTTATAACCCGTATTTTCATCTGTGCTGTAGCGTTCCATATAAATATAGTTTCCGGGAGAAACTTGTTTATGAATATTTCTGTCCTGATTATGGAATTGGTTACGGATATAGGTATCCTCAAATTCAATTTGTTTTTTTGTGGCATGTGGAATCACAAAATTATTAAGGTATAGAGATAAGACTGCGATAACAGTTGCTGAAAGTAGATAAGGGTATAATAGTCGGGTATAACTGATACCACTGCTAAGTATGGCAACGATCTCGGTACGGGTTGCCATTTGAGAAGTAAAAAAGATGACTGCTATGAATGTAAAAAGCGGACTAAAGAGATTGAGAAAAAAGGGAATGAAATTGAAGTAGTAATCAAAAATAATTGCTTTCAGTGGTGCTTCTTTCCCAATAAAGTCGTCGATCTTTTCGGAAATATCAAATACCACTACAATAAGGATGATGAGTCCCATTGAGAAGAAAAATGTCCCCAAAAATTTACGGATAATATATCTGTCAAGCAGTTTCAAAGTTCAACGTTTAAAGTTCAAAGTTGGTAGCTGAATTATAATTTAATTTGACTGCCAACTATCGACTAAGTTCTATAATCTAACTCCTAGTTGGAGTACCATTTTATTTTTCCATTCTCTATACGTACCTGCAACAATTTGATTGCGTGCCTCTCCAACCAACCACAAATAAAAAGCCAAATTGTGGATACTGCATATCTGAGCCGCTAATAATTCCTGAGAATGAACAAGATGTCTAACATAAGCTTTTGTATAAGCCTGATCAACATAAGAAGTCCCGGTTTCATCCAAAACAGAAAAATCATTTTTCCATTTTTCATTTTTCATATTCATGATCCCATTTTGGGTGTAAAGTAGTCCATGACGAGCATTACGAGTTGGCATCACACAGTCGAACATGTCAATTCCCAGATCAATGGACTCTAAAATATTAATAGGTGTTCCAACCCCCATTAGGTAGCGGGGTTTATCAACCGGTAAAATATCACAAACCACTTCGGTCATGGCATACATATCTTCGGCAGGTTCTCCAACAGATAATCCGCCAATCGCATTTCCTTCTCGATTCTGAGCGGCAATAAATTCAGCCGACTTTTTTCTCAGGTCAGGGTATACACTTCCCTGCACAATGGGGAAAAGCGTTTGTTCATATCCGTATTTACCTTCGGTCTCATCAAAACGTGAACAGCAGCGTTTAAGCCAGCGATGTGTCATATCCAGCGATTTTCTTGCATACTCGTACTCACACGGGTATGGCGTGCATTCATCAAAAGCCATAATGATATCCGCACCGATAACTCGTTGAATATCCATGACATTTTCGGGTGTAAAAAAGTGCTTACTGCCGTCAATGTGAGATGTAAATTTCGCACCTTCCTCTGTTAGTTTTCTTGAATTAGAAAGGGAATATACCTGATATCCTCCACTGTCGGTTAGTAATGGCCTATCCCATCCATTGAATTTATGTAATCCACCGGCTTGTTGAATCACTTCCAAGCCCGGACGAAGATAGAGGTGATAAGTATTTCCAAGGATGATTTGCGCTTTAATATCTTCTTTTAGTTCGCGCTGATGCACACCTTTAACGGTTCCTGCAGTACCAACAGGCATGAAAATAGGTGTTTGGATTGTTCCGTGGTCGGTTATAATTTCTCCTGCTCGTGCCTTACTGTTTTTGTCTTTGTGTAAAATGCTGAACTTCATATGTTAACTAATAAAAAATATTCCCGTTTGATTTTCGTTCTGAAGTAACATTCCGAACACCCTTCTTTTTTGGATTGTTAATTACTTTGTTTAAATCATCGCAAAGATAAGAGAATACAATAGAACACTTAAATCTATTTTTGTTGGAATTAGAGATTTAAAAAAGGATAGGATATAATTATGGATTGGTCGATATTTTCAACGTTTTCATTTGGTTTGGTTGCCTTTGCAGTTTTTGCATGTGCTTTGTTGGTTCAATTGTGGTATTACTTAGGTTTTTTCAGTCGCCTTGCTTTTTATAAAAAGAAAACGATTCCTGAGAATACGCCTCCCGCTTCAATCGTTATCTGTGCGCGCAATGAATATGATAATCTGGTGGAATTTTTGCCTCGGATTTTTGAGCAGGATTATCCCCATTTTGAAGTGGTGGTAGTAAATGATTGTTCTTGGGATAATACATCCGATCTTTTAAAAGAATTCGGCTTGAAGCATTCGAATCTGAAAATAGTTACAATCAAGGAGGATGATACCTATTCTCATGGGAAAAAAGTAGCGCTGATGATGGGAATTAAAGGTGCAACGCACGAGCATATGCTATTAACAGATGCCGATTGCAGACCAAATAGTAAAGAATGGCTTCGAAATATGATGCAACATTTTACAGGCGAAACAGAAATTGTATTGGGTTATGGAGCCTATGAAAAACAGGGAGGATTCTTGAATAAAATCATCCGTTACGATACATTTATGATTGCTTTACAATATTTATCTTTTGCTTTGGCTGGTAAAACATACATGGGTATAGGAAGAAATCTGGCGTATAAGAAATCGCTGTTCTTTAAGATGAAAGGCTTCGCTTCACATTATCATATTGAATCGGGCGATGATGATCTTTTTGTAAACGAGGCGGCAACAAAACAAAATTCAAAGATTGAAGTAAGTGTAGCAAATCATACAGTATCCAGAGTAAAGAAATCATTCAACTCTTGGTTCCGTCAAAAACGCAGACATGTTACAACATTTAAGTTTTATAATACAGGTAGTAAATTCAGGCTTATGGCGATTAGTATTAGTCAGTATTTATTCTTTATTTCTTTTGCGGTAGCTCTGATATTTCAATTTCAGCCGATACTGGTTTTATCACTTTTTGCTTTGCGATTGTTAATTCAAATTATTATCTTTAACAAATCGATGAAACAATTGGCAGAAAAAGATCTGTTATTGTTGTCTCCATTAATAGAAATTCTATTGTTGTTTGTTTATCCGATGATTACGATATCAAACATTTTTGTTAAAAAAAATAAGTGGAAATAAAAACCATTAAATAATAGCCCGAGTGCATTATGGACCAATCAGAATTTGACCCGAATCTTTCAGTAAAAGCCGTTCACGACTTTCATTTGATTCGTGCAGCATTAGATAAAGGAGATCAGAAGGCATATGCCGAATTGATGGGCCGATATCGTGATTCTATTTATTTTATGTTGCTCAAAATGGTTAATAATAAAGATGATGCAGATGACCTTACCATTGAAGCATTTGGTAAAGCTTTTAAGCGTTTGAATCAGTATACACCCAATTATGCATTTAGTACTTGGTTGTTTAAGATCGCATCTAACAATTGTATTGATTTTATTCGCAAAAAAAAAATGATCACCTTTTCGATCGATCGTACCTTCGAAAATGATGAAGGTGGAGAGATGAGCATGGATATTAAAGCGGAAGGTTTAAATCCGGAAGAGAATATGGTGAAGAAGCAAAAGGTGAAGCACATGCGTGAAGTTGTTGAAAAATTAAAGCCACGCTATCGTGTATTAGTGGAGATGCGGTATTTTGATGAATTATCCTACGAAGAAATCGCTGAGAAATTAGATTTGCCTTTGGGTACAGTTAAAGCGCAGTTATTCAGAGCAAGAGAGTTTTTAGCAAATATTTTAAAAAACAGCGAAGGGAAAATATGATGGGTAACTAGGTGACGGGGTGCTTAAGTAACTAGGTGAAATTCTAGTTTAATAATTATAATCCAACAGCCAATTACTCAATTCTTCATTTACCTTTTCACCTAATTACTTAGTCACCTTGATTTCAATTATCCTCAAATACTTTCCAAACATTACTCCAACTCAACAAGAGCAGTTTGCAAAATTGCAAAGCTTGTATGAGGAGTGGAATTCGCAAATAAATGTGATTTCTCGAAAAGATATTGAATTACTATATGAACGTCATGTATTGCATTCCTTAGGTATTGCAAAAGTGATTCAGTTTAATCCAAAAACGAATGTAATGGATGTAGGTTGCGGAGGTGGATTTCCAGGTATTCCGCTGGCGATATTGTTTCCTGAAACTAATTTTTATCTGGTAGATTCAATAGGTAAAAAAATAAAAGTTGTGAATGAAGTAGCGCAGGCATTGGGTTTAAAAAATGTAAGAGCAGAGCATATACGGGCAGAGGAGGTGCAAGATAGATATGAGTTTATTGTAAGTAGAGCTGTTACAGAATTTCCTGCATTTTATCGATGGGTGCAAAATAAAATCAGTAGGAAGCAATTTAATACGCTACCCAATGGCATTCTTTATTTAAAAGGTGGCGATTTAAAGGAAGAGTTTAAAGATTTTAAAAAGCGTGTTGTCTTTTATGATTTGAAGGATATTTTTTCGGAGGAGTTTTTTGAAACTAAAAAAGTAGTTTTTATGCCCATGACATAATTCATTTCCATTTCAAAAAAAGAAAAGCTGTATGTTGCAGCTTTTCTTTTTTTTGATCAGTTTTATAATCATATTCCTGTTTAAAAAAAGGAAGTTGCTTTAGTTTAATTGTGTTTGAAGATTGCTCAAGGTTCGGTACATCCCATTTTCTAATTGCATTAATTCATCATGTGTGCCGCTTTCACGCACTACACCTTTATCGATCACCACTATTTTATCCGCTTTCCGAATTGTAGAAAGTCTGTGAGCGATAACAAAAGAAGTTCGTCCTACCATCAATTTATCCAATGCTTCCTGAACCACTCTTTCTGATTCTGAATCAAGAGAACTGGTTGCTTCATCCAAAATTAAAATACTTGGATCCTTTAATACGGCACGTGCAATTGCAATACGTTGTCGTTGTCCGCCGGAAAGTTTGATTCCTCTTTCGCCTACAATCGTTTCGAATTTTTCAGGAAACGTATCTATAAATTCGAGTGCATTTGCCTTTCTTGCCGCTTCATTTATTTCAGAAATACTTGCATTGGGTTTACCATAAGCGATATTTTCTTTGATCGTTCCGCCAAACAAAAGCACATCTTGTGGAACAATGGCCATGTTGTTTCTTAATTCAGTTAATGAATAACTCTTCGCATCTTTTTCATCAATGTATAATGTTCCTTTTTCGGGATCATAAAAGCGGAGCAATAAACCTATTAAAGTAGATTTTCCAGATCCGCTAGGACCAACAACAGCAATAGTTTCTCCTTTTTTCGCTTCAAGTGAAATGTTTTTTAATACTTGAATTTCTTTACGAGAAGGATAGGTAAATGCAATATTTTCGAAACGCACATTTCCATCAACTCTGTTTATGTTTGTATGATCAGAATTGATATCAAGTGTTTCGGGCTGTTCGTCCAATATTTCAAAAACACGTTCAACAGAACCAATTGCTTTTTGTATCTGTGCATATAATTCGGCAATACCACCAAAAGATGCTCCTACAAAGGCCGAATAAAGAATAAAGGAAATCAGATCTCCAATAAGTAATTGGTTTTGTGAGGCTAAATACACACCATACCATATAACAGCTACAATAGAACCGAACAAACAAAAGATGATGAAGGAAGCGAACCCACCTCGGTATGTTCCGCCTTTGATTGCATTAACAACAATTTCTTCTGTGCTTTTTTTATAACGTGCATTTTCAAAAAATTCGTTGGCGAATGCTTTTACATTTGTTATGCCTTGCAGCGTTTCTTCAATTACAGTATTGGATTGTGCAATTTTCTCTTGCACTTCTTTTGATGTTTTTCTGATAAATCGTCCGAAAATCACAGCAGCAACTGCAACTACGGGTACAATTGCCAACATCATCAGTGTTAATTTAGGAGATATGTATAGCAGCAAAATGATGCCGCCAATTACTAACATGAATTGACGTAAAAACTCAGCAATAGTAGTGGTTAAGGTATCTTGGATTTGTGAAATATCGGCCGACATTCGGCTATTTAAATCGCCAACACGTTGCTGCACAAAAAAGCTCATTGGAAGTTGAATCAAATGAGCATATACAGCTTGACGAAGCGATGCTAAAGTGTTTTCAGTATAGTTTACAAATAAATAGATGCGGAAATAAGAGAAAACAGATTGTAAACTCAGGACAATGATTAAATAAAGCCCAATATTATTAATTGTACTAAAATCTTTCTGTTCAATTGTTTTTATCAGATTCCCCAGCATCATTGGAAATAACAAGGCAGTACCTCCCGTTAATATTAAAAATACCATCCCCAAATAGAGTTTCCACTTATGTTTTCCTGTATAATTAAAAATCCGTAAGGCTTTTTTTAACGATGTTTTATTTATTTTTGCTTTCGGTAAATCGTCTGTTTCTTTAACTTTTCTTGCCATTTATTGAAAATTGAGATGCAAATGTATGCTTTTTTGTTGCTTTCGAACTTATTTGCAATTATTGACAGGATTTTGTTTCAATCCTATTGTACTTAGCAAATACCCTATAAATGGCTCATTTTATATTTTAGCGCATCAAATTCAAAGAAAAAGTTTGTAGAAATGAAAAAACTTCTATCTTTGCAGTCCGAATTTAAGAAAATTAACTATTAATTAGTTCTTCATTTTTGATGAAGAGCATAACATAAGCAAAACGATGAAAGCATTACGTACCTATCAACCGTCAAGAAAAAAGAGAACAAACAAACACGGTTTTCGTGAAAGAATGGCCTCAGCAAATGGACGCAGAGTACTTGCTTCCCGCAGAGCAAAAGGAAGAAAAAAATTAACTGTTTCTGACGAAAAAACGCATAAATAAATCAATTTGAAAATGATTCAATTTGAAAATTAGATAATTAAATGCTTCTCCATCGAGAAGCATTTTTTTTTGCCCTAAGGGCTCTGTTTTTCTTGAAAACTTGTTAATAGAATTTTTAAATAAAAGGCGCTTTTATAAGTATTTTCGTAAGCCATAAAAGGTGGGTGCTTATAACGATAAAAATTTCTCGACTCCGCTCGAAATGACAGTCCTAATAGCCATTTTACCAATTAACCAGTGAACCAATTAACTAATGAATTAAGATATGCCAAGAGATAATTCCATAAAATCAGTTTTAATAATCGGTAGCGGTCCAATTGTAATCGGACAAGCATGTGAATTTGATTATTCTGGTTCACAAGCAGCACGTTCCCTTAAAGAAGAAGGCGTAAAAGTTACACTTATCAATTCTAATCCGGCTACCATTATGACGGATAAAGTAACTGCGGAAAATATTTATTTGTTACCATTAGAGGTAAAGTCCATCGTAAAAATATTGGAAGAAAATCCAGATATTGATGCGGTATTGCCTTCTGTAGGTGGACAAACAGCATTGAACCTTGCCATGAAATGTGATGAAATGGGCATTTGGAAAAAATTTGGTGTTCGAATGATTGGTGTTGATATTGAAGCGATTGAAGTTACTGAAGACCGGGATAAATTTCGTGCACGCATGGAATCTATTGGTGTTGGAATGGCCCCATCAAAAATCTGCCGTTCCTTTTTAGAAGGGAAAGAAATTGCTCAGGAATTTGGTTTTCCATTGGTGATCCGACCTTCATTTACACTTGGAGGAAGCGGTGGTGCTGTGGTTTATGTGAAGGAAGAATTTGATAAAGCAATTGACCGTGGTCTGCATACATCTCCTATTCACGAAGTGTTAATTGATAAAGCCGTAATGGGCTGGAAAGAATACGAATTGGAATTGTTGCGTGATAGCAACGATAACGTTGTAATTATTTGTTCGATCGAGAATTTTGACCCGATGGGAGTGCATACCGGCGACAGTATCACTGTAGCTCCTGCAATGACTTTGTCGGACAGTACGTTTCAAAAGATGCGGACACTTGCCATTAAAATGATGCGCAGTATCGGAAATTTTTCTGGTGGTTGTAACGTTCAGTTTGCTGTTAATCCAGATGATTCTGAAGATATCATTGCTATTGAAATCAATCCCCGTGTGTCACGTTCTTCTGCTTTGGCTAGTAAAGCAACCGGTTACCCAATCGCAAAAATTGCTGCCAAGCTGGCCATCGGATTTAATCTCGATGAACTAGAAAATCAAATTACAAAATCAACATCTGCATTTTTTGAACCTACATTGGATTATGTGATCGTTAAAATTCCACGTTGGAACTTCGATAAATTTAAAGGTGCAAATCGTGAACTGGGTTTTCAAATGAAATCTGTTGGTGAAGTAATGGGAATAGGACGTTGTTTTCAAGAAGCATTGCAAAAAGCCTGTCAATCCTTGGAAATAAAACGTAACGGTTTAGGTGCTGATGGAAGAGAAGTAACCAATCAACAAGAGCTTCTGAAAAGTTTAGAACGTCCGAGTTGGAATCGTTTGTTTCATATTTACGACTCAATAAAATTAGGAATCTCTATCAAAACAATTCAGAAATTAACACGCATCGATCCCTGGTTTTTGAATCAAATTGAAGAAATGATTCTTTTGGAAAATGAAATTTCTAAATATACTTTGCCACAATTGCCCCGTGATATTTTTTATGAAGCAAAACAAAAAGGATATGCCGACAGACAAATTGCTCATCTTTTAAAATGTTTGGAAAGCGAAGTATTTAATAGAAGACAGGACTTAAATATTAAACGTGTTTACAAATTAGTAGATACTTGTGCTGCTGAATTTGAAGCGAAAACTCCTTATTATTACAGTACGTTTGAGGATGAAAATGAATCTATCGATTCCGGAAAGAAAAAAATTGTAGTGCTGGGAAGTGGTCCCAATCGTATCGGACAAGGTATTGAGTTTGATTATAGTTGTGTGCACGGTGTGCTTGCTGCAAAAGAAATGGGTTACGAAACCATCATGATCAATTGTAATCCTGAAACTGTTTCAACTGATTTTAATGTGGCAGACAAATTATATTTCGAACCTGTTTTCTGGGAACATATTTACGATATCATCTTAAATGAAAAACCAGAAGGCGTGATTGTTCAGCTAGGCGGACAAACAGCATTGAAGCTTGCGGAGAAATTAGAGCGTTATGGAATTAAAATTATTGGTACCGATTATAAATCATTGGATTTGGCTGAAGATAGAGGTAGTTTCTCAAATCTGTTAAAAGAATACAATATTCCTTATCCTAAATTTGGTGTGATCGAGGATGCTGAACAAGCGGTGGAGTTATCCAAAGAATTAGGTTTCCCATTATTGGTTCGTCCTAGTTATGTGTTGGGCGGACAAAATATGAAAATCGTTATCAATGAAAAAGATCTGGAAGAGCATGTTGTAAATCTTTTGAAAGATCATCCTGGAAATCAAGTATTATTGGATCATTTCTTAGAAAACGCGATAGAGGCGGAGTCCGATTCAATTTGTGATGGAACAGATAATTACATTATCGGAATGATGGAACATATTGAACCTGCTGGAATTCACTCTGGTGATTCTTTTGCAGTTCTTCCGCCCTTTGATTTGAGTCCGAATGTAATTAAACAAATGGAAGACCATACAAAAACCATTGCCATAGCATTAAAAACGGTTGGTTTGTTAAACATCCAATTTGCAATTAAAGATGAGGTGGTTTATATCATTGAAGCGAATCCCCGTGCATCACGCACTGTTCCATTTATCGCTAAAGCGTATGACGAACCGTATGTAAACTATGCAACAAAAGTTATGTTAGGAGCAAAAGTGAAAGACTTTAAATTTAGTCCTCGTAAAAAAGGATATGCCATAAAAATCCCTGTATTTTCTTATGAGAAATTTCCTGAAGTAACGAAAGAGCTTGGACCAGAAATGAAATCAACAGGAGAAGCAATTTATTTTATTGATGATCTGACGGATGAATTTTTCCACACGATATACTCTGAGAGAAATTTGTATTTGAGTAAATAGGATTTTTACCACAGATTACACAGATTTACACGGATTATTTTATAAGGCGTGTTTTTTTATAATGTCAAAAAAGTTTTGTGGAAATCTGTGTGATCTGACGAATTTTTCCACACGATTTATAGTGAGAGAAATTTGTATTTAAGTAAGTAGGGTTTTTACCACAGATTACACAGATTTACACGGATTATTTTATAAGGCGTGTTTTTTTATAATGTCAAAAAAGTTC
>CANIFU010000086.1 GCA_947466965.1 Bacteroidota bacterium
AGAATTAATCTTTAATTTTTTGAGTACTTTTGAAACGCTAAAAATACCGCCTGCTTTTTATTTGACCGCAAAATTATATTTATTTTCCGTGTGAACAAAATTAAACAGACAGAAGCATATTTTTTAGCTGATAAAACTTTAGCTGTTCAAACATCATATACATTTTGGGTTCATTAAAACACATCAACAAATACCTCTACAAGTATCGATTTCGTTTACTACTTGGTATTTTCTTTGTCGGAATTTCGAATTATTTCGCAGTAAATGCCGTTCCATACATCCGACTTACAATTGATTACCTTAAAACATCGCTCTTAGCGGGTATTTCACCATCCGACAGTTATCATCAACTCTTTACTTATGGCATGTATATGCTTGGTTACGCAGCCTTAAGCGGATTTTTCCTGTTTTTGATGCGGCAAACGATCATTGTAATGTCGCGCATGATTGAATATGATCTAAAAAATGAAATTTATGCTCATTATCAAAAACTAGATACTGCCTTCTATAAACGAAACAATACGGGAGACATGATGAACAGGATCAGTGAGGATGTTGGGAAAGTTCGAATGTATGTTGGACCCGCGATCATGTATATTCTGAATACTTCCTTTTTGTTTGTGTTAACCATCACCGTGATGTTTCAGGTGGATGTGAAGCTAACACTTTTCGTGCTTATCCCCCTTCCATTACTTGCAATCTCTATCTATTTTGTGAGTAATACGATCAATAAAAAAAGCACCAAGGTGCAGCAACAGTTATCAGGAATAACAACTCAAACACAGGAAGTATTCTCCGGAATCCGGGTATTGAAAGCGTATGGAAGAGAAAAATATTTCATCGATGACTTTGAGCGTCAAAGCAATAATTACAAAAAGGAAACGATGGACTTAGTAAAAGTAGAATCATTGTTTCAACCTTTTATGATTCTATTGATCGGTTTAAGTACACTATTTACGCTATACATCGGCGGGATGCAAGCAATACATGGGAAAATTACATATGGAAATATTGCAGAATTTATTGTGTATGTAAATCGCCTTACCTGGCCAATTGCGTCGTTGGGATGGGTTACCTCTTTAATCCAGCGTGCAGCTGCATCGCAAACTAGAATCAATGAATTTCTCCATACGCAGCCGGAAATAACTAGTAAATCAATAGAAACAGAAATCATAAAAGGATCTATTGAGTTTAAAAATGTAACGTTTATTTATCCCGATTCCGGAATAAAAGCCTTAAACAATGTTTCTTTTGAAATACCAATGGGCTCATCCATTGCCATTATTGGCAGAACAGGATCTGGGAAATCAACCATCGCAAATCTAATCGGCAGACTATACGATGCAAGCTCAGGAGAAATTCTCATCGATCACAAAAACATTAAAAACATTTCTTTATCCTCTTTAAGAAGTCAAATTGGATATGCGCCTCAGGAAGTTATATTATTCTCTGATTCTATTTCACACAATATTGCCTTCAGCATCGATGAAGATCAGCAAAAAGAGGATGCGATTATTCAGGCCGCTAAGGATGCTGCTATTTTTTCAAACATCATCGGATTTAAAGATCAATTTGAAACAATTGTAGGGGAAAGAGGAATCACATTATCGGGAGGACAAAAGCAACGGATTTCCATCGCCAGAGCTATCATAAAAAAACCACAATTGATGATTTTTGATGACTGTCTTTCTGCAGTTGATACTGAAACGGAAGAAGAGATCCTCAATAACCTAAAAAGGCTAATGACTAACAAAACGAGCCTCCTTATCAGTCATAGAATTTCCACTGTAAAAAATGCTGACAACATACTTGTGTTGGATAAAGGAGAAATAATAGAGCATGGGAACCACCAGCAACTTATTGAAAAACAAGGTAGTTACTACGATTTATATAAAATGCAACTGCTTGAAGATGAAAAATAAGCATAAGTCTATATGAAAT
Source organism: Bacteroidota bacterium (assembly GCA_947466965.1). GTDB lineage: Bacteria > Bacteroidota > Bacteroidia > 2-12-FULL-35-15 > 2-12-FULL-35-15 > 2-12-FULL-35-15. The sequence goes on from CANIFU010000086.1 coordinate 1,942, forward strand.
CAATGCGCAATGAAGGTCTTTTACTACTAATAAAACAAGCTTTCAAAAGTTATTAACAAGGCTTGTTTTAGCAATTTTTTTTCTAAATATTTGTAAGTATGTAATTATAAAAAACGTTAAAACAACTCATTACAACAATGGAAGAAGGATTTGATAAAAACGGAATGGACAGAGAAGAAATTTTCTCAAAATCTGTTAGAGCAGGTAAAAGAACATATTTTTTTGATGTAAAAAGCACCAAAGGAAATGATTACTATTTAACGGTTACAGAAAGCAAAAAGCGCTTTGGTGATGATGGTAAATTCTTTTATGAAAAACACAAATTGTTTTTATACAAAGAAGATTTTGAAAAATTTGTTGAAGGCTTAAATGAAGCTGTAGCGCATATCAAATCTATTTCTCCTGAGATTGAACCAAGACCTGAATCAACTTACATCCAGAATGATGCTCCGAAAACGGATAACACTTTTTCTGATGTAAATTTCGAAGACCTAGATAAATAATTTTAAAGAATTAACTTCGAATCCCTGTTCTGTTGAAAAAACGGACAGGGATTTTTTTACGGCTACTCAATCAATACAAGCATTATTGAATTAAAATTATTAAAAAAAATGAAGCTAAGTGATTGGATAGGATTTATCGGAGTAAGTATTTTGCTCTTCGCTTTTTTTTTGAATTTATCTAACAAACTTCAGAAAGATTCCTTGTCGTATATCACAATGAATATTATCGGAGCAGGGATTGCTTGCTTTGCATCGATAATGATTAATTATATACCTTTTGTTGTTCTTGAAGGATGTTGGACAATCGTGTCCGTGTATGCGCTAATCAATATTTTAAGAAAGAAAATCTGAGTCAAAGCGAATCAACTAAAAAAACTATTTCCCCTTTCTCGAAGGAAACATTTGACGGATACTATTAAAGCCATAGTTAGAATTTTCTGTAAATACACCCTGACTTGTATTTTTAATTTCCTCAACGGAATAAAATGCAGTTGGATTATATTTCCGAATCATCAACGCAACATCTTTAACATTTTTACGCTTGATGATCGTAAAGATCATTTTCACCGGCCCAATAGCTCCCTGAGCATCTACAACGGTGATACCATGATTCTCTTGTTTTAATGCCGCCATCAATTCGTCACAATTCTGATTGGTTATAATTCGTATGACCTGTAAACCCAATGCTAATTTTTCTTCGATCCATAAACCAACAAACGTTCCGGTAGCAAAGCCACCCGCCCATGCTAAATAACAAGCCCAATTGTTTAAATTTTTCATGACTTGCGCAACCACAATAATCCAGATCAATACTTCAAAAAAACCAAGCACAGGAACAATTTTCCTGAATCCTTTGGAAATAAAAACATGACGTATAGTCCCTAAACTAACATCACAGATACGGGAAAAAAAAATAATAAGAGGAAGAATAATCCAAGCATTATAATCAAAATGATCACCAACTATACTTTCAAGCATTTATTATAAATTAAAATCTATTTTGTAAAAGTAAGGGCAAAAAAAATCCTCTACCCAAGCAGAGGATTTATTAACTAACAATGAATTGTTTATTTAACAATAATCATTTTATTTGTTTTCCTTCGTTTATCCGCAGTTAAACTATAGTAATAAATACCCGGTTTAAAATTCTTTTTATTAAAAAGAACAGTGTGTTTGCCTTCTTGCATTGTTTCATTTGCAATAACTTCCAGCAATCTGCCATAAGCATCCCAAAGTTGTAAATTTACATTTGCTTTGCTATTTAGCACAAATTCAATGGTTGTTGTTTCCGAAACCGGATTAGGATAATTCATCAATTCAAGATCCGATTTAGAAGCAACAATATCTTTAACAGTTACAATATCATTAACACTGGTGATGTTGGTAGAATATATTCCGCTTGCATGCGTTGCAACTACCACCAAACCATCAGAAGCACGTGTTTCAATCATATCACAAACAGAATTACCAATCGTTGCAGTTCCCTGTTGCACCCAAACAGTAGCCGTTCCTTTTAACGTATCCGTGGCATACAATCCCGTACTGGTTGCCAACAAATAAACCGTTCCATCAGCAACATGCATGATACTTGCCCAGCGAACGGACGGACCAGTTGCGCTTGAAGCCTCCAGATTTCCTCCTGCTTTCGCCCATGTTGTTCCACCATCCTGCGTATAAAAAACACTGTATACGCCATAATTAGAAAACGTTACAATTGCTTTATTTCCATCCAACGGATCTGCGGCAATACAACTTACGTTTGCAGAAGGGAAAACAACACCAACTGTTGTAGATGTTATATCTACAGGTGTCGGTGTTCCAACATTCGCATTGTCTACACGATAAACCCGTTTGGCATCTGTTCCATAATAAACTCTGTTGAGAGGAGTTTTACAAGCAGTTACCGCTGTAATCACAGAACTGGAAGTTGGAACAGAATCCACAAACTTCACCCAATTCGTTGAGATCGAATCCCAGTTATTAACCATTGGTATTCCAGAGAGATCATCATTGCGCCATAAATATTTACCTCCCGCCAGATACATGTAATTATTATTATTCGGATCGAGGGTGTATGGATTTATGAACTCCGGATTTTTCAATCCGATAGGATCAATTCGTGCAAAACTTGTTATTGCTCCAGCCCCATCCAATGTTGCTTTCATCATTTTTGCATTTTGAATAGAGAAATAATAATTGGTTCTTCCATCGGCAATAGCGCAATAAGATCCATCACCACCACGCGGTTGAACCCAAGGTGAAGTAGGAACTGCATTATTAGTAAACCAACTTCCATTGTCCTGCGCTCCCCCAATTATCACATCGTTACCGGCAGTTGCGTGATCAATAGCAACGGTATAAAACATAGAAGTTAAATAGCCATTGTTTAAAGGTTGCCAAACCACAGCTGCAGCTGTATCATTTAATGTTTTAAAAACTCCACCATCGTTATAGCTGAACATAACATCTGGATTAGAAGGTAAAAATGCTATTCCATGTTGATCGGGATGATGGTTTGCGTAGGAATTAATGACCGGCAAAGCTGAAAATTGCTGATACCCGCCAATAAATGTGGTATTGGTTGAATCCTGAAAACCGGTTGTAGAACGATATAAGTTTGTTCCTCCAATATATACCGTATTGCTAGCACCTGGTTTTACTTTCACTACCATATCGTAAGAACCTTGTACCTGCCAACGATCAAATTGTCCACCTGTATTTGGCAAATTCATGGATAGATCTTGCCACACTCCTCCTGCTCCAGCTCCAGAGCCGGAGATATAGGTGTATTTCCAGAGACTATTCCATTCAGGATCTCCTAAATAATTAAAGGTTACTTTACCGAAGCCGGGAGTGTTGGCCAAAAAGTAAACTTCGTTTTCGTTGTTCGGATTTATTCCTGATACAATACGATTATAAACAGTAGGAAAACCTGCTGGAATAATATTCGTAAAAGCCGTTCCGCTATCCGAACGCCAGATTCCTTTTTTCAAACCATCATCACTCAAAGTAGCATATACGACGCCTGTTGTTGTAACCTCTACATCTGAAAAATACGAAGAAGGTGATCCACCACCTAAAACGGTTGCCCAGGTGGTACCACCATTCAGACTTCTCATTACTCCACCATAGATGGCAGCATACACTTCAGCGATAGAATCATTTGCCGACACATCAGTGGCAACATTCCAAACCAATTGCCAACCGGTTGTAAATCCACTCGGTCCGCCACCTGCTGTTGAAGCAAGTGATTGCCAGGATACACCACCATCTGTAGACTTAAATACGCCATCACCCAAATAATAAGCCCCACCACCACTGGCAGACGCTCCATAGGCTTCACCGCTTCCATAATACCACACATTTGTATGAGTGGAACGTTTATCTTGCACCAAACAGGTTGCATTCTTTAATTGCGATAAGGTGTTGGACTGAGCCCAGGTAGTTCCTCCGTTTGTAGAAAACCACATTCCACCGGAAACAGAACCTGCCAACAATCTGTTTTCATTGCTCACATCTACGCCAAAAGCCCGTGTTCGTCCACCCAAATTCCAAGGTCCACGATTGGTCATTGTTAAACTCATCATGCCTCTATCTATTTGCAAATCGTTTGGCAATGTAGCGGCAAAAGCTAGTTCAAGCTGACGGATATTATCTGGAATTCTTCCTGTTGCCGGGTCAGCTAAACGCTTTGCTTCCCAAGCCATTCGCTCAAGTGCGTCATTTTCCATCCCTTCAGAGGAGGATGACAATGAAGGGTTCTTCAATAAAGTCGTATCTCCGCTAAAGGAAATAAATGCTACAGCAGCTAGAGAAAATGCAAAGGCAGATAAAAAAGAAAATTTTGATTTCATGTCGGATTCTTTGGTAAATAAGATATTCAAATATAATATAAATTTTAGTTATAATCGAACTGAATCGAAAAGATAGAATTAAAAATAATTAAAAATGTTTTTTCATTTTTTCAACGATCTCAAAAGCAGCAGGACAAACATACGTGTTCTTAACCGTCAAGTCGAGTAATTGATAAAAACGTTTTCGATCTGTATGAGGATATTCCCGGCAAGCTGTTGGACGGTCTTCATAGATGAGACAATAATTTTCGGAATCTAAAAAAGTACAGGGTGCTTCGTTCAAAACATAATCTCCATCTTCATCCTGATGCAGGTATTTAGAAATAAAATCAGAGGGTTTTACTCTTAATCGTTTTGCTACTCGATCAATATCTCTGTCATAAAAAATAGGGCTTGTTGTTTTACAGCAATTCGCACACTTCATACAATCGATCTTTTCAAATGCTTCGTCATGAAGTTGATGAACAATATCATCCAGATTATTCGGTTTTTTTCTTTTTAATATCTCAAACAATTTTTTAGTATTTGTTTCAGCTACTTTCGCTAGCAGAGGAAGTTTTGATATATCCATTTTTTTATTTTAATAATTGAAATAACTCACAAATATACGATGAAACAATTCAATTAGATTTTAGTACTTTCGTTTTTGAAAATGAAAAAAATATTCTTTCAATTATTTATCTGCCTAAATATTATCTGTAAGGGACAGGTGCAAAAAAAAATTGAAATACACGGGCACAGAGGATTCAGAGGCTTGTATCCTGAAAACACATTAACGGCATTTAAAGCCGCCGCCAATGCAGGAGTTGATTACATTGAGCTGGATGTGATTATTTCAAAGGATTCTCAGATAGTTGTTTCACATGATCCCTGGTTCAATTCTAAAATCTGTACTGCACCAGATAAAAAAAAAGTAAAAAAATGTAGTCAAGGAAATTTGCATGTAATGAGCTACGCAGAAATTAAAAAATATGACTGCGGAAAAAGAGGAAACAAAAAATTTCCGAAACAGTTAAAAACAGAAGCATACAAACCATTGTTAGGTGAAGTAATTGAAACATTGGAGCGGTATACTAAAGAAAATAACCTTCCCCCTATTCAATATAACATCGAAATAAAAAGCAATGCTTTGGGAGATGGGAAATACCATTTTGATCCAAAAATTACTGCAGCATTAGTTGAAAACCTTATTCATCAATTCAATTTTGATGACCGAATCCTAATTCAAAGTTTTGATGTAAGAAGTTTAAAGGCGATACATGCTTTAAATCCTTCATTAAAAATAGGATTGCTGGTAGCTAATTTACATTCCGTAGAAGTCAATATTCGGAGATTAGGATTTACTCCATCTTATTATAATCCGGCTGCCCCTATTTGCAATTCAAAAACCATTGAGCAGGCTCATAAAATGGGATGTAAAGTAATTGTGTGGACTGTCAATTCAGAAAAAGAGATAAAACGATGGATGCTTTTAAAAGCAGATGGAATTATTACAGACTATCCAGATATTGCAATTAAATATCGTTCGTATCTATTTGATTTAAATTAAAATATAGCGCATTATTCAAGTCATTCCCATTTTTTTGGTTACTAAGCTATATTTTATTACTTTCGGGACTCAAAATTTTGTTACCAAAGAACAAATAAATTTAATATCGTTCAATTATGAAGGTAGGTATTCCATCGGAAATTTTCCCAAGTGAGTTAAGAGTTGCTGCAACTCCAAAAACCGTCAAACGTTTGCAAAAGCAAGGATTTGAAGTTTACATTCAAAATAACGCAGGGGTAAAAGCAAATTTTTCTGATACGGATTTTGAAGCAGCAGGTGCAACCATCGTTGCTACAGCTGCTGATATATATGGCAAATCTGACATTGTATTAAAGGTCAAAGAACCTACAATGGAAGAAGTGGAAATGATGAAAGAAGGTTTGGTAATGCTAAGTTATTTGTGGCCTGCTCAAAATCAACCTTTGCTTCAGCAATTAGCAGATAAAAAAGTGAATGCTGTTGCAATGGATGCTATTCCTCGTATTTCCAGAGCACAAAAAATGGATGTATTGTCATCCATGGCAAACATTGCAGGATATAGAGCTGTAATTGAAGGTTCATTTCATTTCGGAAGATTTTTAAACGGACAAATTACTGCAGCTGGAAAAGTTGAGCCAGCTAAAGTATTGGTGATTGGTGCCGGTGTTGCGGGTCTCGCTTCTATTGGTGCTGCCAATTCATTAGGTGCTATTGTTCGAGCTTTTGATACACGTAAAGAAGTTGCGGAACAAATCGAATCGATGGGAGCACAATTTTTAACTGTTGAAATTGAAGAAGACGGTGCTACATCGTCCGGATACTCAAAAGAAATGAGTAAAGAATTCATCGAAGCGGAGATGAAATTGTTTTTAGAGCAAGCGAAAGAAGTAGATATCGTGATCACCACCGCTCAAATTCCGGGCAGACCAGCGCCTAAATTATGGATGGATTACCACGTAGCTGCCATGAAACCAGGTTCAGTTATTGTGGATCTTGCAGCATCAACCGGTGGAAACTGTGCCCTTACAAAAAACGGAGAAGTATATACCACCGACAATGGAGTTATAATGGTCGGTAAATTAAGTCAATTACCTAGTCAGGCTTCACAACTTTACGGAAATAACTTATGTCATTTACTAGATGATATGGGGAAAGCAGAAAAATGGAAAATTGATATGGAAGATGCTGTTGTATCTCGTGCAATGGTAACCTATAACGGGAAAATAAATTGGCCTCCTGCACCGCTTCCTGTAAGTCCGACAGCCGGTGGAAAAGTAAAAGTAGTGCCACCTACAGCAGAAGAAGTAAAAGCTTCCGATGCAGAAAAAGCAAAAAAAGCATCTACATCGATGATGGTTACTTTAGGAGTAGTTGGGGGATTATTGTATTTGGTTGGTCATTCTGCACCACCTGATTTTATTCAACATTTTACAGTATTTGTTTTAGCCGTATTTGTAGGATGGCAATTGATCACCAATGTGTCGCACTCCTTGCATACACCTTTAATGGCTGTTACCAATGCCATTAGCGGTATTATTGTAATTGGTGGTTTGTTACAAACAACAAACGATATTCACAACCCAATGACCATCCTTGCTGCTATTGCTATTTTGGTGGCCAGCATTAATATTGTTGGAGGGTTTGTGGTAACACACCGTATGTTGAAAATGTTCAAAAAATAAAGAAAGCGAAAGCGGCAACGATACAAAATAATAAAATAATAAAAGAAGTTAAAAAGAGATTATGGCTATAGGAATTCAAACAGCAGCATATTTATTTGCAAGTATCCTGTTCATTTTAAGTTTAGGAAGTTTATCCTCTCAAGAATCTGCAAAACGTGGTGTATTCTACGGCATCATAGGAATGGCAATTGCTATTTTAGCTACAGTACTTGGAGAAGGCGTTGCCGGACAAGTTTATATTATAGTGGCTATTGCCATTGCTTCGGTAATTGGTTTAATGTTAGCACGTAAAGTTGAAATGACTTCCATGCCTCAATTAGTGGCTATTTTACACAGTTTTGTAGGATTGGCGGCTGTGTTGGTTGGCTTTGGTTCTTATTTAGCTCCGCCTATAGATAACCCTGCATATACTGAAGTTCAAAAACATTCAGCTCACATGATTCATTTAGTTGAAGTGTTCATCGGTATTTTTATTGGAGCAATCACTTTCACAGGTTCTATTATTGCATGGGGAAAATTAGAAGGAAAAGTTCGAAGCAAAGCCTTGATGTATCCGGGAAGACATGCCGTAAATATAATTTTATTGCTTGCGTGTATTGTATTAGGTGTTTTGTTTGCTCAACAAGAAGGTACAGGTGGGTTGATTTATTTATACATTATGACAGCCATTGCTTCCTTTATCGGAGTGATGTTGGTGATGGCCATCGGTGGTGGCGACATGCCGGTGGTTGTTAGTATGCTAAACTCATACTCAGGTTGGGCAGCATCAGCAGCAGGTTTTATGTTGGGTAACGATTTATTAATTGTAACTGGCGCATTGGTTGGAAGTTCTGGAGCCATTCTTTCTATTCATATGTGTCACGCGATGAACCGTTCATTCTTCTCCGTAATTTTAGGAGGGTTTGGAAATGCTCCAAAAGGAGAAGCAAAAGCTATTGAAGGTGAAGTCACATCTTTAAATCATGAAGAAGTTGCGGCTTTATTAAAAGAAGCAAAATCTATTGTGATTGTTCCGGGTTACGGAATGGCTGTTGCAAAAGCACAGTATCCAATTTATGATATGGTACAAACATTACAAAAAGCAGGTAAAAAAGTACGATTCGCGATTCATCCTGTTGCCGGCCGTTTACCGGGACATATGAATGTATTGTTGGCAGAAGCAAATGTACCTTATGATATTGTATTGGAAATGGATGAAATCAATGAAGATATGCCCAACACAGATGTGGTGATGGTAATTGGAGCAAACGATGTGGTTAA
>CANIFU010000087.1 GCA_947466965.1 Bacteroidota bacterium
TCTATTTCTTCAATGAACAATGTTTGCGGTTTCACCTTGTGATGAAGATAATAGTCTATTGCAACAAGTTGACTAACGATGGGGTCATTCACAAAATTATTGCAAACATATTCTGTCATGATCTCAAAAATATCGTTCAAGGAAAATTTATGCAAATCTCTTTTAGATTCAAAATGCAATCCCAATCCAAGAAAGAAATCAAAAATAGAATAGTTTGTGGTTATATACTTTAACGTGTTCGGAGCTCTTTTTTTGTTCCAATACACTTCCAGTGAATGTTCCACTAATGTTATTTGATGAAGTTGCTCTGCAGATAAATAATTGCTTTCTATGATTTGATAAGGTGGATTCGGATCAAACTTAAATCCGTGTTTTTCATATTTTTCTCTTACCGGTGTTCCTTTTAAAAATTTAAGAAAGCCTAATTGCAATTCGGGTGCATACAATTTAAAGACCTCTTCAAAGCTGAATTTAATGTCTTCCCAATAGTCAAGTGGTAATCCGACAATCAGATCCAAATGCATTTCGATCTTTTTATCTAATTGCTGAATGATGCCTTTTGTTTTATCGAAATTTTGTTTTCTGCTGACCTCTAAATTCGCTTTTTGATTAACTGTTTGAATTCCGATCTCAAATCGGAATAAGCCTTTGGGGACATGCTCGTCAATAAATTTGATAATGTCGGGGTGAACAATATCCGCTGTTATTTCAAATTGAAAAACATTTTCTGGCCTATGATTTTGAAGAATGAATTTGAAAATATCAATAGTAAAGTCTTTTTTTATATTGAATGTGCGATCTAAAAATTTGATCGTTCGTCCATGCAGCATCAGGTATAATAAGTTAGACTTGATATTATCAGTTGGCAGATAACGAACTTTATTGTCAAGACTAGCCAGGCAGAACTCACATTTGTAAGGGCATCCGCGAGATGTTTCGATGTAGCAAACTTTGTTTAATAGCTCCGCAGGTTTGTCGTTTATATATGGATTGATATTTTCGAAATTCTTAAGCTCAAACATCGGAGCCATTTTATTTTCAAAAACTGCTGTTTCCTTTTTCCAGATCAAGCTACTGACCGATTCGATATTCGGGTATGAATTAAGGAATTCTGCGAAGGGTGTTTCACCTTCACCAATAATAATGTAATCTACCTCTGCTAGGGCAATCACATCTTTCCAGTCGTAACTAACTTCGGGTCCACCCAATAAAATTTTACAGGCCGGGTTTAGAACTTTTATTTTTTTAGCTACTTCAAGAGTTTGAGTGATATTCCAGATATAACAGCTGAATGCGACAATCGTATACTTACTGCATTCTTCAGCAATTCCGTTTTTATCCTCCTTGATTGTGAATTCTTTCCAGTCTAAGCCCTCATGCTCTTTATTCAATTCGTATAATAAACGAATTGCAAGATTCATGTGAATATATTTGGCATTAAGCGTTGTGAGTAGTACTTGCATATTTTCTAACAGAGTTACTTATACTTTTACTCTGTTAAATCTCAGTGCTTTTAACATCCAGTCGGGCAGTGGTTTTGAAGCATCGCGTTTGCGAAGATCTAAATACCAACCTAATTTTTTCATGATTGGAATTTTCTTCGTTTCAACAAATTCGATCAATGCGCCATCGGGATCTTCAATATAGCTGAAATGTCCGGCAGCCTCACCCATATCAAATTTCTCACCACTGTCGATTGTGTATGGATATCCTTTTTCTGCACAAACATCTTTCATTGCTTTCTGGTTGCTGATATCAAAGCACAAGTGAATAAAACCCTGGTCGCCCCAAAAACGGTTTTCGAATATTTTTCTCGGTGTGCGTTCGAGTGTTTTTACCAACTCAATCTCACTTGCACCCAGCAGTTTTGAAAATGCACCTGTTCGTGGTTTGCTATGTTTTATTAGTACGCGCTGAACTTTGTGCGTTCCGCTTGGCAGATTTTTCAGATCATCGAAATTTCCCTGTTTATCATAAACAACAGTATCGTAACCTAAAATATCCGCATAAAATTTTTTAGACTTTTCAATGTCGCTGACGCCAACGATCATTCCTGCGGGTCCGCCTGTTAGTTGCATTCCTTTACCAAACCATGAATTACTTTTTACAACTTGAAAAAGGTTGCTCCAAGGATCACGTAAATAAAAAGTATCGTTTCCGTTTGGATCTTTTACGATTTCGGAAACAAGATTAACGTTTTTTGATTTCAAAAAATCAAAGGAGCCTTTTACATCGTTCGTTTTCATCTTGGCGCAATAAAAGCCTAAGTCACCAAGTTGAAGTTCAAATGAGCAAGGTTCAGGTTTTCTGCTGGTGTATTGCCAGATCTCAAATCCACCACCACCTTTAAGGTTGATAGCCAAGATGGCATGTCGCATGTGTGGTTTCCCACCAGTATAAGGGAGCATTAAATTTGCTTCTGCTGCTTCTTCAAAAATTGGAATATCCATTCCAAAATGTGTTGCATACCATTTAAATGATTCGTGTACATTTGGAATACCTACCCCTACTTGTTGAATTCCTGCTATTGTTGGTTTACTCATATATCAGTTCAAAGTTTAATGTTCGAAAGTTTAAAGTTGGCTAACTATTTATTTAATTTTAAAATTAATTTTCAAATCAGCTCATTTGTAAATTTTCAAATTATTCTGGTTTCTGTTTTCTAATCAAACGCGTAAACAAATTTGGAAAAAAACGTTTTACCCAAATTGCCCTTAATTCTTTGCCTCCGATAAACAGCTCCTCTTTATTATTTTTTATTCCGGATAATATTTGTCTTGCGCACTCTTGCGCACTTAATCCCTTCTCCTGACTTTCGTCCATTTTATTATGTTTTCCTCCATTTCCTGTAATAGCATTTATGGATATGTTGGTTTTTATTTTACCCGGACAAACAATTAAAACTTTAATATTATTATGTTGTACTTCCATTCGTAATGATTCAAAAAATCCATGGAGTGCGTGTTTAGAGGCAGCATAAGCAGATCGGAAATAAAAACCGAATTTACCTGCAATGCTACTCATCGCGATAATGTGTCCGCTGTTTTGTTTAATCATGAACGGAAGTACACTTTTTGTAAGGGCTATCGTTCCGAAAAAATTAATTTCCATAATTTTCCTGTCGATTTCCAATGGTGTTTCTGCTGTGAGGGATCGCTGACTCATTCCTCCGTTATTAATCAAAATATCAATACGACCAAATTTTGAAATGACCTCCTTTGCTAATTCATCGATTTTAGAGGTATCCGATAGATCTAAGGGAAGAATCAGAATATCTGAATCGGGAAGATTGATTTCTTTTTTTACACGCTGGAGTTCTTCTATTCTGCGGGAGGAAATTATAAGTTTTGCTCCTTCTACAGCAAACGCTCGCACCATTGCCTCGCCAATGCCGGATGAAGCTCCGGTGATCCAAACAACTTTATTTTTGATTGTACTCATTCTTTACAAAAATAGCTTAATTTTTGTATTAAATTTGTGTAATTTTAAACAATCATCTAGAGTTAATCGTTCAGAACTGCCTGTATTTATAAGCTAATTCTTTCAATAAATGAAAACCCTTTTGTCGGTAATTTTGTTAGTTTTTTTGTTCGGTTGCACTTCTATCGATGCACCGGAGTCAATACCTGATACGATTCTTTCAATAGAAAAGATGGCGGATGTTATGGTTGATATTCAATTGCTTGAAGCCACATTAAATAGTAGTTCTTATAGTAAAGATCATATTGTAATGAATACAATCTTTCCTAATTCGGACCTGCTAAAAAAAAATAATATTACGAAGAAGCAATTTGATGAAAGTTTTGAATTCTATTCGCAGCATCCCATTTTGTTATCTGAAGTTTATCAGTTGGTGCTGAATAATTTAAGTAAGATGCAGGCGGAAGTAATGAACTATAAATAATTATCCTTTTTTTAGAGTAAACGTAAAAACTGTTCCAGCGCCTTCTGTGCTCATTACGTTTATTGTCTGACCGTGTGCTTCAATAATGTGTTTTACAATAGCCAATCCTAAGCCTGTTCCACCTTGATCTCTCGACCTGCTTTTGTCAACTCTATAGAATCGTTCAAAAAGTCGAGCTAAATGTTGCTTTTCTATTCCTATTCCATTATCAGCAATTTCAACCACAATGTTTTCGCCTACATCATAAAAACGAATTTTTGTTTCTCCATATTCTTTCCCATATTTAACGGAATTCACAATAAGGTTTACAAAAACTTGTCGAATACGGAATCTATCGCCATATACAAAAACAGGTTTTGAGTCTTCAGGAAAAGTTAGGATGATCCCTCTTGCTGTTGCTTTCATTTCCTGAGCATCTGCAACATCTTTTGCAAGGGCAACAATATCGAAGCGTTCCTGATCTATTTGTAATTCTCCTGTTTCTAATTGTGAAATAGCTTCTAAATCATCTACTATGGTTATCATTCTATCGATACTTTTTTCTGCTCTTTCTAAGTAATTTCTGTTTATCGATGGGTCTTCTAAACCACCATCTAATAATGTCAATACATATCCCTGTATGTTAAAAATGGGCGTTTTTAATTCGTGCGAAACATTGCCTAAAAATTCTTTTCGGTAGACCTCTAGTTTTTTTAATCGTTCAATTTCATCTTTCCGATCTTCAGCCCAAGCCAATATTTCGAGTTCAAGGTTGTGGATTTCATTGATGCTGTATTTCGGACTAGGTGAAGGGTGGTCGCTATTTGCTCTGAATGTTTTAACGGTTTTAAATAATTTACTTACTTTTTTTAGTACAAAAAAATTCACTAAGATGATAAGAATAATGGCAGTAATAAGTGAAATTGCAAAACCTAGAATTGCAACATTTAGGTGAATGTGCCCTTGAGTATATGTATACAACAGTATTATTCCAAAAATGATTAAGGGAATAAATAATGTAAGAAATAAAAATAATCTTTTAGGAGATAATTGATACATTTATAAATTCAATTTCTGGAAAGGTACTAAAATTCAAATTTATAGCCAATTCCTTTTACTGTTTTAATAAATTCTTCACCTAATTTTTCGCGTAATTTTCGGATGTGAACATCTATTGTTCTGTCTCCAACTACAACATCTCCACCCCATACTTTATCTAAGATGACATCGCGTGTAAAAACTTTACCAGGTTTTGAGGCAAGAAGTGCAAGTAATTCAAACTCTTTTTTTGGTAGACTTATTTCAGTTCCATTTTGAATAATTAAATAACGTTCACGATCTATTCTTATTCCTCCCATATCCACCTTGTCAGTAGATTTGCTTGAATCCGAATTAGCACCACGTCTTAACAGAGCTTTGATACGGCTTATTAATACCCTCGGTTTGATTGGTTTGTTGATATAATCATCCGCACCAACATCGAAACCTGCTATCTGAGAATAATCTTCACTCCGAGCTGTTAAAAAAGCGATCATAACATCTTTTAATCCTGAAATTTCTCTAATTTCTCTGCAGGTTTCAATTCCGTCCATATCCGGCATCATCACATCCAATATGATTAAGTGAGGGTTTTCCTTTTTAGCAACGGTAACAGCTTCTTTCCCATTGTTAGCGGTAAATACATTGTACCCTTCTTTTTTTAGATTATAACTTAAAAATTCTAAAATGTCCAGTTCATCGTCTACTAATAATATCTTACACTCGTTGTTGTTCATGATGTTTGGTTTTTTAAATTCAAGGTAAAGTTCTCTTTTAAGCATCATTAAAGCGTTAAATCAAAATTAACTTAATATTAACAAAGATTGTTTTTTTTCTGCTTTACTTAACACTATTTTAATTTTCGATTAACACTATCTTGACTTTCTCTCGATTACTTTGTAATCAAATTAAATTAAGATTAAAATGAACTTGAAATTTTATATTACGCTAGTTATTCTTTTTTTTACAAAGGTAGGGTTTTCTCAAAACTCTAGCATCAAAGGGAAAGTAATTGATGATAAAACCGGAGAAACCCTACCTGGAGCTGTTGTATTAATTAAGGGAACCACCATCGGAGGAAATACTGATCTTGATGGTGCTTTCAGTATCAATAATCTTTCGCCCGGAACTTATTCTATTCAATGTCAGTTGATTTCCTATAATACGAAAGAATTGTCTGGTATTGTTGTAAAGGCAGGTGAAGCAACAATTATTTCTATAAGTATGCAATCTGCCTCTACGGAGCTCGGACCTGTTGTTATTTATGCAACAATTGATAAAGAAACGAATAGTAATCTAGTTAATCTTCAAAAGAATAATGCAAGTTTATCTGATGGGATTTCTTCAGAGAGCATAAAGCGTTCACCGGATAAAAGTACGAGCGATGTTATTAAGCGCGTAAGCGGTGCCAGTATTCAGGATAATAAATTTGTAATTATCCGTGGATTAAGCGATCGATATAATACGGCGATGGTAAACGGTTTGCCTCTGCCATCAACGGAGCCCGACAGAAAAGCTTTTTCCTTTGATATTTTTCCATCGAACATGCTGGACAATATGATTATCTATAAAACTGCAAATCCCGATCTGCCTGGTGATTTTGCCGGAGGAGTGATTATGATCAACACAAAAGATATTCCTGATGATAATTTTGTGAGTATTTCTGCGGGTACAGGTTATAATACGCAATCCACCTTTAAAGAATATAAAACATATGATGGTGGAAAAAGAGACTGGTTAGGTATGGATGATGGGGCGCGAAGTTTGCCTGAAGGACTCCCAGAAACTGATACCTACATTCAACAGCTCTCATCTATAAATACACGTTATGAGGCCAGTAAATTATTTCAAAACGATTGGGCAATTAATACCAAAAAATCGTCTCCGTTAAATCAAAGTTATCAGATTTCCTTTGGGGTGAATGATTCACTTTTTAAAAACGATTTTGGTGTTGTTGGAGCAATTACATACAACAATAATCGTAAGTTGCAGGTGATCAACCGTCAGGATTCCAATCCCGATCAATCGGCTCTCTATAATTATTCTGACAGTACTTATAAAGAAAATATTCTTTGGGGTGCGATGTTAAATTTTGCATATAAGATTGGTGAAAATCACAAAATTTCCTTCAAAAATATGTACAGTACCAATTCAGAAGATGCCCTTATTGACCGTACCGGAAGTAATTTTGAAAACGACCAATACATCCATGCTACCTCTATGCAATATACTTCCAATACATTACTTTCGAACCAATTGACAGGTGATCATTTGGTGTCGAAATATAAAATAAAAATAAGATGGGGCTTGGCTTATAATAATACAAAACGTTTAATGCCTGATTTGAGAAGGATGTATTATTATAAAAATATTACTCCCGTTGGTTCTGAATCAGACAGTGTTTTTACTGCATATGTTCCAATTGGAGCGGCTTCTAATAGTTATGCTGGTAAGTTTTTTTCAACATTAGACGAGAACTTAAGAGCAGCCTATTTAGAAATAGGAATTCCTTTTACCTTATTTAAGCAAAAACAAACATTGAAAATCGGTGGAACAGAGCAATATAAAAATCGCTCATTCGATGCGCGCGTTTTCGGTTATGTTGTAAATAATGTAGGGTTTTTCGATTGGAGTTTATTAACGCTTCCACAAGAATCTATTTTTTCTCCCGAAAATATAGGAACATCTGGTTTTAAGATTTCGGAATTAAAAAACCCTTCAAATTCGTATACTGCTAATTCTAATTTGTCGGCAGCATATATTTTATTAGATGATAATTTTGGAAAGAAAATTCGAATGGTCTGGGGAGCAAGAGTGGAAAATTATCATCAGGTATTAAATTCTAAATCCTATGGAGGGTCACCAATTGTTATTGATACCGCTTACTTTGATGTATTGCCATCATTGAATTTCACATATGCATTGACGAGCAAGATAAATATTCGTGCTGCCGGTTCCCGTACCGTTGCTCGTCCTGAATTTAGAGAGTTAGCTCCGTTTACATTTTATGATTTTAATACGTCCGCTGCAGTTGTAGGAAATCCGGCTTTAATTAGAACGAACATTACGAATGCGGATTTACGTTTTGAGTGGTATCCGGGATTTGGGCAATTGTTTTCAGTGACAGGTTTTTATAAGCAATTTCAAAATCCAATCGAACAAATAATTGATTTGTCTGCCGGTGCAGGTAGTAGAATTTATACGTATCAAAACGTTATCGGAGCTACCAACTATGGAATTGAAGCAGAAGTGAGGTTCAAATTAAATTTATTGGATTCCTTATTTAATACAAAACAGTTTGATCACTTTACATTATTTGCTAACTACACGTATATCAAATCGGAAGTAGATCTGTCAAATGTAGCTACAGCTGTTACGGAAGAAGAAAAACGCCGTCCGATGCAAGGTCAATCTCCTTATATTTTAAATGCCGGAATCCAATATTTAAATAATGAATTAGGTTTAGGTGTAAGTTTGTTATACAATAAAATTGGAAGAAGAATATTTTTGGTTGGGTCTAATGGTTATGGTAATATTTACGAAGCACCACGTGATTTATTTGATATTCAAATCAGTCAAAAGATTTTTAAAAATGGTGAGTTGAAATTTAATATGAATGACATCTTCAACCAAATCTCTGTTTTTTATCAGGATCAAAATGGTTCAAAAAAATATGAGTCCGATAAGGACACGCAAATAACAGGTATCAAATACGGAACAAACTATTCGTTGTCGGTTTCCTATAAATTTTAAATTCTGATTTTAAACTGATTATTATTTTTTTTAGAAAAGTCCGGGATGTATAATCTTTATTGATTCTCTTGGGCTTTTTGGGAATGATTGATTGCTCTTGTTTAAATTACATTCATAACATTTACCTCACCAATTCGTAACGTTTTAGTAAATTAAGATTCACTTTTTAATAAGATTTTAGTAATAATCACACAAGATTGCATACTTACTTTTACATCGTTATATAACTCCTTCATTGTTATTAAAATGGGTAATGCCGCTTCCCTAAAATACGGTAATAAAAATTAAATATTATAAAATGAAAAAAGTTTTACTAATGAGTGCGATCATACTGGGTGGGATATTCAGTTTAAGTGCTCAAATTACAATTTCAGGTGATATTACAACAAATACAACCTGGACAAAAAACAACATTTACAGCTTGACGGGTGGGTTCGTTTATGTTACAAGTAATGCAACTTTAACAATTGAGCCAGGAACATTAATTAAAGGAAATGCATCTACCTTGGTAATTACTCGTGGTGCAAAAATTATTGCAGAAGGTACACAAACAGAACCAATTGTATTTACATCTTTTCAGCCGGCTGGTTCTCGTGCACCTGGAGATTGGGGTGGCATTATTCTTTGCGGAAAAGCGCCTATTAACGATCCTGCAGGTGCTCGTTTAGCTGAAGGTGGAATTGATGCCGTAAAAGGATTGTACGGCGGTACAGATCCTAATGACAATTCAGGTATACTTAAATATGTTCGTATCGAATATGCAGGTATTGCATATTTACCAAACAACGAAACAAATGGTTTAACAATGGGCGCTGTTGGATTAGGTACTACAATTGATTACGTTCAAGTTAGTCATGGTGGTGATGATTCTTTCGAATGGTTTGGTGGAACCGTAAATTGTAAACACTTAATTTCGAAAGCAGGGTTGGACGATCATTTCGATTCAGATTATGGATACAGTGGTAAAGTTCAATTTGCAGTTGCTTTAAGTGATTCAACAATCGCTGACGTTTCAGGATCAAATGGTTTTGAATCAGATAACGATGCCGGAGGAAGTACAAATGCTCCGTTGACACACCCTATTTTTACGAACGTTTCTTTCTTCGGTCCAAAACGTACTGCAACAACTTCAATCAATGGTAATCACAAACGCGGTGCACATTTAAGAAGAAGTACTGCATTGTGTGTTTACAATTCATTTTTTGCAGGTTTTCCTACAGGATTGAAAATAGAGTCAGATAATTCTGCAAACAATGCTAAATTCAATTCGTTGCAATACAAAAACAATATTATTGCAGGATGCCCTCAAGCATTAGATTCAGCAGGAATTACAATTGTATGGGGTGCACCATATAACTCAATGTTGGGTTGGTTTAACTTCCCATCCAATGCGAATTCAATCTTGCCGAACAGTTTAGATATTATGGCTGTTAATCCATATAACTATTTAAATCCTAATTTTTTATTACAATCAGGATCACCAGCAGCTGCCGGTGCAAGTTTTACTAGCCCTAATTTAACCGATGCATTTTTTACTCCAACAACTTACCGTGGTGCATTTGATGGAACAAACGATTGGACAAAATGCTGGTCAAATTTTGATCCTCAAAATACTCCTTATACAA
>CANIFU010000088.1 GCA_947466965.1 Bacteroidota bacterium
ATCGGTCACGTTGACCACGGTAAAACTACCTTAACCGCAGCAATCACTGTTGTATTAGCTGAAAAAGGTTTATCAGAAGTAAGAGATTTCTCTTCTATTGATAATGCTCCTGAAGAAAAAGAACGTGGTATCACGATCAATACTTCTCATGTAGAGTATTCAACAGCTAACCGTCACTACGCTCACGTTGACTGTCCGGGTCACGCGGATTACGTTAAGAACATGGTTACAGGTGCTGCTCAAATGGACGGTGCTATTCTAGTTGTTGCTGCTACTGATGGTCCTATGCCACAAACTCGTGAGCATATCCTTTTGGCTCGTCAGGTTGGTGTGCCTAAAATCGTTGTATTCATGAATAAAGTGGATATGGTAGATGATCCTGAGTTATTAGAACTTGTTGAAATGGAAATCCGTGAGTTGTTATCTTTCTATCAATTTGATGGTGATAATACTCCTATTATCCAAGGTTCTGCTTTAGGTGGTTTAAATAAAGATGAAAAGTGGATGCCTAAAATTATGGAATTGATGGATGCTGTTGATGCATACATTCCTATTCCTGTTCGTGAAACGGATAAAGCATTCTTAATGCCGGTTGAAGATGTTTTCACGATCACTGGTCGTGGTACTGTTGCAACAGGTAAAATTGAAACAGGTGTTATCAACTCAGGTGATGAGGTTGAAATCATCGGTATGCAAGATGAGAAATTAAAATCTACGATCACTGGTGTGGAAATGTTCCGTAAAATCCTTGATAGAGGTGAAGCAGGTGATAACGTTGGTTTGTTATTACGTGGTATCGATAAAAAAGATATCCGTAGAGGTATGGTTGTTGTTCGTCCTGGTACGATTACTCCTCATACTGAATTCAAAGCGGAGATCTATGTATTGAAAAAAGAAGAAGGTGGACGTCACACGCCATTTCACAACAAATATCGTCCTCAATTCTATTTACGTACAACTGACGTAACAGGAGAAATTGAATTACCAACAGGACGAGACATGGTTATGCCTGGTGATAACGTAACAATTACTGTTAAGCTAATTGTACCGGTAGCTATGGACAAAGGTCTTCGTTTCGCTATCCGTGAAGGTGGTAGAACCGTTGGTGCTGGTCAGGTTACTGAGATCATCAAGTAATTAATAGTTTAATATTAGTATAGACAGTAGGTAGTGGAAAACACTGCCTGCTGTTTTCTACTAATAATGGGTGATGCTCAAAAGCACATTTTTTGAGTTTTTGAATAACACAATTTGGAGTATTTACAGGTGTAGTTCAAGGGTAGAATAGAGGTCTCCAAAACCTTTGATGGGAGTTCGAATCTCTCCACCTGTGCACAGTTAAGTTAAAAGTAAAAAAGTTAAAAGTTAAAAGTTAAAAGGCACTATCCCTATAACTAATAACCAATAACCAATAACTAAAAATTATGAGCAAATTCAAAACATACATCGATGAAACAGCTAACGAACTTTTTCATAAAGTAAGCTGGCCTTCTTGGAGCGAATTACAAAGCAGTGCTATTCTAGTTGCAGTTGCTTCTATAATTATTGCATTGGTCGTTTTGTTCATGGACCTTACATTCAACAAAGGAATGGAAGCTATTTACCATTTGTTTTAATAAATACTTTAGAGTTTTAAAAATGAGCGAGCAAACAAAAACCGACACTGTAAAAAAATGGTATGTGGTAAGAGCTATCAGTGGTCAGGAGAAAAAAGTGAAGCAGTATATTGAAATGGAAATTAACCGTTTGGGATTAAGTAATTTTGTATCTCAAATATTAATTCCTACAGAAAAAATTTATCAGATCCGTAATGGAAAAAAGGTAAGTAAAGAACGCCCTTTTTACGGTGGATATATATTAGTTGAAGCAGCATTGGTGGGTGAAGTTACTCACGTAATTAAAAACATTACCGGTGTGATCGGATTTTTAGGTGAAACTAAAGGCGGATCACCAGTTCCTATGCGTCTGGCAGAAGTAAACCGTATCTTAGGAACGGTTGATGATCTTGCAGAAACAGATGCGCAGATTAGTATCCCTTTTATTGTTGGTGAAACAGTAAAAGTTATCAATGGACCTTTCAATGGTTTCACTGGAACAATTGAACGTGTTATTGAAGATAAGAAAAAGTTAGAGGTAATGGTAAAAATCTTTGGTAGAAAAACACCACTGGAATTAGGTTACCTTGAAGTAGAAAAAGAAAATTAATAAAAATATTGATTTGAATATTCATTAAAAAAGCCTGGCTTCCACCGGCTCGTGACAGTTTGAATAGGTCGTCAAAAGTTAAATAAGTAAACAATACCGTTTAAAGCAGTAAATAAAGTTAAAGCAACTAGCACAACAATTTACATTCAGACTTTAAACTTTAAACTAAAAAGATAAAATGGCAAAAGAAGTAAGTGCAATGATCAAATTGCAAATAAAAGGTGGGGCAGCAAATCCTTCACCTCCGATCGGACCTGCATTAGGTGCAAAAGGTGTGAACATCATGGAGTTTTGTAAGCAGTTTAATGCTAGAACTCAAGATAGAGCAGGAAAAGTAACTCCTGTTATTATTACTGTTTATAGTGATAAAACATTTGAATTTATCCTTAAACATACCCCTGTTGCTGTTTCTCTATTGGAAGTAACAAAAGTAAAAGGTGGTTCTAAAGAATCTAATCGTTTAAAAGTTGGTAATGTATCTTGGGATCAGATTCGCACGATTGCTGAAGGTAAAATGCCCGATATGAATTGCTTTACAATTGAATCAGCAATGAGTATGGTTGCAGGAACTGCTCGCAGTTTAGGTTTAAGCATTACAGGAGAATCTCCTCTTAAAAAGTAGTAAGTTTAACTGATGGAGTCCGAATAAAGTAAGACGCTTGCACATCATAATTATATAATAATGACAAAAATTTCCAAAAACAGAAAGCTTGCGCTTTCTAAATATGACGCTACAAAGTCATATTCTTTAGCAGAAGCTGCTAAAATCGTTAAAGAAATCACCAACACAAAATTCGATTCCTCTGTCGAAATCAGCGTTCGTTTAGGTGTTGATCCTCGTAAAGCAAATCAAATGGTTCGCGGATCTGTTTCTTTGCCTCATGGTTCTGGTAAAACAATGCGCGTTCTTGCAATTGTTACTCCTGATAAAGAAGCGGAAGCAAAAGCTGCAGGTGCTGATTTTGTTGGATTAGATGAATATATTGAAAAAATAAAAGGTGGTTGGACAGATGTTGACGTTATCATTACTATGCCTTCAGTTATGGGTAAAGTGGGTGCTTTAGGTCGCGTATTAGGACCCCGTGGTTTAATGCCTAACCCTAAAACAGGTACTGTTACAATGGATATTGGTAAAGCAGTTGCTGACTCTAAAGGCGGTAAAATAGATTTTAAAGTAGATAAAGCAGGGATTGTTCAGGCCCTTGTTGCTAAAGCATCTTTTGATAGCAACAAAATTGCAGAAAATGCTACTGAATTGTTACAAACAATAATGAAATTAAAGCCTTCATCAGCAAAAGGACAGTATGTTAGAAGTATTTATTTGAGCTCAACAATGAGTCCGAGTATCGAAATCGACAGCAAATTCTTAGGGCAATAATTAAAAAAAAATCATCATCTGCCTTGGCTTCCACTAAGCAGATAAAACTAAATCGAAATGAAAAAAGAAGATAAAACAAAAATCATCGAATCACTAATAGAAAAGCTGAATGCGAATAACAAAATCTACTTAGCTGATTGTTCTTCTTTATCTGTTGAAAAAGTTAACCAATTCAGAAGATCTTGCTTCGAAAAAAACATTTCAATGACAGTAGTAAAAAATTCATTGCTGAAAAAAGCATTGGAACAAGCTGCTGATAGTCGCTTAACAGGTTTAATTCCTGCATTAAAAGGCGCCACTGCATTGATCTTTACCGAAGTAGGAAATGCACCTGCTAAGTTAATTAAGGAATTCAGAAGAAAAAACGATAAGCCACTTTTAAAAGCTGCTTTCGTTGAAGAGAACATTTACCTAGGCGATAATGAACTTGAAGCTCTTGCTAACATTAAAAGCAAGAACGAGCTTATCGCAGATGTGGTTGCCTTGCTTCAGTCCCCTGCTAAACGCGTTATCGGAGCTTTGCAAGCAAATGCAGAGAAAAAAGATGCCGCTTAATTGGCAAACAGCTTAAAGAACGAAAAATAAAAAATTAATTAGTAACAAATTTAAAAATCAAATACAATGGCAGACGTAAAAGCAATTGCTGAACAGTTAGTAAATTTAACTGTTAAAGAAGTGCAAGAATTATCAACTATACTTAAAGATGAGTATGGAATCGAACCAGCAGCAGCAGCAGTAGTTGTAGCAGCAGGTGGTGGTGCAGACGCAGCAGCAGTTAAAACATCTTTTGATGTTATTTTAGTTGAAGCAGGTGCAGCAAAATTAGGTGTTGTTAAAATTGTAAAAGACTTAACAGGTTTAGGTTTGAAAGAATCCAAAGATCTTGTTGATGGTGCACCAAAACCAGTTAAAGAAGGCGTTTCTAAAGAAGAAGCAGAATCAGTGAAAAAACAATTAGAAGAAGCAGGAGCAAAAGTTGAGATTAAATAAGCTGTTTCTAATACACAATTTATAGTCATTATCCTCATTGTTCCCATTTGGGAACGATGAGGTACTTGGCTTTTAGAGTGTTTATAATCGTTTTTTCTTATTAACCTCGTTTGTTGTTATATTCATCTATGTTCTAACAAACTTAATACTTAAGCACCTTGGCTCAAATTAAAAAAACACAGAGAATAAGTTTTGCATCTATTAAAAGTCAAATCGATTACCCTGACTTTTTAGATATTCAACTTCAATCGTTCCAAGACTTTTTTCAGTTGGAAACTACTTCTGAAAATCGTCAAAACGAAGGATTATTTAAAGTTTTCGCTGAGAACTTTCCTATATCCGATGCACGGAATAATTTCGTGCTTGAATTCTTAGATTATTTTATTGATCCCCCTCGCTACTCTCTTGAAGAGTGTATTGAGCGTGGTTTAACATACAGCGTTCCGCTTAAAGCGAAATTACGTTTGTATTGTACTGATCCAGAACACGAAGATTTTGAAACAATCGTTCAGGATGTATACTTAGGTACGATCCCTTACATGACTCCCAAAGGTACTTTTGTTATCAATGGAGCTGAACGTGTAATCGTATCTCAGTTGCACCGTTCACCTGGTGTGTTCTTCGGTCAAAGCCGCCACGCGAATGGTACTAAACTTTATTCTGCAAGGGTTATCCCTTTCAAAGGTTCATGGATAGAGTTTTCTACCGATATCAATAACGTGATGTATGCTTACATCGATCGTAAGAAAAAATTACCTGTTACTACCTTATTAAGAGCTATCGGATTTGAAAGCGATAAACAAATCCTCGAAATATTTGGACTTGCTGATGAAGTAAAAGTTAGCAAAGTTGCCCTTAAAGCTTCTATCGGACGAAAATTAGCAGCTCGTGTTTTGAAAACATGGATCGAAGATTTCGTTGATGAAGATACTGGTGAAGTTGTTTCTATTGAACGTAACGAGGTTATAATTGACCGCGAAACGATCTTGGATAACAATCACATTGATATGATTGTTGATGCAAATGTAAAGTCTGTTATCCTCCACAAACAGGATGTGAATGCAGGTGATTACGCAATCATCTACAATACGTTGCAAAAAGATACTTCCAACTCTGAAAAAGAGGCTGTGGAGCATATCTACCGTCAACTTCGTAACGCTGAACCGCCTGATGAAGAAACAGCTCGTGGCATCATCGATAAATTATTTTTCTCTGATAAGCGTTATGATCTTGGTGAAGTAGGCCGTTACAGAATCAACAAAAAGTTGAATCTTAATACTCCTTTTACCACTAAGACCTTAACGAAAGAGGATATCATCTGTATCATCAAATATTTGATTGAACTTATCAACTCAAAAACAGATGTGGATGATATTGACCACTTAAGTAATAGACGTGTTCGTACTGTTGGTGAACAATTATATTCTCAGTTCGGTGTTGGTCTTGCCCGTATGGCCCGTACCATCCGTGAGCGTATGAATGTTCGTGACAACGAGGTGTTCACACCTACAGATTTGATCAATGCGAAAACATTATCATCTGTAATCAATTCGTTCTTCGGAACAAATCAGTTATCACAATTTATGGATCAAACAAACCCTCTTGCAGAAATCACGCACAAGCGTAGACTTTCAGCACTTGGGCCTGGAGGTTTATCCCGTGAGCGTGCTGGTTTCGAGGTTCGTGACGTTCACTATACGCATTATGGTCGTCTTTGTACTATTGAAACTCCCGAGGGACCAAACATTGGTTTGATTTCTTCTTTATGTGTATTCGCGAAAATCAATAAATTAGGTTTTATTGAAACGCCATACATGACCGTTACTAACGGTAAAGTGGATATGGAAAAATCTGTTACTTATTTAAGTGCAGAAGAAGAAGGACAAAAAATTATCGCTCAGGCAAATACTCCGGTTGATGCGAAAGGTAATTTCCTAGATAAAAAAGTTAAAGCGCGTTATGAAGGAGATTTCCCGGTTGTAGAACCTGAGAAAATAAACTTGATGGATGTTGCTCCTAATCAAATTGCATCTATCGCGGCTTCATTGATTCCTTTCTTGGAACATGATGATGCGAATCGTGCCTTGATGGGATCGAACATGATGCGTCAAGCCGTTCCCTTATTACGTCCTGAAGCGCCAATTGTTGGTACTGGTCTTGAGCCTTTAGTAGCGCACGATTCACGTGTGTTGGTAAATGCTGAAGGTGAAGGTACTGTTGAATACGTTGATGCAAATGAAATTGTGATCCGATACAACCGTACGGATGAAGATCGTTTGATCAGCTTTGATGATGATATCAAACGGTATGAATTAACGAAGTTCCGTAAAACCAACCAAAGTACGTGTATCAACTTAAAACCAATCGTGAAGAAAGGTGAAAAAGTTTCTAAAGGACAAGTATTGTGTGATGGTTATGCAACTCAAAATGGTGAATTAGCGCTTGGTCGTAACATGAAAGTGGCATTCATGCCTTGGAAAGGTTACAACTTTGAAGATGCGATCGTTATCTCTGAGCGTGTTGCTCGTGAAGATATTTTTACATCTGTTCATATCGATGAATATGCATTGGAAGTTCGTGATACAAAACGTGGTTTAGAAGAATTAACTTCTGATATTCCTAACGTTTCTGAAGAGGCTACTAAAGACTTGGATGAAAACGGTTTAATTCGTATCGGTGCTGAAGTTAAAGAAGGTGATATTTTGATTGGAAAAATTACTCCGAAAGGAGAAACGGATCCATCACCGGAAGAAAAACTTTTACGCGCTATCTTTGGTGATAAAGCTGGTGACGTTAAAGATGCTTCTTTAAAAGCGCCTCCATCATTACGCGGTGTTGTTATCGATAAAAAATTGTTCTCTAGAGCAATTAAAGATAAAAAATCAAAAGCGGAAGAAAAACCACTTCTTGATAAAATTGATAAAGAACATCATGCTGATGTTGCTGCTTTAAAAACGAGACTAATTGATAAATTATTCACTTTAGTGAATGGTAAAACATCTCAGGGTGTTATCAATATCTTAAAGGAAGAAGTAGTTGCAAAAGGTGTTAAGTTTACTCAGAAAAGTTTAGAGAAAATTGATTTCTCTACTGTTAATGCTAGTAAATGGACTACTGATAAAGATCTGAACGATCAGATTAAAATGTTACTTCACAACTATAATATCAAATACAACGATTTACTTGGTGCATTTAAACGTAAAAAGTTTGCCGTTACTATTGGTGATGAGTTACCAGCTGGTATTGTTCAGCTTGCAAAAGTGTACATCGCTAAAAAACGTAAGTTGAAAGTGGGTGATAAGATGGCCGGTCGTCACGGTAATAAAGGTATCGTTGCTCGTATCGTTCGTGATGAAGACATGCCGTTCTTGGATGATGGAACTACTGTTGATATTGTATTGAATCCACTGGGTGTGCCTTCCCGTATGAACTTGGGACAAATTTATGAAACCGTTCTTGCTTGGGCCGGACAAAAATTAGGTGAAAAATTCTTTACTCCAATTTTTGACGGTGCTTCTACTGATCAATTGAATGAATGGACTGACAAAGCCGGTTTACCTCGCTTTGGCCGTACCTTCTTAACAGATGGTGGAACAGGTGAAAAGTTTGATCAACCCGCAACTGTAGGTATTATCTACATGCTGAAACTTGGTCACATGGTGGATGATAAGATGCACTCCCGTTCAATCGGACCATACTCTCTTATTACGCAACAACCATTGGGCGGTAAAGCTCAATTCGGAGGTCAGCGTTTTGGTGAGATGGAGGTTTGGGCTCTTGAAGCATTTGGTGCTGCTAACATTCTTCAGGAAATCCTTACAATTAAGTCGGACGACGTTGTAGGACGTGCTAAAGCTTATGAAGCTATTGTTAAAGGTGAAAATATGCCAACTCCGGGAATCCCTGAATCATTTAACGTATTGTTGCATGAATTGAGAGGTTTAGGATTAAACATTTCACTTGACTAAAAATAAGTTTAAAGTTTAAAGTTTGAAAGTTTAAAGCTTCATGAATAATGAAATTTGACTTTCAGACTTTAAACTAAACAACTTTGAACTTTGAACTTTTTAACTTTTTTAACTTAATAAAACATGGCTTTCAAAAGAGACATCAAATTAAAAAGTAACTTCTCGAAAATCACCATCAGCCTCGCATCTCCGGAAGCAATTTTGGAGCGTTCAAGTGGTGAAGTTGTAAAACCAGAAACCATCAACTACAGAACATACAAGCCTGAAATGGGTGGTTTGTTTTGTGAACGTATTTTTGGACCGGTTAAGGATTGGGAATGTGCTTGTGGTAAATATAAACGCATTCGTTACAAAGGAATTGTTTGTGACCGTTGTGGTGTTGAAGTAACTGAAAAGAAAGTACGTAGAGAGCGTATGGGACACATCAATTTAGTTGTTCCTGTTGCTCACATCTGGTACTTTAAATCATTGCCAAACAAAATTGGTTATCTGTTAGGTCTTCCAACTAAAAAGTTGGACATGATCATTTATTACGAACGTTATGTTGTAGTAAACGCTGGTGTTAAAGCTGTTGATGGTATCAATTATCTTGACTTTTTATCTGAAGAAGAATATTTGAATATTTTGGATACACTTCCTAAAGACAATCAATATTTAGACGATACTGATCCGAATAAATTCATCGCGAAGATGGGTGCTGAAGCTTTACAATCGCTTTTGAGCCGTGTTGATCTTGATGGATTATCTTTCGACTTACGTTTAAAAGCAAATACTGAAACATCTCAACAACGTAAAAATGAAGCATTGAAGCGCTTGCAAGTTGTTGAAAGTTTCCGTCATGCAAATCAAAATGTAGAAAATCGTCCGGAATGGATGATCGTAAAGATCGTTCCTGTTATTCCACCGGAATTGCGTCCACTCGTTCCTTTGGATGGTGGTCGTTTCGCTACGTCTGATTTAAATGACTTATACAGACGTGTTATTATTCGTAACAACCGTTTGAAACGATTGATAGAAATCAAAGCTCCTGAAGTGATCTTGCGTAATGAAAAACGTATGTTGCAAGAAGCGGTTGATTCATTATTCGATAACTCCCGTAAATCAAATGCCGTTAAAACTGAATCAAACCGTGCTTTAAAATCATTGTCTGATTCATTGAAAGGTAAACAAGGTCGTTTCCGTCAGAATTTACTTGGTAAACGTGTCGATTATTCTGCACGTTCGGTAATTGTTGTTGGACCGGAATTGAAATTGCATGAGTGCGGATTGCCGAAAGATATGGCAGCAGAATTATTCAAACCGTTTATCATTCGTAAAATGATTGAGCGTGGTATTGTTAAAACTGTAAAATCTGCAAAAAAAATAGTTGATAAAAAAGAACCTATCGTTTGGGATATTTTAGAGAACATTTTAAAAGGA
>CANIFU010000089.1 GCA_947466965.1 Bacteroidota bacterium
AACACACAGTACAGAATAATAACAGAAATTTATCCGTGAAAATCTGAGTAATCAGTGTTAAATCACAAATTATATTTTTGAAAATTGTTAATGTGATGAAACAATTAAAAATAAATACAACACAGTACAGAATAATAACAGAAATTTATCCGTGAAAATCTGAGTAATCTGTGGTAAAAATAAAAAGTAAACTTATGAAAAGAACAAAAATTGTTGCAACACTAGGGCCTGCATCTTCGTCAGCTGATGTTATTGAAGGAATGATCCTTGCCGGTGCAGATGTTTGCCGAATTAATTTTTCGCACGGATCATACGATGTTGTTGTTGATCAGATCAAAACTATTCGTGATATAAACAAAAAATTAGGTACGCACACTGCTATTCTTGCCGATCTTCAAGGGCCCAAACTGCGAATTGGAGTGGTAGAGAATAATAGTGTTGAACTCATTGCTGGTAATCAAATAATTATTACAACAACCGAATGTATTGGCTCAGCCAATCGTATTTATATCACCTACCCTCAGTTTCCAAGAGATGTAAAAGCAGGAGAAAATATTTTAATTGATGATGGAAAATTGTTGTTAAATGTTATTTCTACAAATGGAAAAGATGAAGTGAAAGCAGTTGTTAGCCATGGAGGAATATTGTCTTCAAAAAAGGGCGTGAATTTGCCGAACACAAAAATTTCATTGCCCTGCCTTACAGAAAAGGATTTAAGGGACCTCGACTTTGCTTTAACTCAAAGAGTTGATTGGGTGGGGCTTTCATTCGTTCGATCTGCCGCTGATATTATTGAACTGAAACACCTAATTCAGAATTTTGATCAGAATGTGCGTGCAAAAGTAGTTGCAAAAATAGAAAAACCGGAAGCAATTTCCGACATAGACAATATTATTAAAGAAACTGACGCGATCATGGTTGCCCGCGGAGATCTAGGTGTTGAGGTGCCGATGCAGGAAGTGCCAGTGATTCAGAAAATGCTGGTGCGGAAATGTTTAGAAGCATCAAAACCAGTGATTATTGCAACACAAATGATGGAGAGCATGATTACAAACATAAGTCCTTCCCGCGCCGAGGTGAATGATGTTGCAAATAGTGTGATGGACGGTGCCGATGCAGTAATGCTTAGCGGAGAAACATCTGTCGGAAATCATCCTACGAAAGTAGTAGAGGCCATGACAAAGATTATCGAGCATGTAGAAGCAAACAGCGATATTTATAACCGAGACAACGAAGCACCTGAAGTTGACTTGCGCAACGAGCGCTTTCTATCTGATTCAATTTGTTATACTGCTGCAAAAATGGCACAACGTACAAGTGCTGCCGCAATCGTAACAATGACACACTCCGGTTATACTGCCTTTAAATTGGCCAGCCACCGTCCGAAAGCAGAGATTTTTGTTTTTACAGATAACTATGATATTCTTACTACCCTGAATTTAGTTTGGGGAGTTCGCGGTTTTTACTATGATAAAAACATCAGCACAGATCACACGATTGCAGATATTAAATTCATCTTAAAGAAAAGCGGGAAAGTGAAAGTGAACGATCTTGTAATAAATATTGCGAGCATTCCTTTAAGTGAAATGGGTAAAGCAAATATGATAAAACTTTCAGCTGTAGAGTAAAAAAACATGAGAAAAATATATTATTTAAGCACCTGTTCTACTTGCTCCCGGATAATCACAGAACTAGATTTGCAAAAGAAAAAATTTGAATTTCAAGATATAAAATCTGAAAAGATCACCCCTGCGCAATTAATTGAAATGAAATCCTTAGCAGGCAGCTATGAAGCATTGTTTAGTAAAGTAGCAATGAAATACAGGGCATTGGGCTTAGATAAAATAAAGTTAACAGAAGAAGATTTCAAAAAATATATTTTGGAAGAATACACTTTTTTGAAGCGACCGGTGATCATAGTTAAAGATGCTATATTTATCGGAAATTCTAAAAGCACTGTTGTCGCTGTTAAAGCAAAATTATAAATCATAATTAATTTTCTGTGAAATTATAAGCAGCAAAAAATTCCTTCTCTTCTAAAAAGTTTAGGATTCAGGAGTGAGGAAATGAATAAAACACTACAAGCACATCTTTCTTTAGTTATTGTCAATAGTATTTATGCGGCTAACTTCTCTATTGCTAAAGAAGTAATGCCTTCTCATATTCAGCCCTTTGCTTTTGTATTGATGCGGGTTTTCGGAGCACTTGTTCTCTTTTGGATAGTGAGTGCTTTTTTTATTAAGGAAAAAGTTGACAAAAAAGATCTTCCCTATATGGCAATGCTTGCCGTTTTTGGTGTAGCACTCAATCAATTACTTTTCTTAAAAGGATTAAGTATCACCAAACCTATCAATGGAGCAATTATTATGACCTCCAATCCAATTATCGTAATACTTATTGCAGCGCTATTTTTGAAAGAAAAGATCTCTATTCAAAAAATGATTGGAATTTTAATTGGAGCTATAGGCGCATTGATCATGTTGGTATATGGAAATAACTTTACCGTCGGATCTGATACCATATTGGGTGACATGCTTATCCTGGTCAATTCTTTTTCCTGGGCATTGTATATTGTTCTGGTGAAACCGCTGATGAAAAAATACAATACGTTTACTGTTGTAAAATGGGTTTTTCTTTTTGGTTTTATTTATGTTCTTCCTTTTGGTTTTTCAGAATTTCAGGAAATAGCCTGGGAAGCCTTTTCTCCTGCCATTTGGCGCGATGTCGCATTTGTTGTTTTTGCTACTACTTTTTTTGCATATATCCTCAATACATATTCATTAAGAGCTTTAAGCCCCTCGGTTGTTAGTATTTATATTTATTTACAGCCTTTTTTTGCAACAATCATTGCTGTTTATCTTTATCAGAATGATGATCTTGATTTAAGAAAAATAACGGCAGCTGTTCTTATTATATTGGGCGTTTATCTGGTAAGTATTCCGATTAAAAAATTCAAAAAAGAGAGTTGATTCTTCCTGCCATTAAGCCCTTGTTAATAATGGAAAAATTGTACATTTGTTATACATAAACAAAGGAAATAAAATGCAAATGAAATCTATGACCGGTTTCGGAAAGGCAACTACCGAAATTCCTGGAAAAAAAGTAACCGTTGAAGTAAGGTCTCTCAATAGTAAACAATTGGATTTGAATCTACGACTACCTTATTTATATAAAGAAAAGGAATTGGAGTTGCGTGCTGAAATTTCTAAACAAATTGAACGCGGGAAAGTGGATGTGTCCGTTTTTACCGAATCAACGCTGGATATACTGCCTGTATCGATCAACAAAAAATTGGCGAAAACATATTACAATGAACTAAAATCATTGTCAGAAGAATTGGCTGAAGTGAACCCCAATTTATTAGCATTGGTTGTGAAGATGCCCGATGTGATGAAAGCCGAACGGGAAATTGTGGAGTTGGATGAAGTAGAGTGGAAGCAAGTAAAAACAACCGTTGATAAAGCAATTGACGCCTTTCAAAAATTTAGAAGCGATGAAGGAGCTACTTTATCAAATGAGTTTTCAAACCGCATCGGACTAATCGACAAATTGCTTTCAGAAGTAATTATTATGGATGCCCCTCGGGTAGAAAATATTCGTACCCGAATTAAAAATAGTCTCGCTGAGGCAATTGAGAAAGAGAAAATTGATCAGAATCGCTTTGAGCAAGAGTTGATCTACTATATCGAAAAACTAGATATAACCGAAGAAAAATTGAGGTTAAAAACACACATTGATTATTTTTTAAATACCATGAATGAACCTGCCAGTGGTCGTAAATTAGGATTTATTTCTCAAGAAATCGGGCGGGAAATAAATACCATTGGCTCTAAAGCGAATGATGCTTCTGTTCAAAAATTGGTTGTACAAATGAAAGATGAATTGGAAAAAATAAAAGAACAACTGTTGAATGTTTTATAATGAAAGGTAAACTTATCATATTTTCGGCTCCTTCCGGTGCAGGTAAAACAACAATTGTTCATCACTTGCTTCATAAAATACCTAAATTGGAATTCTCTGTATCAGCTTGCAGCAGACCGATGCGCAAGGATGAATCGCAGGGAGTTGATTACTATTTTATTTCTGTTGAGGATTTTAAAAAGAAAATTGATAACGAAGAATTTGTTGAATGGGAGGAAGTCTATAAAGATAATTTCTATGGAACATTAAAAACCGAAATTGAAAGAATCTGGAAGAAAGGAAATTCTATTATTTTTGATATGGATGTGGTAGGGGGATTGAATTTAAAAAAGCAATTTGGTGACCAAGCACTGTCTGTTTTTGTGATGCCTCCAAGTATTCAGCATTTAGAAGAACGCTTGAAAATGCGCGAAACAGAAACCCCTGAAAGTATTGCCAGAAGGATTGGAAAGGCAGAAGTGGAATTACAAACTGCTGATCAGTTTGACAAAATTATTTTGAACGATTCATTGGAACATGCTTTTGCTGAGGCAGAAAAAATAATATCTGAATTTTTACAATACGCTTAATGAAAGCTCCATCCATGCTGCGATAAATAATATAAAAATGGCTAAGATTTTAACAATAGATATTCATACACATATTCTCCCCGAACACATTCCTAATTGGAAAGAAAAATTCGGTTATGGTGGATTTGTTCAATTACAACATCATAAACCGTGTTGCGCAAACATGATTCTTGATGATGGTAAATTTTTCAGAGAGATTGAAGACAATTGCTGGAGTGCTGAAAAAAGGTTGGCAGAATGTAATCACCATCATGTGGATGTGCAAGTTCTTTCAACTGTTCCTGTCATGTTTAATTATTGGGCAAAACCCAAAGACTGCCTTGAACTTTCTGTTTTCTTAAACGACCACATTGCCGATATCGTAAAACGCTTTCCAAAACGATTTGTTGGATTAGGAACCATTCCATTACAATCTCCCGAATTAGCAATACAAGAACTTAAACGTTGCAAAGAAATTGGTTTAGCAGGTATACAGATCGGATCGCATGTGAATGATTGGAATTTGAATGATGCAAATTTGTTTCCCGTTTTTGAAGCGTGTGAAAAGTTAGACATGGCCGTTTTTGTGCACCCTTGGGATATGATGGGACAAGATAAAATGCCAAAATATTGGTTGCCCTGGTTAGTTGGAATGCCTGCTGAAACATCTTTGGCAATTTGCTCTATGATATTTGGTGGAATTTTTGAACGCTTACCTAATTTAAGAGTTGCATTTGCACATGGGGGTGGTTCTTTTCCTGCAACTATCGGAAGAATTGAACATGGATTTAATTGTCGGCCCGATTTAGTGGCGGTTGATAATCAAGTGAGTCCCCGTGAATATTTAGGGAAATTCTGGATAGACAGTCTGGTGCACGATGATCAAATGCTCGATTACGTTGTAGGAATGTTTGGCGCCGATAAAGTGGCATTAGGAACAGACTATCCTTTTCCACTTGGAGAAGTGGAGCCCGGGAAACTCATCAAAGAAATGCCTTATGAAAGAGAAGTGAAAGAATTGCTTCTGAATGGAGCAGCCTTGAAATGGCTCAATTTAAAAAAGGAGAAATTTTTATAAGGAATTACACATTAAAAAGAAATACGTTTTTGTCGATTTGTTTTTCAAATTTAATAAATGAAAACAATCGGACCATTTAAAAAGCGCTTACTTATACTAATGCATGTGAGCGCTAGATGCTTCGTTCGACACCAGTTTGTTGAATTTCTGCTGCTTTATTTCCATAAAACTTTTTTGCTCAATTTTACTTTCTAGCCAAGATATCAAATCAAACAAATTCAAGGCGTTTTTCTCTACATTGCTTTTTGTAACGGCTTCGATACTTTCTTTAAGTTTTAAAAAATCTTTCGCCAACAAATCCGACCCGTTGCTCATTTCATTCTGCGATTTTTTGAAAAAGGAGATGATCTGTTTTTCAAAATTATAAAGCTTATTCCGTTTTAACAAGATGCGATACGTTGATCGGATTCGCTTCTCAATCATGTCTTGATTACCCATTTCATAATAAATAATTAGACTCAAAATGTGGGCGAAACAAAACAAGTCGCTTCTAAAATCTAGATCCGTATTGAGTAAAAGCTGATTAATATTTTGATTAGCAAGTTTAAATTCACCCAACCCGATATAAACATAGGCCAAAGCATAATGGTGCAATTGTTTTTCTTTTTTCAGACTTTTTGTATGTGGCAGTTGAGCGTAAATATTTTGTACTTTTTCAGCTATGCCAAGTGCTTTTTTAAACTGCCCGGTTGGTAAATAAATAAAGAGTTTTAGATTTTCTGTAAGCAGTTCAAAATTTCGGTTGATGTGACCATGTTTTTCAACAAAACGATCCATTTGCTCTAAAGTAGCAAACAGTTGGGGATACATCATTAAGGAAAGTTCATTCACAGCCTTATTTCGCAACAATCCAATGTATGTAAATGGGTTTAATTCAAGCATGTGTTCGTTTTTATCCAAAAGTTCAACATTTTTGGTTAAAATCACGTTTGCTTTTCTTTGCTCATTAATTGCAAATAAATAATTAGATAACATTAAATTGCGATAGAACTGCGCATTAAAAGTGTTCAACAAGTTTTTATCATGATTTGCTTCCTCACTAGCAATCTTTTGAAATTGCAACACATCCTCATCGTTTCTCGCCAATCCCGTATATAACGCTTTTGCACGTAGTTTATGGTATAGGTGCTTGTAGCCACTAATGATTTTTTTCTTTTCTAATGTTTCGTTTAATTCATCAAAATGCTTGTTTACTAAATTTAGATAATTATTTGGGGTGGCTTCTTCAACTAATAAAATAATTTCCCAATCAATTAATTCTTCCATGAATTCATAGAGCTCATGCTGCTGTGCAATTGACTTTGCTTTGATGATCATTTTTTTTGCAATAGCAGGAATATTTTTATTGTAAAGGATCTCAATTTGATTTAATAAACTTCGAAGTTCACTTTTTACATTATTATGATAGGATTCAAGTGACTTTAAGATGAATTTGAATAAGTAATTTTTTGCTACCGCAAAATTATTTAGCGTAGGCTCCACTTTAAACTTGCGAATGATTTCTTTTTCATCATACTCTTTCTGTTTGTCGATCGCATCAAAAATTTTTATGTATTTATTCTGTGAACCAATAACATGAAGCATCGCTTGTTTTTTTATATACCCTTTTTCTGGCGCAGATAAAGATTTAATTAGCTGATGCAAATGGTTTATCGACATGTAACTTGAAGATTAATTGAAAGGGGATATACAAATGTATCATTTGATAACAAAAAAACGAAATATTATTTTAATTAAAAATCGTATTGCTGGTTTATTTTGAACCCTAAAAAGGGCTTCGAAAACTTAACAATTTTCTTTAAAGCCCCTTGTCTAAGATTGAGTCTTAAGTCAATATAATAAGCTATTTAAAAGCTTTTTATTGTTTTTGTAATTAATTAAATACAACCAAAAATTGCTCTTCAATTCCTTATTTTTTAACTTTTTTTGGTTTGGAATCTGCTGTTTATTGTTTCACATTTGTACCGTAATATTAATTGATAGTCACCCGACTATTATTTTATTACTAAAAGCTTGTTGTTGTGAAGGAGTAGCACAACTATGTTTCATGTTTAGTTTTATCAATATCCCGAAGTTTTTGACAAGCTCTTCGGGATTTTTTTGCCTTACACAGTCATACGATTTAATTATTGAGCATTGCAATATGAAGTAATACAAATAAAAAAAACAATTCAAAAAAGTAAATAAATATGAAAAACGTAATTCAAATTTTAATTTTTTTAGTATTTCCACTTGGAGCATATGCACAATGGAATCCAAACCTATCTGTAAATTTACCAATTGCATCCGGCGGTGTTGCTCCAGGAAATTCATACAACTTGTATAGTAATAACGGATATTTTTTCTGTTATGATGAAAATGTAGAATATAAAATTCATCGCTATAATACAGATGGAACACCCAATTGGGCTTCAGCAATGTTACCCAATAATCGAACTGTTGGAACTGCTACTTTCCAAAAATACGCTTTCATTGATAATACAGGCAACCTAATTCATATTTCAAGTTTTCATGCTGCCAGTGGGGCCATACACTTTTGCATAAATAAAATAACTCCTAGCGGCACTCAACTTTGGAATGGAAGTTTAGGAATTGATATAGACGCATTTGTTATTGGAGCCTATTTGTCGCCTAATAACGACTTATATATTGCAAAAGAGAATAATACATTACAAAAATACAATGCTATGGGCGTTTTGCAATGGACATCTTCTTTTGCAGCTAGTACATTTGATGTTGGATATGTAAATATTGCTGAAAAAGCAGATAGTACTTTAGGGCTTGTGTTTTTTAAATTTTCTCCCTTCAATCCAACGTATGGAAATTATTACTATACAGGTATAAGTAATAATGGTACATTTATAAATAATGTTCAAATTGAAACGGAAGCGTGTAGATTTTTTACCCCCTATAAACTACTTACAGATAATAATGACCTTTATTTTCTTTTTACAGATCAATATGATAAAGGTCATGTTCAAAAAATATCGTCTAATGCTCCTGTATATCCAGTAAATGGTTTTGATATTGATGTTTCTACGGCGCATGCTTCCATATATGAATCTGCA
This sequence comes from Bacteroidota bacterium, assembly GCA_947466965.1. GTDB lineage: Bacteria > Bacteroidota > Bacteroidia > 2-12-FULL-35-15 > 2-12-FULL-35-15 > 2-12-FULL-35-15. The sequence continues at coordinate 8,616 of CANIFU010000089.1, forward strand.
ATAATAAAAGATGGAGAGTTAAATATCTTGTATAGTTATTATGAATTAATGAATGGCCCAAATGGAATATTAAACCAAAAAATAGATTTGGCTTCCTTTACTAGAAGTTTTGCAAACGGTAATATTCTGATTGACTGCAACAGCAACGATGTAATTACAACGGATAATGGTATGATATCACATGATAGCAATTTTGGTTTTCTTGTATTAGACAAAATCACCAATAATTTGAGTTATATTATTTTTGATGGAAATGCAATAATACAATCACAAAATGTATGTACAACTTCTTCTGAAAAAGGAGTCGGTGAACTTAGTTCGCTCAATAATATTAACTCCACCAATTCGCAAGTTGTTGTTCTTTTTTCAGAAGATAGAAACTCTGATTTTTCATACGAATTATACGCCCAAAACATATTATATGGTTGGTTAGGAGTTGACAACGAAACAGAAATTAGTAGTGAAGTTGGAATATATCCAAATCCAACCAGTTCTATTTTATTTATTAAGAGCAATTTGCCTATCAAAAACATTGAAATTTATAATTCTTTAGGGCAATTGGTTTCTTCAATTTCAAATGCTGACAAAATTGATTTAACCAATCTGCAATTCGGTGCTTACATTGTAAAAATTAAAACAGAAAATAATCAAACTTTTTTTAAAAAAATAATTAAAGAATAAATAAAGACCAACTCAAAACTTCAAAATATCGATACTTTAATAAGTAAAAAAGTTAGCAATAAAGCCTTTTTCGATAAATTGGGGTTTTGAGGCTTAATTAAAAGTTTGTTTTTTTATTTTCGGGTTTTATTCAAAAATTCAGTGCTTAAAAATTCCTTCCATCGAAAAGCCCAATTAAGTTAGCAGATATGTGAATTTTTAGCGAATGAAATAATAAATCAACATATCAGAAAATCCAACAATAGTCTCAATGAAAATTATTAATTTGAAGTTAAATTAGCAGAATGAAAATAGGGAGGTAAAATTTTATAAGCATTGTTGGCTTATACGTATACTTTCATCCAACAAATCACATATCGGTATAAAGGGGGAATTACATTTTAAACCAATGAAATAAAATCGTAAATTTGATACGTCTTTTTCATAAACCCAATTTATCATGAGCGATGCAATAAAACACGAGTGCGGAATAGCAATGATCCGATTGCT
>CANIFU010000090.1 GCA_947466965.1 Bacteroidota bacterium
ATGAATGCCTAAGCGAATCATAATTAGTAGTGCAAGTTTTGTCTATTTCCAACCCGTTCAGTTTTGTGACCACTCCAGTTTTACCAACCATTAATGCATAATTGCTTCCATAATAAAAATCTTCTATCCCATTTAAACATTCTGAATTAGAATTGAACGATTTTTCATTAAAAATAGGGCTAAATGCAATACCGAAAGTTTCGCTAATAGTATCAATTTCTGCAGGTTTTATTTCAATAGCATATTTTATCACTTTTTCAAAATGACTCGGAAAGTCTATTTTTGCCATAGTAGAATCATCACAATATGCAGCAACTTCTAAGACTTTTTTATAATATGAAAGTCCATTATAATACCCACCTTCTGCAAGCATTTCTGACATCTCTAACGCAACTTCGTTCCATCCTAAGGCACTGCAACCATCTGTAGCCACTAACATCTGATACAGGGATTTTCCGGATTCAAAAAGCACGGAATGGTCTATAATCAAGTCCATTGTTGCAATACGTTGTTTTAAATATTCATCATAAGCAAAAATATTATCGGCTCCAGAAAATCCATAATAATAGTCACCTTTGATTAGTATATGCAAAAAAATAGTTTTCGACATTTCATATTCAGCTTTATTAGCTCCTGTTAGTTTGGGAAGATATTCGTTTTTTTGAAGTTCAGTACATATGTTTTTTATATGTTCATTAATATTAGACTCAAAATAATCTTTTAATTTATCTGAACGAATTCTTGTATACGATTGACCTTGGTAAATTGGAGGATATATTTCGTCCAAATAAAGTTTTGATATTAGCTTTAGGTAATTAAGAAAATCAAGGGAATTAACATTTATTATACTTCCATAATTAATTAATTCGTCAATATCTTTAAGTGTTAAACCATTATTTTTTTCTGCTGAAATTTTTATCCTTGCAACTTTCAAAAAAACAATAAATTCTAAAGAAAATTTTCTTACATTATTATGATTTAAAATATACTCTAATGAGTTATTAATTAGAAGACTGGAGTTTCCTCCCCTCTTTCCATAAAATTTTAACAATGTTCTAATACCATATTCAATTGATTTAGGATCTTTAAACATCAATTCTAAACAAGTTGAGTTTAAGTAGAATAATTTATTAACTTTAAACTTTGTATTCATTTCCAATAAACTATTAAACGCGGATTCTTTAATGTCACTAAAATATATTACTGAATGTTCTAATAAATTAGTAAGAACCATTGCTGAGTCTTGCGAACTGTTCTTTTTCAGCAATTCCAATGATTTGTTAAATAGTTCCAAAGCCATGTCTCCCTCTCCGACATTCATTTTATAAACACCTTGTAATCTAATGGCTTCTGCCTCATCCAATGAACCTCTACCACTTTTCAATCTCACAATTGAAATAAAGTCTTCAAAATAATCATTGTTTAACCAGGGAAAAGTATAGTTTGGGTCTATATCAATAATTTTTTTATTTATCGCAATAAAATCCTTCATACCTATTGCATCTGCATGTTTAAAGCTTAAATCTGAGGATTTTTTACAAATTGAACTAACACTATCCATTTGTAATTTGGTTTGATACAATTGCGCTCTGAATATATCTTTATCAATAATTGTTTTTAAAATTTGAGCTTCTTGATTAATCGATTCATTCAGCTTATTGATATTTGCTATTGCTTTTTTCTCTTGTATTGAGAATTGATTTGAATTCAACAGAATAAGGCAACTATCTATATTGCCTTTTAAGAAATAACCAATAGCCTTTTTGTACAAATTATCAGCAAAATCTAAATTGATTTCTGCAATATTTTTAGCAACATCCTGTGCACTTTTCAAGGCCCCATTTCTTTCATTTTCGAGTTCTTGACTTTTATCAGTAAAATACTTCAAATATGTATCAAAAGCTACCTTATTATCTTGGTTAGCGCTCTTATTTTTATTTAAATCATTAATCAACTTGTTTAATTTCACATCATAAGATGTTTCTATCGATTTTTTAGCCAGGTTGTAGTACTTAAGCTGAGCTTCGTATAATAAATTTTGAGGCGCCAAGTATACTTTTACTTCATCAATACTTCCAGCTACTACATTTTCAAGATCTTTTACATTAACAACTTCATAACCAGCTTTTTTTACAATTATTTTAGTGGACTGACCTACTTTATATCCATCAGATTCTGTTTTAAACTTACCCATATTATCCGTTGTACTAGGAATAGAGAACGGAATGATGATCTGTGCATTTTGAATAGGCTTTAACTTACCCGTAGTTGTTTTACTATTGTGTTCATATAAAACACCCTTAAAAGTTATCTGCTGGGCTTTCAGTTGGAAAAAGCAAAGCAAAATGATAAAAAAATAAATGATTTTTTTCATAGTTGATTATTTTTCTAATAAGATTTCAATTGGTGTTTTGGAATTCACTAAAACATCATTCAATTTATAATATTTATATCCTTTACCCATAACCTCAATATCAATAAATTTGGATAGTTTGTTTGGAGGTATTGTTGCTGACGCTTTTCCAAAAGGATCTGATGTTAATTGTATCCCTGAAAACTGGATACTTGCTTCGTTAAGTGGTTCACCAGTATTTAAATCTCGAATTATAAAATTCACTTGATCTAAATTTTTTATACTAATCCTAATAGTGATAATACCGTCTCTAACAATTAAAGGTGTATCAAGTTGATATAATTTTGAGTTTTGAAAAGATAAAATTATTGGCTTATTTAAATTCTCAGAAGGGATGTCGGTAAGATCTATAATCCCTGATGAATTAATAAAATAATCACCTTTGAAATTATCCGTTTGTATACTAAGTTTGTCTAACTCTTGAAATTTGTAGGATGCCTTTTCTGATAGCCAAGAAAGCTGAATTTTAGTATTGATTTTCCTATTGGAAAATGAATTATAAGCAACTATTATAACCACTGATAATGTTAATATGATGGTATATAATACAAGAAATTTCTTTGAAATCCATTTTGATTTTAGTTCTTCATGTATTTTTTCGGTTTTTTCATTAATTTCTGAAAATCCCTTAACAATATTAACATTTATGGTATCGATAGATTTTTTTATAGACTCAATATTCCCAGAAATCTCTTTATTGTCTTCTTTTAATGAGGCGATAAAATCCTCCATATTTGATTTTGATAAATCTAAATATGTGTCAGGGTCAATTTGGGTCTTTTTTGCATTTTTGAGAATATCAGCAATTGTTTTGTAGTATTCATTCAGGGCTTCAATCTGAATATTTGATACTTTCTTATTATGTGCAATAGCATTTCTGATAACCCGAATATCTTCAAGAATATACCTCAACGAATCTCTTGTTGATTTTGAGAGTTCAATTTCAGAAGAGTGAAATATTTCTTCAATTCCTTTAAATATATTTTTATCTAATAGAATGTTAGATAACTCACTAAATGTTGTTCCACTTAATACGCCCGACTGATCTGCACTTTTAATCCATTTGTCAATAACATCTTGTTTGAATAATTCTTGAAGTTTTAATATTACGTTCTCCTTACCTCCTAATTGCTCGGTTATAACATCTCTAATAATAAGTTCAAGCGCTCTCACTTGTTTAATTGCAATCTCTTCTGAACTTAATGCTTTTTCAAATTCAAAAGGAATACTCATGTTTTTAGTTACAGTTTCCAGCCATAGAGCAACTCTTAAGCAAGCTAGTCTTCCTTTTTTTGAATCATTTTGATGTGTATAAAACTGCCTTAACGCTTCCTCAAATTCATTCAACATCCCATCATTAAGTTGAATTAAGCTTGCGAGTTTACTCGAAGACATCTTACCTTTAAGTGTTTTCCAGTTTGCAAGAGAAAATTCAGCAGAATTGGCATCTATCTTTAAAACAATACGATTAAGAGTACTTTGGATTTCTGTTATCAATAATTGATTTGTCATGACTTACTATTTTTAATATTGTAAAACACTAATATATATAAACTAAACCATTAATCAACATTTATTAAAAATTCAAAATATTTGTATATATTAGCCTCATGCTCACAATAAATAATCAATTTATAATTCATGGTTGTCCGATCACCATCAACTGGAGTATCGGCAGCGAGAAAAAACGATTGTTTTTATGGACTCCTGTTAGCTTGTTATTTTGGAAAAACTACACCCCTATTCCGGCAGAAGGACACATGGACCTGATTGCAAATAAAAAAGTGTTGAGGGCAAAAACAAAGGAATTGACACTGTTTGGGTTTAAAACCATTGAATCGCTATCTGTTCCCGTTAATCCATTGAAATTAAAAAATGTTGATCCAAAAATTCATTTTTTGAATACAAAAATAGCAACAAAAAAAATGAACGTTTCATTTTCTAAACCCACTTTTGCAATTAATAAAAATAGTATACCGCCAAGTGGACCTAATTTTATTCACGTTACAAAAGTTAAATTTCCTGCAATTAATAACCTAAACGATTTTACTGAATTCAAAAATAATCCAGAAAACTATGCAACAAATTAAAGAGTATTTAGACGTTTACAATACTAAATCAACTGATTCCAAAGTGGATGGGGTTTCCCGATTTACAAAATTTTTATGGTGGAGCGCAGGAGCCGACAGGCAATTGCTTATGCAATCGCCAATGGCAGATAGGGTTAAGTATGCAGGTATTGGTGGAATTGTTTTTTGCACTGGTTTGCTAGCTTCCGTATCAGGTGGATATGCTTTTTATACGATATTTAGCCCCAAAGCCGATGCTGTTAACATTGACCCTGTGCATGTACCTAGTGTTATTGGTTCCATTATTTTTGGAATAATTTGGGGATTAATCATTCTGAATATGGATCGATTTATCGTTTCTAGCACAGGTAAAGGAGATGGAACTGATAAAATAACTGGAGCGGAATTAATTGGAGCAGTGCCCCGGATTATTATAGCGCTTATACTTGGCTTTGCTATCTCTGCTCCACTTGAAGTTCGGATTTTACAAACGGAAATTAATGCCGAATTACAAAACAAACAGGATGATTATTTGATGAAATTGAATATTAAAACAGATTCAATAACTAATCTTCAAATGATTAATAAAAAGACTGATTTGGCAAAAGTTGAGACAGAAATTAACTCAATAGAAGTTGGCTTTGAAAAACAACGAATTGAAATTCAGGATGCAAGAAAACGATTAGAAGATGAAATTGCTGGTAGAATTGGTTCAGGTAAAAGCGGAGAAGGTCCTGCGGCTAAAGCACAAAAAGAAAACTTAAACAAACAAGAGATTGAATTGGCAGACAAAAAGAAAGCGAAAGAACCAGAAATTCTTGCCCTAAGAGATCGTTTGAAAAGATTGAATATAGAAATTGATGAATTTGATAAGGGCAGAGATGAAAAATATGAAAAAAATAAATTGATTGCTCACCAATTAGATGGTTTGATGGAAAGAATTCATATTTCTCACGAAATTGGAGGAGTTGTTCCATGGCTTATTTTCCTTATTTTATTATCAATTGAGGCTGGCCCTATCTTTTTTAAAATGATGATGAGCAAAGGAGCTTATGACTATTTAGTCGAAAATAATAAAAAACGTTTCGAAGCTTATAATGGAATTGTTTTTTCAAATCAATTAATTCAAGGAAAAGATGGCGCTAACTATGCAGAGAAGGTGGAATTCTTGGAAGTGGATAATGATGTTGAAGCAAAAAAACAACAAATTAGTAAACAAGCTGAATTGACAACTGATGTAATTCAGCAATGGCAACAGAAGAAGAAAAAAGACATTTCAGAAAATCCGGAAAATTTCTATTCTGAGGAGAAATAAGAAATGTTAGCAGCTAAAGTTTTTGGGTTGGAAGAATCTATTCTTCAGAAATGCGAATCTAAAGAGATTTCGCGTTTTAAGAGCATTCTTATTTTCTTTTTCGTCTTATTGACTATTGGTTGTATTTCATTTTACTACCTTTTCTTTCTGTTAAGCGCAAACTATTTTATTGCAATTTTTGGGTGTGCGCTTTTAGGATATATTTTCTACACTATTTTAAGATTTACAATTATCTCTATTAGCGTACCAATAACTGAAGCGATTACTTTAAAACGAATGATGTTTAACCCTGCAAACATCTTTAGAATGGTTTTGTTTTCTGCCTTTTTATTTGCTATGCTTGTTCCATTCACTGCATTGTTAAATCATACTTCATTTACTCAAAAGTTAAATGAATACAAATCGGTGATGTATATCAAATATGTTTCCAATAAAGACAAAGCAAAAGCAAAACAATTGTCATTGATTCAACAAGCAATAAACCAAAAAACAGAAGAGCGCAAACACTTAACAGAGCTGTTAAATCAAAGCAAAAGCACAATTGATATTGGCATAGCTAATTTTCAGATTGCGAAAATTGATTCTTCTATTTTCGATTTTAAAAACAAACTTGTAGTAAAGGATAGTATTATTTCTCTCGATAATTTAAATGAACTTGAACAGTTTTCCTCAACGTTAAAAATTGCAGAAATGCCTTTTTTTCGATTTCGATTGGTTTTTTCTGACAAAAAAACCCTCTTTTTCTTTAGTTTATTATTCCTTTTATTTTTTACTATTATACCGCTTTATATTCGTGTTTTAGTCTCAAAAAATTCAAATTACGACAACCTATTTAGTGAAATGATGATAAATCGAATAGTAACTGAATATAAGAGCGCAAAAAAAGACTGTAGTGATCATTACAAACGCAAATATGCTTTTCAAGTAAGTGATAATGAATTATTCGAAGACAGTCCATTTAACACAAAGCCAAAATCTCTAGCTTTTATCAAAGTTAAAGGGGTAAATTTGTTTTCACATTTTGAAAAATTAAAAAATGAATCCGGAAAAACTCAACTATAAAGGGAAAATATCGGGTGATTTTAAAGCTAGTTTTTCGACAACAATTATTGGCGAAAATATCCACGAATATTCTGTTCTAAGAAATATAGATTTAAAAGGAAGAAAACTAATCAATAATTGTTCGTATACAGATGTAGTTCCTGTCATAAATTCAAAATCAATACACCTAAAAGACCAGTGCATTGAAAATGTAGAGATTTTCCCAACTACAAACCAACTTTTACCATTAGACAAACCTCGGAAATTAAACTTATACAACATTGTCATTACGAATCCTGTAATCCACAATCAACAGGATATTAATGGAGTAAGGCATGGTATTATTACCGGTACCATTCATGCGGACCTTTCAAAATCTTTACCAGATGTAAAAACGGATGCTACCCCGCTTAATAATAATGAAACTGTCGAAATTACTCAATCCAATGAACCAATCGTACCAATAGTACCGACTGGTGATTTAATCAAAAATAAAGGCTGTTTGGGCTTATTTATGCCCACAAGGAATTTACTTACACCAATAGGTAATGCTTCACCATTGTCGCACAACCCAGGATGTTTGCCTAATGCGAGAAGTGGTTGTTTAGGTACATTAAGGAATGGTTGTGCTAGTATTTTACTTTTATTATTACTTCTCGGGCTTCTTGCCGCATTATTAGGTCATTGTTCAGGTAATAAGAGTAAAGACGATGACAATACCGAAATACCTCAAGATGGAAATTCGAAAAATAGAAATGATAATACAAAAGATGATAAGTTAAATCAAGACGATATCGTTAAGGACAATATTATTAAAGAAAAAGATTCTACTTTAATAATCGATGATAAAACAAAAAAAGAATACCGAACTATTTCACTCCCTAACGTTCAGTTTTATACAAATAAAGCTGACTTATTGCCCACTTCTAAAAAAGATTTGGAAAAATTAGCCGTTTATTTATTACAAAATCTTGAACTAAAAGCAACCATAATTGGTCACACAGACAATGTTGGCGAAAAGCAGAAAAATTTAGTTTTATCCCAACAACGAGCAGAATCAGTTATGTCATATTTAATCAATTTAGGTGTTTCTGCCGATCGAATAAGTGCTATAGGAAAAGGAGACCAAGAGCCCAGGGCGGATAATGAAACCGAGGAAGGCAGATTGATGAATAGAAGGGTTGAAGTAGAATTAACAGGCAAAAACAATGGATAAATCAGTATAAATTGAGCGAACAGTTAATATATATAAAAGGTAACGCCAGTGGATACTTCAAACCGAAAGTTTGGAATCAATCTGGTATATTTTCATTTTACAATATCGACTTTAAAACGATTGATATAAAAAATAGTGAAATTATTGAGCCTACTCTTTTTAACGAATTAAAAGTTGATTTGTATAATCAACCAATAAATTCTTTACAAACTGTAAACGTTTTTATTGATGAAACCAATTATATTCAAGAAGATATTCCAGAAATTTTATTTACAGAATTAAAAATTGGCGAGAGTATCACAATAGATGGTGAAAGTTTTATAAAATACCATTCACTGGTTTATTTTAAAATAAAAAAAATAATTCCTGAAAAAATTGTGTTGCCGATAAAGCCAACTCTTTTTGAAAAATATCTGCCGATAGGCAATTTGATCACAGGAAATAAAGTGCCAGCGCCTGTTCCTCAAACGGGAGAGGCAAAAAAACCTTCTTTACTGCTTACATTACTCGTATCTGCTATTTTTTGCTTAATTGGCTTTTTCTTGTTGAAAATGCTATTTGGTCTTTCTTTTTTCACCATTTTATTACCTATTCTGTTTTTTTTAATGATGACGTTCGAATTGTTAAAAAACCGATTCCCATCATTAAATAATTATGTAGGGGTAAAAAATAATTTTTGGAATAACATTGGTTGGTTGTTTATTATTTTAGGGTGCTACCTTCTCTATAAATCTTATTCAGTAAATAGCTGTTTTTTATTAATTTGTCTTGGTATATCTCTATTGTTAGCTGTCCGAAACAATACATTCTTGAAATGGATTGGCAGGATTGGGTTGCTTATTTCTTGTTTCTTCTTATTCGGACTATTAAAACCTTTTTTACATACGGGCGATTCTGAAACAAAAACTAATTCTGATAATACAACTACAGATAATGACACTGAAAATAACAAATGGGAATATACACCTGAAGA
>CANIFU010000091.1 GCA_947466965.1 Bacteroidota bacterium
AAATAATACTGTTTTTATCACACTTAAAATTGATCGTAAATTGGTTCAGAAGGAAATCAGAATGCGTATAAATGATTTCGAAAACTGTTTCTTCTTTTTGCACAGCAACTATATTGCTATATCTATAGTTTCCATCGAAATCGGTTTGTTTCAGTCTATAATATGAAATACCACTCAGTGGTGACAAGTCTGTTGAATAATAATTTAATATACTGGTACTGTTTCCGCCACCTTCTGTAACACTGTGTTGATTGAATGAAATTGCATCTATAGAACGCTCTATCGTAAAATAATCATTATTTGTTTCGGAGGCTGTTGACCATTTCAAATCAACTTGATTTTTTGAATTATAAGTTGCAGTGAAATTGAGTAGATCGATTGGTAATGGATTTACACCTGAAAGTGATGATGCTAAGGTAAACGGACTAAATGATGAAATTGCTGCAATGGAAATCACTGTTCCCAGAGTACTAGTGCCAGTTGTACCTCCGTTGCCGTGATCTTTCCAAAGGCTGCCGTCCCAACGTGCAACTGCTAAATCGGGGAGTGATGTTACACCACAACTGTAAGTATCCCAACTCAATGTAACATTTGCATCAACACTTCCTGCTCTGTTAAGGATCCAATATTCACATCTGCCAATATCATCTAATGAAGGATCTTTTAATGAAACATCATAAGGAACACCATCCGGATCAGCATGAAAATATTCTGCTGTAAATGTTTCTGACCCGGTTAATGAACTTACTGCAATTGACCTGAATGCGGCATCTTTACCGACAGGAAAAATAAAATCAGTACTTCCGTTTTTAATCATCGGGCCGTAAACAAAACTACTATTACTTGCTCCTGTAGTTGAAGTGCCCATATTCATTGTAAATGTATTAAGGGATGAAGTATATAGATAACCATTGGTTAAAGTCAGAATTCCTGAGGTTCCATTAACTAGTGTAGGATTGGAAAGTGTTACTCCTCCCGAAGAATTGTTGATGGTTAAATTGTTAAACCCGGTTATTGTTGATCCTGTTATAAATTGAGCTGTATTTCCGTTGAACGATACTGTCATTAGATTGTTGTGAATAAATGTGCCGGAGTTGTTCCAATTACCAGATAATGAAATATTATAATAATAATCTATGCCTAAATTATTTCCCCAATAGTCGTTTAGTGTAGTGCCATTATTGATAGTAATATTTCCAACTACAGTAATGTCCGTTCCCGGATATACTATTGTGTTTAGTCCAGCAGAATTATTTAAAACAAGTGATGGCAAATAGGAATAAGGACCACCTGCTTCAATTTCGAATCCTGTGCCGACATTGGTGGTTAATGCATCGCCAAATTGCATTGTTCCTCCAGTAATAACACTATAACCATTGTGCAAAAGATCACTGAATTGTGATGCAATGTTTCTGAAAATGATCGTCCCTCCCGACATGATTAAACTATCTGTGGAAGAGGGTAATTCAAAATCAGCAAGTGCTATATGTGTATTCTGAATTTTTCCAACAATTACTGTTCCTCCGCTCTGTTTGTATGCAACATTTAATTGTGGTGTTGCTGAACTTGTTGTAGCATCTATTCGGCTTGCTACACTCAAAGTACCACCTTCAATAATTAATTTTGAATTATTTAAAAGATAAATAGAATTTCCTGATGCACTACCTACATTGTAAATGCCTGCACTAACCCTTAAAAAACCATTTACATTATATGAATAGTTGGCTGCCGTTATCGTAATATTCGGATTGTTTAGCCAAATACCTGAATTAATCGATATTATTGGACCTGATGTGAATAATTGGTTTGTGAATGTAAACGTTCCTGAAAATTTTATAGTTCCGTTCACCAATCCAATTGTACCCGAACTATTTGTTAATAAATTGGATGAACAACTAAAGTTTGTTGAATTTATTTCTAAAATATTTGAGATAGAAGTTCCCATATTTAGGCCTATGCTATAGAAATTGCTTGTTCCACCACTACCTGTTATCGTTTGGTTTCCATTTTTATTGAATATAATATCAACGCCAAACAATCCATTTGCCATTTGCAATATTCCATCATTTTGTAAATTTCCTGTGATGGTGAGCGTTGTAAAATTTGAATTGTTTGCAATAAGAGTACCTCCACTATTAATTAACAAATCAGGAGCAGAAGATGGCGCATCAAGTGTTACGGTGTGGCCATTTTGAATTGTTATCAATGCAGCAGAATTTGTAGGAGGGGAACAAACACTAATCCATCCAGAAATGCCGTCAGGAGAGGCTTGCCAAGTACTATTGTTATTCCAATTACCAGATGATACAGACGTATAAAAATAATTACTTGTGTTTGTGTTGCATGATGTAATACTAATGTTGTCTATTGCAAAGCTTGGTCTGGATCCAGCTCCACTTACATCACGAGCAACCCATCTTAATTGCACTAATGATTGATTTTGACATGCAGCCGGTAAAGTAATGGATTTGGTTTGTGTGTTTTGTGGACTTGTTCCAGATGTTTGAGCTGATGTGTTGTTTTGATATGGAATTGATATTGTAGAAAATGTTCCGGTAGTTCCAATTCTATATTGCAAAGTCAATTCGTTGATCCTCGTATTCAAAACTCCATTATAGGGGTTACGAATAGTCATTGCATCATAGCTCACAACAATTCCATTGTAACTTGTTGTATTAATAGCTAAACAAATGGAAGGGTCGCTGCCTCCCGTTTGAAGAATTCCGATTTTTCCATTCAAATTATGGATTCCAGCTACCGTAGTTGCGGCCGTTGATGATGCAGTTAGGTTTAAGTCGGCCGAAGCAGCATTGGTTCTAAAAGAGGAAGAAGCGCCAGTTGTTGAAAGTTGCCATCCCTGAAATCCAGCAGGATAAGTAGAAGAAGATGCTAACAATCCACTGAAATTTTGGCTAAATGGCAAAGTTTGAGCAGTAGGGTTTGTTTGTCCAGCAATTTTGAAACATACAAGACTCAAAAAAAGTATATAAAGCCCTTTTAATTTCATTATTAAGTTAATATTCTCAGTGTTTTCGGAACTTCCAAAAATTACAAAATCTTTTAGGCGACTAAACAGAAATATTGATCTGAATTACTAAACAAAATTAGTCTAAACGTGTCAAATACAAAATCCCTTTTTATCAACAAATTGTTAATTATTGTCCATCCTACATACGTCCTCTTTTTGTATATTTGCACTCATGCAAGAAACGATACTAATTCTCGATTTTGGTTCCCAATATACTCAACTGATTGCGCGAAGAGTGCGCGAATTAAACGTATACTGCGAGATTCATCCTTACAACAAGATTCCTGAAATAACTAACACTATAAAAGGGGTTATTCTTTCTGGAAGCCCATTCTCTGTTCGTGCTAAAGATGCGCCCAATCCTTCATTGGATAGTTTTAAAAAAAAACTTCCTTTGTTGGGAGTTTGTTATGGTGCCCAATTTATGGCACATAAATTTGGTGGAGAGGTTCAGGCTTCTGAACATCGTGAATACGGACGTGCAAACTTGTCATTTGTAAAAGAAGACAATCAATTGTTTAAAGGTGTGAGCAATAATTCTCAAGTTTGGATGAGCCATGCAGATACAATCACTAAAATCCCTGATAATTTCGAGACTATTTCTAGTACAAAAGATGTTAAATTTGCCGGATACCAGGTTAAAGGAGAACAAACATTCGGTATCCAATTTCATCCCGAAGTATATCACACCTCAGAAGGTGCTTTGTTGCTAAAAAACTTTGTTGTAGATATCTGTTCTTGTAAACAAGATTGGACACCCGATTCCTTTGTTGAAACAACTGTTGCCGAATTAAAACAAAAGATCGGTAATGATAAAGTGGTTCTTGGTTTAAGTGGTGGTGTTGATTCAAGTGTTGCTGCAGTGCTTCTTCACAAAGCAATCGGTGAAAACTTGTATTGCATTTTTGTTGACAATGGATTATTGCGTAAGAATGAATTTGAAACAGTATTAGACTCCTACAAACACATGGGATTGAATGTGAAAGGGGTGAATGCGAAAGATAGGTTTTATAATGCATTAGCCGGTGTTACTGATCCAGAATTAAAGCGAAAGGCAATCGGTAAAGTTTTTATTGATGTATTTGATGATGAATCAAAACGCATTGAGGATGTTAAATGGCTGGCTCAGGGTACAATCTATCCGGATGTGATCGAGTCGATTTCTGTTAAAGGACCTTCTGCAACTATTAAATCGCATCACAATGTTGGTGGTCTGCCTGACTTCATGAAACTAAAGGTGGTTGAACCTTTAAATACACTTTTTAAAGACGAGGTGCGTAGAGTTGGAAAAACACTAGAGATCGATGATGCGATTTTAAATCGTCATCCTTTTCCTGGTCCAGGGTTGGCCATTCGTATTCTTGGTGATATCACTTTAGAAAAGGTACGGATTTTGCAGGAAGTGGACCATATCTTTATTGACAACCTTAAAACATCAGGTTTGTATAAAGATGTATGGCAGGCTGGAGCAATCTATTTACCAGTTCAATCTGTTGGTGTTATGGGTGATGAAAGAACCTATGAAAATGCTGTTGCATTGCGTGCTGTTTCAAGTACCGATGGAATGACTGCTGATTGGTGTCATTTGCCGTATGAATTTTTAGGAAAAGTTTCAAACGAAATTATTAATAAAGTGAAAGGAATTAATAGGGTAGTTTATGACATCAGTTCCAAACCGCCTGCAACAATAGAGTGGGAGTAATACTAAATTTCATATTTTGAAAATTTTTAAAGTAAATAGTACCAAAACGTTTTGTCTTTCTTTTGTTTTTTGTTTTCTCTTGAACTTTTATTCTAAAGCGCAGGAAAAAGAATCAACGGATATTTTAAAAACAAAAAGCACCGCTACTATCAACGGACTGAAATATTATTTACATATTGTTGAAAAAGGACAAACACTTTTTGCAATTGCTAAATTTTATAAGCGAGAATTAAATGATATCGTTATTGATAATCCGGAATCAATTGATGGAATAAAACCAGGTCAAGTTTTGAAAATTTTGATCTCTTCCAAAATTCCTTCTGAACAAAGGGTTAATGATACGACTAACTTTATTATGCATAAAGTTGAAAAAGGCCAAACAATTTATTCAATTACAAAACAATATGGTGTTTCTCAGGAAAAACTAAAAGTGCTTAATCCTGAGTTAAAAGATGGATTGAAATTAAATCAATTTATCAGAATTCCTGTTTTAAAATTAAAAACGGATTCAATTGTTGCTACAGAAAATGTTACTGCTGTTTCCATTGCTGCTAAAAATTCAAATCAGGTAACTGATGAAAAAAAAATAGATGCCGCTGATCATAATTCCATAAGCTATTCAAACTATAAGGGACAAAAAAAAGAACAATACAAAATCGCCTTCTTTTTGCCTTTTCATGCAGATGAAGCAAATACAATAGATATTAACGCAATTATAAAAGGCGATGCTCAGTTTCCAAATAAGACAAATGTTGCACTTCAGTTTTATGAGGGTGCAATTTTAGCTATTGATTCCTTAAAAAAACTAAAATTGAATGCCAAAATATTTATGTATGATATCGATGAAAAAGATTCGTTAAGTATTTATAATATTCTGAAAAAAAACGAATTAGCAACTATGGATTTGATTATCGGACCACTCTATGGTTCCAGTTTTATGCCTATCGCTAACTTTGCGAAACAACATCAAATAGCGATTGTTTCGCCTTTTACACAGGGGAATAAAATCTTATTTAATAACCCTTATGTTTCTAAAGTAACTCCTTCCTTAACCTTGCAGGTGGAACAAATGGCTCATTTTGTTGTCGATACATTTAAAAATCAAAATATTATTCTCGTTAATAATTCAAATGCGAAGGAAGCGTCCTTTTTTAATGCGTTCAGAAATACTGCCAATGTCGATTTATTTAAAGCTGGCGCTATACCTTCTGATTCTGTTACTATTGCATTTGGACTAGGCAATACTCAACGCCTGCTCAGTACTTCTAAATTGAATGTTGTTGTTTTACCTTCTAATAACCAATCGTTTGTAACTGAATTCATAACTCAATTAAATTCTATTAATAAAGAGAAATATAAAATTGTTTTATTCGGACTTCAAAATTGGATGAATTATGATAATCTAGATTTTGAATATTTAAATAATCTGTCGCTTCACATTCCTTCAAATACTTTTGTCGATTATAAAAATTCTGTTACTCTTAATTTTATTCAGTCCTATCGTGCAAAGTATAAAACAGAACCTGAAATGTTTGTATATCAAGGATTTGATGTTGCTTATTGTTTTATTTCATCATTACTAAAAGAGGGAACTGGCTTTTTGAAACAATTGCCTTCAAATAAGTATTATGGAATGAGTAGTAATTTTCAATTTGCTCAATTTCCTGTTGAAAGCGGATTTGAAAATAAATTTGTGTATATCCTCAAATACAAAGATTATCAGCTTATTAAAGCCAATTAAAATGCTATCCAAAGAACAAATTTCCGAATGGTTTATGTCCTTGCAAGATTCTATTTGTAATGCCTTAGAGCAGGAAGATGGCAAGGGTAAATTTACTGAAGATAATTGGGTTCGCAACGAAGGTGGTGGTGGACGAACACGTATTGTGCAAAACGGAAATGTTATTGAAAAAGGTGGTGTATTGTATTCTGCAGTTCATGGTGATGTTCCCGATTTTTTACTCAATGAAAATTTAGGGGTGCTAACTCCGAAAAATACTTTTTATGCAACTGGTGTTTCTATTGTAATTCATCCCGAAAACCCTATGGTTCCAATCATTCACATGAATATTCGTTATTTTGAAATGAGCACTGGTGTTTGGTGGTTTGGTGGTGGAATCGACCTTACTCCCCATTATGTTGTTGAAGAAGATGCCGTTTTTTTTCATTCAACGTTAAAGAATTCCTGCGATAAACACTCCCCAGCATATTATTTAGATTTTAAAAAGTGGGCGGATGATTATTTCTTTATTAATCACCGGAATGAAACACGCGGAGTAGGAGGTATATTTTTTGATAAATTAACTCAGAATCAAAATGTATCGAAGGAACAACTTTTTGCATTTGTTCAGGAAATTGGAAATACGTTTGCTCCCGTTTATACCCAATTAATGAATCGTAATAAATCTAAATCATATAACGAATCCAATAAGAAATGGCAATTACTCCGCAGAGGCCGATATGTTGAATTTAATTTGATTTATGATAAAGGAACAAAATTCGGGCTTGAAAGTAATGGTCGTGTTGAATCTATTTTGATGAGTTTACCCAAAACAGCAGGATGGGAATACGATTTTACCCCCGAAATTAATTCACACGAAGAAAAAACACTCTCTTTTCTAAAAAAAGAGATATCCTGGATTTAGGGTTAACAATAAATTGAATACAATCAATTGTATTACATCCGCTCTGGAACATCAATTCCAAGTAAGCCCATTCCTGTTTTAATGGCTACACCAATTGTTTTTGATAATTGTAACCTAAATTCAATCAGTGCTTTCTTCTCTTCTTTTAAGATTGGTGTTTCGTGGTAATACTGACTGAATTCTTTTGCTAAGTCATACACATAGTTTGCGATCAATGCCGGACTAAGCTCTAATGCCGCTTGTTGAAGAATGTTGTTGAAGCTATATAACTTCTTGATCAATTCCTTTTCTTTTGCCAAAAGATTAATGTTTTCAGATAGTATATTGTTTTCATTATATTGTCCGCTTTCTGTTGCTTTACGGATTAATGCTTGAATGCGAACATAGTTAAACTGAATGAAAGGCGCTGTATTTCCATTAAAATCAATAGATTCGGAAGGATTGAAAAGCATCTTCTTTTTAGGATCCACCTTCAATATGAAATATTTTAATGCCCCCAAGCCGATTGTTTTGTACAAATGATTCGCTTCGTCCTCTGTTAATCCTTCTACTTTTCCTAATTCTTTAGTAGTTGCAGCAGCCGTATTAATCATTACCTCCATAAGATCGTCAGCATCCACAACCGTTCCTTCCCGCGATTTCATTTTGCCTTCCGGCAATTCAACCATACCGTATGAAAGATGGTGTAAGCCATCAGCCCAGGCGTATCCCATCTTTTTTAGTATTAGAAACAAAACTTTGAAATGATAATCCTGCTCGTTACCAACAGTGTAGATCATTTTTTCGAAATTAACCTCCTGATGCCGAAGCAAGGCAGTTCCAAGATCTTGTGTCATATACACGGAGGTGCCGTCAGATCGGAGCAAGGTTTTCTCATCTAAGCCATTTGATGTAAGATCTATAAAGATGGATTTATCTTCACGTGTTTTTAAGATCTCTTTTGCCAATCCTGTATCTATAATTTCTTTACCTAACAAATAGGTGTTACTTTCATAATACGTACTATCAAAATCAACCCCAAGTGTTTTATACGATTCAGCAAATCCTTCGTAAACCCATCCATTCATCATGTTCCAGAGCTCGCGAACCTCCTTATCATTGGCTTCCCATTTACGAAGCATATCTTGTGCTTCTTTCATCAAAGGTGCATTTACTTTCGCTTCTTCTTCTCCAATACCTTTATTTTTTAAACTTTCGATTTCACTTTTATAGTGTTTGTCAAACGCCACATAATATTTACCAACCAAATGATCACCTTTCATTCCTGATGATTCGGGTGTTTCCCCCTTACCGAATTTCTTCCAGGTGATCATGCTTTTACATATATGGATGCCACGGTCGTTTACCACACTGGTTTTTACAACTTTGTTTCCAGCTGCACTCAGTATTTTTGACACCGAATAGCCTAAAAGAATA
>CANIFU010000092.1 GCA_947466965.1 Bacteroidota bacterium
TCGATTTTAGCGATGGCTTTTTTTATCGCTTCTTTCACTTCAAGACCGTTCAGAAATTCAGAATTAATTAGTTTTCCTTCTTTCGCATCGTAGGATTCTTTCAACAGATCGCCACCGGCAACAACTTCAATAATTGGTAGTTCAAAATGTTTTGCGAAGGCATAGTCGCGTGAGTCGTGACCGGGAACAGCCATAACAGCGCCCGTGCCATAACCAGCCAAAACGTAATCGCCCAGCCAAATAGGAATATGTTTTTCAGTAAAGGGGTGAATTACATAAGCACCGGTGAATACTCCCGTGATCTTTTTTACATCTGCCATTCGTTCGCGTTCACTTCGGTTTTTTGCAAACGTAATATATTCTTCTACCGCAGTTTTTTGTTGAGGTGTAGTCAGTTGCGAAACCAATTCATGTTCCGGAGCAAGTGTTACAAAAGAAACTCCGAAGATAGTATCTGGGCGGGTTGTAAATACTTCGATCACCGCATCTGAATTATGCACTTCGAATTTCAAACTCGTTCCTACACTTTTTCCTATCCAGTTGCGTTGTGCTTCTTTGATAGACTCTGTCCAATCTATTCCATCTAGATCACTCAGTAATCTATCCGCGTATGCTGTGATACGCAAGCTCCACTGTTTCATTAATTTTCGTTCTACGGGATATCCTCCACGCTCCGAAACACCGTCTTTCACTTCTTCGTTGGCAAGCACAGTTCCTAATTGCGGACACCAGTTTACCATTGTATCACTTAAATACGCTAAGCGATGTTCTAACAAAAGATCCGATTGTTCTTTTTCAGTAAGTGCATCAAAGCCTTTAAGCTTAGGAATGAGGGTAGAAATATTTTCTGCTCTACTTGTTTCAGGGTTATACCAAGAATTAAAAAGTTGAATAAAGATCCATTGTGTCCATTTGTAATAGTCAGGGTTCGAAGTTCGCACTTCTCTATCCCAATCAAATGAAAATCCTATTTTATCTAATTGTTCGCGATAACGCGCGATATTTGTTCTGGTAGTAATTTCAGGATGCTGTCCTGTTTGGATAGCATACTGTTCAGCAGGCAACCCAAATGAATCGTAGCCCATGGGATGCAATACGTTAAATCCTTTCAGACGTTTGTAGCGGGCGAAAATATCTGAAGCGATATACCCTAAAGGATGGCCAACATGTAAGCCAGCACCACTTGGATAGGGGAACATGTCGAGCACATAATATTTAGGTTTGTTCGATTTATCTTCGGCACGAAATGTTTTATTTTTCGCCCAATAGGCTTGCCAGTTTTTTTCTACTTCTCTGAAATTGTATTCCATTATTATTTTTATACTTTTTTAAGCGATGCGAATATACGAATAACCTGTTTTAAATTGTTTTTGGAATATGTATATTTGAGAAACTAAGGCACTATCGGGATAAAAAAAATATTTTAATTAGCATATACAATAGCGGCCATTTCAAGAATTTCAACAGCTGAGATTTTAAAATTTATTCTATCCGTTGGAGGTTATTAACGTTTGATTGTTTATTTCAATTTCAGGAAAAGGAAAATAGTTCTTGCAATAGAGATAATTTAGCAGCAGAATTTAAGAATCAACATTCATCTATCAACATTCAATACGTGTCAGATAAATATTCAAAACGTAGATTAACAGGCTCTTCCATTACAACCGTGGTGAGTCTCTCGCTTGTATTATTCATGTTGGGTTTTTTAGGAATCATCATCCTCAATACGCGGAAATTGTCGGATAATTTTAAGGAAAATATAGGAGTTCAGGTGGTGATCAACGACAATGCGAAGGATGTGGATGTGCAGCATCTTATCAAAACACTGGACGCATCTGATTATGTAAAATCAACACAATCGATCTCTAAAGAAGAAGCAGCAAAAAAATTACAGGAAGATATCGGAGAAGATTTTATCGATTTCCTTGGATTTAACCCCTTGTCGGCATCCGTTACTGTTCGGCTAAATGCCGAATATGCCAATGCTGACAGTTTAGCATGGATAGAGCGTGACTTGTTGGAAACCAATTTGGTGAAGGAAGTGATCTATCAAAAATCATTGGTTAACAGCATCAATGAAAATGTAAAAACAATCAGTTTATGGGTGCTGATTATCAGCAGTGTGTTAATGTTTATTGCTCTGGCATTAATCAACAATACGATCCGATTATCGATCTACAGCAAACGTTTTATTATTAAAACGATGCAATTGGTAGGAGCAACGCAAGGATTTATCAGACGACCATTTGTGTTGAAAGGTATCCGTCATGGTATATACGGAGCATGCATTGCAATTGCAATGCTAATTGGATTTTTGTTATTTATACAAAAACAATTGCCTGAGCTAGCGGAATTGCAGGATCCGAATATGTTAGCATCTTTGTTTGGGATCGTAATTTTGTTAGGAATCATTATTTCCTGGATTAGCACTTCATTGGCGGTTCGTAAGTACCTTCGTTTAAAATCGGACGAGCTCTACTACTAATTCTAGAGTTAAGAATAGTAATAGTTTTTTCATCGTATATTAAACTTTATTATTATTTTCTTTTATTATTTCGCGCTTGTAAATAAAAAAAGGCCATTATCACCTATAAGGTTATCTAGAAAAACGTAATTAAAGCGCCCTTTCAAAAAAAACGACAACTAAGTGAGTATTAAAAATAGTTAAATTGATAAATAGTTAAAAAGCACGAACTGCACGAACATTTAATTTTTCGCTCTTATCCGAAAAACTACCACTTTCGCTCTCAATAGATTCTAATTCCCTGAAGCGCTCACTCCATACTTGCTCGTTATGTATATCAGGTAAATCAACTAACTCAGAAATATACTCGGTGGAACTCCAATAGTAGCCACGACTTTCAAAACCGCCAAGATTGTACTTTGCTAAATTTATGTAAAGTGCTTTTATTTCTTCTTTTTTAGGTAGATGCCAATCATTATAACCATTTAATATTAACTCTTCACATGCCGTCTTAGCATAGTTCCAATCACCTTCTCCTAAATCACTGATTGCTGCAACTAAACCATGTCCATTTTCTTCGTAAACAACAAAACCTCCATGCTTAAATTGCGAAACAACGCCTCTTGGTTTAACTGTATAACCAGTCATTTGTTCAATTTGAGTTAGTGTTCTTTTATCCTGCCAAGTAAAAGTAGCTGCTTGTTGGCCTGAAGTTAAAAAGTTAATGACATAGCAACTGCAATCGCGATCTAAGGAATAACTAATAAACTCGTAAAGTAGCCCTTTTCCTTTACCATTTGACTCGTCCATTCCAGATTGCACAGTAAATAAACGAGTATAAAATTTCCAATTACTTGTTAGCGTATTCAAAACATTTATACTGCTATATTTTCTTAAATAAAAAGTTTTAATTCCATTGTAATTAATCTGAATAGAGAAAACTTTTTTGTTTAAACTTTGATAACTTGTTACTTCTTCAGGTGAAAGGCTTAATGCTGCTAATGTTTTAATACAATAGTTTGCACAAAAATCGATATTTTTATTAGTTGTTGCTGTAACAACTAAAGGTATTTCCCAGTTTTTACTTTCTGCGTCTAATGATTTAGGGTCGCTACTTTTAATAACATAATCAAAAGAAATTTGCATTGGTTCATGAAGCAATCCTACCATTTCGCTAACTGCTTTAATTTCACCTTGCTCATTCAATAATTGTTGTTTAATATTTAAAGCAAACATGCCGCCTTTAATTTCTATAGCAATACCCTTCGCTTCAACAAAACTGGTAAGTTTACTTACAGACACCAAAGCTTTTAGCGTTACACCCCAGCTTCCATCTGGCAACTGAGACTCATTCAGTATATCAAAAGACTGTATGTTTCCGTTGGCAACAGATGTTATTTGTTCCGCAACTAACTTGTCATTTAGTATTTCCGTTTTAGAAGAAATAAATGCACCAAAGGCTTGCTCAATAGCACTTCTCAATGCTACTTGTTTTGCTTCGTCTTGTGATTTTCCGCTGCCACTTACTGTAATTGCAACAGTTTTATCTGCATCTTGTGCAAAAACGATTTGTTGTGAAAATACAAATAGACACGTAATAATAATTGACTTGAAAATTGATTTCATATTATGATTTTTTTTATTTATTTGGCTTCCTTTTTTAATTCTCTGATGTAAATAAAAACCATTCTAAGGCTATTTGCATTATCAAAGTTTGTCAACAATTCAAGGCCTTGTGAGAAGCCAACTGAATTTTGCTTGATCTGTTCAACTGTTTCAACTATTGTTGTGATATTATTCGATAGGTTTTCATAATTTACCGAAGAAACATCAATAATGTTTATCTTATTAATACAGTCCAAAAAATTATTATTTCGACCTGTTTTGTCTATTAATTTCTCAAACCCATCAAAAGTTTTTTCAACAATTAATGAAAGAATTTTATTGCTTTCATTATTTGATTCATAATCGTATTTGTCTAACATAAATGTTGATTTAAATTAAATCTCAAATCATTATTTATCACAATTCTTTTGAATTATAGGCTCTACTGTATATTGAGTTATTTTGGTAATATCTTCGGTGCTTAAAGTATTTACAAGAAATATTTTAAAGTATGGTTCATCTTTTTGTAAGGAATACAAATTAATTAAATGTGTGCTCTGGTATGGAGTTTCTGTATAACCCATACTATTTAAGAAAGTCCTATAGCTTCCAAATCCAGAAATACCTCTGTCCATTAATTTGGCAGTGTAATTATATCCTAAAAAATCTGATTTAACTGATTTAACACAAAATTGGGTCGTAAATCCAACAGGATCAGTTATTTCTATATAATTAGTTAGTGTTTTTTTTAAATAATTTGTTTGTGCTGTTTTAAAAGTTAAATTTTTAGAGTACTTTATTTGACGATCATCAATGTTACCTTGTTCTTGACACTGAAGGTCAAATCCTTTTTGTGTTTCGATGCCATTATTTATTTTAAAATACAAGGAATGGCTATACAATATTTCTCCAAAAAAGTATTCTAAACTTTCTATGGTTTGCCGGTTTCTGAAATTATATTTCTTAAAAGTAATATCTTCTAACTTACTAGTTAGATTATTTTCGGCTTTTTCCTTTCTGTTTTTATCCTTTTTATTTTTCTCGTCTGTTTTTTTAGGTTTAAAAAACATCACTTGTAGTTCATACGTTTCAATATTTAACTCCTTGTATTTATTAATTTGGTCATCAGGTATGCTCAATGCTTCCAAATTACTAGATATTAAATCGGTAATTATTTTTATATTGTCATTTAACTTTGCTTTAACAGTAATATCACTTATCCATTTGCCTCCGGGAGAGCTTTTAGGTTCGCTTACCTCTAAACTGTAATCATAGGATTTTGGAAGAATATCGCAGGCAACATCGAAGCAATTTTTTATTGTTTTGAGTTCGTTTTGTTTATTTAACTCCATTATTTTGACATTCGCTGCAAAAAGAGCCCCTTTAAAATCAACTTTTATACCTTTACTTTCGCAAAATTTAACAAGATTTTGAGGCGATATATCTGCTTTTACAGAAACTAACCAAGTATTATCTGGTAACGTTTTCTCACTCAAAATATCATATTTGCTTATATTCCCATTGGAAACCGAAACTATTTCATCTTTAATAAGATTATCATTTACAACTGAAGTATTAGATGACACAAACGCACCAAATGCTTGTTCAATGGCGCTGCGTAGCGCATTATTTTTTGCCTCTTCAGAGGTTTTCCCCTGACCGTTAGTAGTCAAAGTAACTATTTTATCATTCTGTGCTGATGACAATAGTGTTATAAAAATCGAGAAAGTAATTAAGATTACTTTAATTGAATTAACATTGTGTTTCATTTTTTTTGTTTTTTATTGTTATTATTAGCTTTTATTTCCAGTATATATTATTGTAAGTAATAGTTTTAGGTTGGTTTTTGGCATGCTCCATTATAATTTCCTTTTGTGCATCTAATCGTTTTTCATAGCGCACTTTATCTTACTGCTTTTTTCCGCCTTGTTGTGTTGGTTGTATTATACCGTCTTTTTCCCCCACAATAATTTTTTCATTTTTTGAAACAGTCCATTTTTTAATACTTTCTTCCAATCCAGCTTTAACACCTAAATAATATTCGTTTTTTTTAAAATAAGGGATAATAGTTTCCGATATAATTTCTTGACACTTACTATTATCAAGGATCTTTTCAGTCCCTACACCTGTTGCTATAAAAATTTCTCGTCTTTTTTTACTTAACACGAATAATATGCCATTGTTTTTATCTTTTTTTCCAACTCCCATTTTATTTGCTAAGCTTACTGAGTATTCTTTAATATTTGTAAAATCGCCTATGCTTTCATTAGTTAAAATTGCTATTTCGTTTGAAGTAGCCTTTTCAAAATCAGAAATTATTTTATCTAAGACTGTAATTTGTTGATTTGTAAAAAGGTTTTCATTATCTGTTATATAGTTATATTTATTTAAAGCCTTATTGGACTCGTTTTCTGATGATTCAGTTTTTGGGTATAAAGCAGTATTATTCTCCCAAGGTTCAATTTTATATTTTGTTATTTTTTCTAACTTTTGAATTTTTACCATATGTTGATATGTAAATGAAAATAAATATGAAGGAGTGTTGAAAATTACCAAAGGTGCATCACCTTTATTGTTGAGCCATTCACTCCAATCACCCCCCCAACCGTAACCATTAATCTTATATTTAGATAAATAAAAATTCGTTGCTGTATAATATGTTTCATCTTCAGATAATATAGATGGTTTATTTGTTTCGGCTAGTGCTTGTACATACATTTTACCTGTTGAAAAAATATAAGCCTCGTCAAATACTACTTTTGGATATCTTATACCCTCTTTCTTTATTTTACCTGCTGCTGGAAAGCCCCACTTTAAATCTTTGGCGGTTATATACCATTTGTCAATTTCATGAGTATCTGTCCTTCCACTTCCAGGGTTATAAAAATCACCTCTATAATTTACATTACAACATTTATTTACAATGATAGTGTCAACTTCAGATTTTATTCTGAAATTCAGAAGAACTTCATTAGATTTTATCATTAAATTCTTTAAAGCTAAAAGTGATTTTGGGTTTCTAAGACATAATGTATCTATATTTTCTTTTGATTTTTCAGTATAATTAATAACATAAGAAATTACCTTTTGTACCTTATTGTAATTTTCAATTTCACCTCTATTCATTATTATACCGGATAAAGTTTTATGTAAATATTCATAAAATAGTTCCATATTTTTATTCTGCTTACATTCTACAGAAAAACCTACAATAAAGTCGTCATTAGAACCATTATATGAAATGGGCTCACTCACATCTAAAGAGTAATCTATAGATTTAGAAAGTATTTCCCTGCTCACCTCGCATAAATTTAAAATAGCCTTATACTCACCCTCCTCATTTAACTTTTGGAGTTTAATATTCATTGCAAATGTCGCACCTTTAAATTCTACTTCTACTCCCTTACTCTCGCAAAAACTGGTAAGCTTAGTTACAGAAACAACGGCCTTTATTGTTGTTGCATAATTGCCATCTGGTATCTGCACCTCAGAAAGCACATCAAACTTTTGTATATTACCATTTGTAACAGATACTATTTCATCTTTCACTAAATTATCATTTAGTATTTCTGTTTTAGAAGAAATAAAAGTGCCAAAGGCTTGTTCAATGGCGCTTCTTAGTGCTACTTGTTTAGCTTCATCTTGCGTTTTACCTTGCCCGCTAACGGTTAAGGTTACTGTTTTATCATCTTGCGCATTTGCAGTTATTGTAAATGCTAGGGTTAGGAGTACTAGGAGTTTTTTCATAATTTATATTTTCTTGTTTTAATTTTATAAAAGACGAACCTTCTGCAATTTTCCAATGGACTCTCCAATTTGCTTAAATTCTTCATACGAAAAATAATTAGTTTTAGCATTATTACACCAATAACAAGCTAATGCTAAATTATTTATATCCTCTCCATAATTAGTAATTGATGGATTTTTTCGGTCTAATTCTAATCTTTTACCTCTTCGACCTCCTCTTGTAGTATCTGGGTATTTATGAAATAATTTAGCAGAATCGGCAGATGTTAGACCACAGTATGAACAGCAACCATTTTGTGATTCGTACCAATTTTTAAAATTATCAAAATCAATTTGTTTTAAACCTTTTTTTGAATTATACAGTGTTCTTATTTCCTTCGCAACTCCTATATATTTTGCAGGTCTTCCTCTTTTCTTCATAAATTTTATTTTTTAAAAGATGAATTATCAATTGAGATTTCCAAATACCAAATCGACATCATTTTCAATATTAGCCTATAAAGTTATATATAAAATGGAAAATCATAATTAAAGCGCCCTTTCAAAAAAAACGACAACTAAGTGAGTATTAAAAATAGTTAAATTGATAAATAGTTAAAAAGCACGAACTGCACGAACATAGTCTGGGTTGGCCTTACCTCTGTAGTTGCCCTGGTAACCATTGAGGAAATTCTGGCTCCACGCGTTGTAATTATAGTCCTCGAAGGAACTCCAATAGTTGCCACTTGCAAAACCGCCAACTCCGCTCTGTTTTAAATTAACATAAAGTGCATTTAATTCTTCTTTTGAAGGTAAATGCCAATCGCTATAACCATTTAATATTAACTCTTCGCAAGCTGTCTTAGCAGAGTTCCAATCCATATTCCCTAGATCTGTGATTGCAGCTACTAAACCATGCCCATTTTCTTCAAAAACAACAAAACCACCATGCTTAAA
>CANIFU010000093.1 GCA_947466965.1 Bacteroidota bacterium
ACACTTGAAACATTTTTTAGTTGCATTGATCTTACTTTTTGTTGCAAGTGGTTCATTCGCTCAAAAAGGAAAATCAAAACCGAAATCATCAAAGTATGATTATCAGGGTCCTTATTGTGATGGCTTGGCAAGAGTAAAAACAAATCAGAAATGGGGCTTTGTTGATACCACCGGCAATGTTGTGGTGCCTCCCAAATACAACCAGGTAGAAAATTTTGTTGATGGATTAGCCAAAGTGCGCACAGGGCAGCGTTGGGGATTGGTAGACAAAACCGGAGCGGTGATCATTAAGCCAACGTTTGAATGGATTTACGACTTTCAAGATGGAATTGCAAAGGTGAAGATTGATGGTGAAGAATATTACATGGACCGGAATGGCCAAAGGGTAAAATAAGGATGGATGAAATCCCCGAAGTATATACTCCGGGGATTTTTTTTAGATTTGATTCAAAGCAGCACTTTCTGTAGCGCTTATTCCAAGTTCAATTCTGATGATATTAAAGATAATAAGCGCAATCGGCAAGTGATCAAAGTTCGATTGCTCCCAGGAAACCTCTTTTCCATACATCATAAAGTTGCCCGTATTTAATCTGTTCAGATCTGTTGACGGAGCAATTGTTTCTACGACTTGTTTGTAAGATCCAATTTTGTTTTGCAGCTGCTTCGCACTGTAAGGGGATGATGGTTCTCCAAATAACAGATCCGGCAATATGTCTCCACCACCTGCAGTGCGCAATGCGTCCAAGTCTATTTTTTCAGCTTCCGCTTCAGAAATACCTTCTGTTTTTGAAATCAGAAATGCTTTCATCTTTTTGGTGTAAGTCATTAATTCGTCCGTAGCATTTTTCAATTGCAGAATGCTTTCCGATTTTCTGGATGATGAATCGCTGCTGAGCTGCTTTGCTACTTTTTCATACCGCTTGTCGTTTTCCTGAATATTGAAGTTTAACAAGTCCTCACTTTCTGTTACACCTCTCCAGAAGCTATCAGATGTTGGACGCGGTATTCCTGACATACCGGTTTCAGTTAAAAACAAACCAACTCCGGCAATCATCAAAATAACGGTTGCCCTTGCATTTAGTTTATTCGTTGTGTTTTTATAAACACTGATAAAATAAATGGGGAGATAGGCAAGCAGCAATAAAACACCGCCGATGATGAGTATAAATTGTGCTCCCGGCCAATGCATTATTCTGAAAATAATTCCGACACTGAATAAGATAGAGGACACAAAAGCGATACTACTTAAAGCAATGCTTCTATTACTTTCTGCACTCTCTTTAAATTTTAAAATAAACAGTAATGGTAAAAAGAGTACAGTCAGTAAAAATACACCAACAAGCAGTAAGGCGCTTGCTCCCGGCCAGTGGTTAAATTTAAAAAATGCACCGGATAAGATCATCAATGATGAAATATATCCTGAAATTTTCATTGTTGCGTTCATACTATAATAGTGTTTAAATGTTAATAGTCGATTTGTCTCGTCCTGAATCTCTTTCAATCCTTTTTCTCCGAAAAGTAAAAGTGTTTCCTGATAGACGGTGTCGAAGTTCCTGTATCCATCGAGTTTATTTTCAATTACACAGCAAATATGATCCAGCAGATCGATACTCAAGTCGGGGGAAGTGATTCCCCTAACTTTAATATCGTTTTCAATAAAGGCGATTTGTTCCTCGGTTAAACTAAACATACTTTATGTTTGGCTTGAGATCAAGTAAAATAGTCATTGTATTAATGAAATCGGCAAATTCATAAATCTTTTCTTTCGCCCGCTCGTTTCCGGTTTGAGTGAGCGTATAGTATTTCCTTACACGTTTACCAATGTTAACCGTTTCAGTTGTTACTATTCCTTCTGCTTCCAGCTGATGAAGCAGAGGGTAAAGTGCACCTTCTGTAATAACAATTTTTGAGTCGGTCAACTCTTTTACTTTTTGTGTGATCTCATATCCGTACATTTTTTCTGTTTCGGACAACAACTTCAAAACGATCGTTTTTAAAGTTCCTTTTATTAGCTCTGATGAATACATAACACAAAGATACATAAGAATATTATGTATTAGCAAGTTGTGTATTGCAATATTTTATAAATAACTGATAATCAAATAATAAAAAATTAAAAATTTTCATGAATTTCATTTAGCCGGAGTAAATAGTGTAATTTTCAACTTGTTTTATCTGTAACTTTTGATTAAAATTGCAGTCAATAAAAATGAATCTAATTAATAAGTTTTGGGCAGATATTTCGGGCATAGGAATTACAGACGATGTAAGTATTCCAATTGCTAAACGCATTAAACTTACCAACCGTTTTGCAATTATTTCTGTTTTTTTTACTCTTCCATATGTATTCGCTTATTCCTATTTTGGATTTCCAAAAATCGCAGTATTTTCTTCTGTTTTTTGTCTTGTTTATATATCAATACTTTTCTTTAATAAATTACATGGTTATACCTTTGCCAAACTCTTCCTTTTTATTGGCGTTCTTGTTCATCAATTTGTATTGGCATCCTTATTCGGAGAAAATTCAGAAGTACATATTATATATATTGCCTTAATCCTTTTACCTATTGTTTTGTTTGACTTGAATAAACAATTGGCTTGGATCTTATTTTGTATCATAAGTACAATACTGGCTACGCTCTGTTTATATTACACCAACTTCTCTTTACTTAAAGGCCCTGTATTAACAGATCAGGCAACGTACATATTAAATATTGCCTATAAAATTACCACTGTTATAGGCTGTTTTGTTATCTTGTTCTCTACCATCAAATTTTCTCAAAAAACGGAACGTATCTTGGGCGAAAATAATAGTTTGCTGGAAGAACAATTTGAATCAATTTTCAATACTTCTATAGATGCATTGTTTTTGGTGGATGATAGCTACAAAAAAATTGTGAAAGCAAATAAACGGGCCTTAGAACTTTTTGAAATGAATTCAGAAAGTGAATTCTATCATATAAATGGAGTTGAGCTCCACAAGATTGAGTTTACGGCGGAACAGCATCTTGACATGAAAGAATCGCTCCTCAGCAAAGGATATTATGAAAATGAAATTCTCTACAAAACAAAAAAAGAGAATCTATTCTGGGGCTCTCTTGCTATTCGTGTAATTAATATTGGTGGAAAGGTATATCAATCTGTTCGTGTGACAGATATTACTCCTCAAAAAAACATAGAAGAAAAAATACAGGCGTCACTTAGCGAAAAAGAAATTTTACTTGCTGAAATTCATCACCGTGTAAAAAACAACCTGGCTGTTATAAGTGGATTACTTGGCATGCAATCGGCCTATGTGGAAGATGAAAAATCAAAACGAATGTTTGAGGAATCACGAAACAGGATTCACTCTATGGCGCTCATCCACGACCGTCTTTATCAGCACGAAACACTCGCTAAAATTAATTTTAATTCATACATTAAGGATCTGGTTGATCACATCAAACAATCCTATACCATCGTTTTAAATGAAATAACATTCAGCATCACGAGTGATGATATTTTTTTGGATATTAAGAATGCAATTCCTTGCGGATTGATACTTAATGAACTTATTTCAAATTCTTGTAAACACGCATTCAAAGATGGACAGAAAGGGGAAATAAAAATTGTTTGTACAAAAATGAGTGATAAATTTACAATGATGGTAAGCGACAATGGCATCGGATACGATTTTCAAAAAGAACTCAGAGAATCAAAATCCTTAGGTTTAACATTGATACAGGCCCTTTCTGAACAGGTTAGTGGAAATGTTAAAACAACATCCAATAATGGAACGGCATATTATCTTTCATTTGAAGCATAATGATCAAAGAAATTATTACTGTGGGAAGCAACCTGCGTTCGAAAAATTAATTCTTATTTTATTACTGTTGTCCGATGGAACCGAATACTGAACGATTACAACTGTTGCGTAAACTCTTAAAGATTGAACGGGAGGAAGATTTTGCTCAGTATAAAGTTCACTTCTCACGAAACAATATTAACCACCGCAGAGAAAACGGTGTTACCTGGTATCCGATCACAATTTCAAATGTTGAAATTGGTTTAGGTGAGTACCTTTCAATTGATATTGAACGGACAACCAATCACAATGAACCCCATAAATTTTCAGGTGGAAAAATTGCTTCTCTCTTTTCAAATAACAACAATACCGAATCCGGTACCTTGAACGGTACTATTAAAGTGCTTGGTCCGAATAAAATCCGTTTGTCGTTGAATGTGGATGAGTTGCCCGATTGGTGCGATGATGGTAAGCTGGGGATTAACCTGCTGTTTGATGAAACGAGCTATAAGGAAATGGACATTGCTCTGGAGAAAGTGATCAATGCTTCTCATAACCGTTTAGCACATTTGCGTGATGTGATGTATGAAATTAAAGCGCCTGTCTTTGAAAAAACAGATGCTTCCATTCACATCACCGGATTAAATCAATCACAAAATGAAGCTGTCAGAAAAATAATTGCTGCAAAGGATTTGGCTATCATTCATGGTCCTCCCGGTACTGGAAAAACAACAACACTCGTTCAGGCAATTCGGCAAACATTGTTCAGCGAGAAACAAGTACTTGTGTGTAGCTCAAGCAATACCGCCGTGGATTTGCTTACTGAAAAACTTCACCGCGAAGGAATTTCTGTGTTACGTCTTGGAAATCCTGCGCGCATATCCGAAGTAGTATTAATGAATACACTGGATGCGAAAGTGGCGGCACATGAATCATACAAGGATTTAAAAAGTTATCGCAAAACCGCCGAAGAATATTTTCGAATGGCAGGAAAATACAAACGTACGTTTGGCAGGGAAGAACGCGAACAGCGGCAATTGTTTTATCAGGAAGCAAGAAAAATATTGAAAGATGCAAAGGTGCTAGAAGATTATATTATTAGTGAACAGTTTGATAAAGCTCAGGTAATTGCCTGCACGCCTGTAGTTTCTTCCGGACGCATGATGCGTGATAGACAATTTACAACCGTGTTTATTGATGAAGCAGCTCAGGCCTTAGAGCCAATGTGCTGGATTCCCATCTCACGGAGCAACCGCGTGATTTTTGCCGGTGATCATTTTCAATTGCCTCCGACCGTAAAATCTAAAAAAGCAGAAACGGAAGGATTAAAAGAAACTTTGTTTGAGAACTGCATGCACATCGAAAATGTTTCGGTCATGTTGAATACACAATACCGCATGAACCAACAAATCATGAATTTCTCTAACATGAAATTTTATAAGGGAAATTTAATTGCGGATGCTTCTGTTAAAGAAACGGTTTTGAGTTTTGACCCAAACGAGTTTTTATTAAATACTCCACTCGACTTTATTGATACTGCAGGATGCGGTTACAACGAGATTGTGAATCCCGAAAGTTTGAGTATCGCCAATCCTGAAGAAGGACAATTGTTGATGAAGCATCTTAAATTATTGTTGGAACAACATTCAGGTGCTTCACCGGCACTTCAAATTGCTGAAAAATCTAAAAAAAGAATCACCATCGGAATTATTTCTCCCTACAAGGAACAAGTGCAATACCTCACAAATCTAGTTGCCACAGACGAAGAATTTGAAGCGTACCGCTCTCATATCGCAATTAAAACCGTGGATGGTTTTCAAGGACAGGAACGGGATATCATTTATATTAGTATGGTAAGGAGCAACGACCAGCGGGAGATCGGATTTTTAAATGATATCCGGAGGATGAATGTGGCACTTACCCGTGCAAAGAAAAAGTTAGTGTTGATCGGTGATAGCGCCACCATCGGAAATCATCCTTTTTACAAAGATTTTTTAGATTATGTGGAAGCGGAAGGGGCATATAAATCAGCTTGGGAGTATGTCATGTAAGGTTTTTAATGCTTTTTTGTCGTTGGCATCTTATTTCCTGATTTATCCCTAAATATCAAATTCTATTTTTAAATTTGTACCTCATTTGTTGGGCTATGAAATTTTCGAAATATATACATACAGGGACTTTGTTTTTGTTTATGCTTGTTGCTTTTAATTTTAATGCACAAACACCTGCTGCTACAAATCAAACAATGACCTTGGAGCAATGTATTGAATATGCATTGAAAAATAATATTCAGATTAAACAATCGGAGTTGAATACAGAATTGTCACACATTACTTTGATTCAAAGTAAAGCGAATTTATTACCATCTCTAAATGCAAATGCTTCTCACTCTTATAACATCGGGAGAACGATTGATAGATTCACTAACACGTTTGCGGATGCACAAGTGCTTTCTCAAAACTTTGGTGTTAGTACAGATGTAAATTTGTTTAGTGGTCTACAAAATATCAATACTATTCAGCAAAATAAATTTACCTATTTGGCAGGAAAGTACGATATCGAAAAAATGAAAAATGATGTTTCGTTAAATATTGCTACAGCTTATTTGCAAGTATTGTTTAGCATGGAAGCTTTAGACAATGCTAAGAACCAAATGGGAATTACAGCGGCACAAGTGGATCGTACAAAAATATTGGTGGATGCAGGGTCAGTTGCACGCGGAACTTTGTTGGACATTCAATCTCAATTAGCATCAGAAGAATTGAATTTAACGAACACTCAAAATCAATTGGACATTTCATATCTGAATTTAGCGCAACTTTTGAATATGCCATCTGCAGAGGGTCTGGCTATTGTAAAGCCTGATTTAAGTGTAGGTGGAGATGTTTTGTTAACTGCTACTCCTTCTCAGATCTATACTATAGCTGTAAGTAATTTGCCGGAAGTAAAAAGTGCAGAGTACAATGTAAAAAGTGCCGAAAAATCTGTTGATGTTGCTTGGGGTGGATTGAGTCCACGCTTATCGTTCAGCGCCTCTTACGGTACAGGATATTCAGGTGCAAGTCAGCGTTTGATAGGAACACCTAGCTTTCAAGGGTATGCTCCAAATGGAAGTGTGACTTCCTCCGGTGATACCGTTCTTTCTCCTTTTTTCTCGAGTGGTTCGTACGAGAAAATTCCTTTTACTGATCAGTACTCCAACAATGTAAATAAGTCTTTCGGTTTCTTTTTAACAGTTCCGATCTTTAATCGTTATCAGACTAAATCAGCGATCGACCGTGCACACATTCAAAAACTCAATGCCGATCTTACGGTGGAATCTACAAAATTGCAGATCCAGAAAAATGTTCAACAAGCTTATGCTGATGCGAGTGCCGGATTAAAAAAATACAATGCCTCTATGAGAGCGATTGAAGCAATGCAGGAATCATTTAAATATACTGAGCAGAAATTTAATGTCGGAATGCTGAATACAAACGATTATAATGATGCAAAGAATAAGTTGATCAAAGCGCAGAGTGATTTGTTGCAGGCGAAATATGAATATGTTTTTAAAACTAAAGTGCTCGATTTTTATCAGGGCAAACCATTGAAATTCTAAATAAGCGGAGACACTTGCAGATATCAAAATAGTTTCTGTTGTGTTTGCTGAAATAACAATATACTATGAAAAAAATAATTTGGATCATCGTTGCTGGAATTGTCTTCCTGGTTTCGATCATGCTGTTGAAAAATTGTTCCGGCAATAAATCCGCAAAAATTGCAACGGAAAAAGCGACTAAAAGAAACATTATAGAATCGGTTTCCGCAAATGGAAAAATTCAACCGGAAGTTGAGGTGAAGATAAGTTCCGATGTTTCGGGTGAGATCGTAGAGCTTTTTGTGAAAGAAGGTGATCAAGTGAAAAAAGGTGATTTGCTTTGTCGTATCAATCCGTTGATTTATGAATCCAATTCCAGCAGAATGGTTGCGACTCTAAATGGCGCTAAAGCAAATTTGGCAAATTCAAAAGCACGTTTAGACCAAATAAAAGCGGCGTATGTAAATGCGGAAGCGTCATTTGTTCGTAATAAAAAATTATTTGATCAAGGTGCCATTTCACAATCTGATTTTGATGCCGCCAAAGCTTCTTACGAAGGAGCGAAAGCAGATGTAAAAGGGGCTGAAGATAATGTAGACGCCTCATCTTATAACGTAAAAAGCACGGAAGCTTCTTTGAAAGAAGCAAATGATAATTTAGCGAAAACAACTATCTATTCTCCGGTAAACGGAACAGTTTCTAAATTGAATAAAGAGAAGGGTGAACGTGTTGTTGGAACAGCACAGATGGAAGGTACAGAAATTATGCGACTTGCAAATTTAAATGAAATGGAAGTGAGCGTTGAAGTAAACGAGAATGATATTGTACGTGTTCAGAATGGCGATACTTCAAACATTGAGGTGGATGCTTATTTGGGAAGAAAATTCAAAGGGATTGTTACAGAAATTGCAAACTCCGCAAATACAACCGGTGTGACTGCAGAGCAGGTAACTAATTTTGTTGTAAAGATCCGGATTTTACAAGAGTCTTATATGGACCTATTAACAGCGAATAATAATATCGCTCCTTTTCGTCCGGGTATGAGCGCAACGGTGGATGTTCAAACAAAAAAAATGGAAAACATAATTGCTGTGCCTATACAATCTGTTACTACCAGAAGTGATAGTACCGCTTTTAATGAGCAAAATAAACAACGTGGTGGTGAAGAGGAAAATGGTGAAATTGTTGTGAAAAATGAAAACGATAAAACACAAAATG
>CANIFU010000094.1 GCA_947466965.1 Bacteroidota bacterium
ATAGAGTAATTCTAACCCATATTCGGCCCACAAAAAAAGGAAAAGCACCTAAACATAAAAAGCCAATTAAGAAAATAATAATGGATAGAATAATTTTAATTATAATATTTGCAGTCAATTTAAGTGAGAAAGAACTAATCTTTAATTTTTTTGCAAAATTGTTTTCTTTACTAATAAAAATATAAATAAAAAAAGTAATTAATGGAATTAAACCATATATAAAAAATTCAATAAAGTCATAATCTGTAGCAAGAGTAGGATCATTATCGAAAGGCCAAAATACTCTTTTTGAATTAATGCTTTCATCTCCTAAAGTTGAGATAAGCAGAACAAAGTGAATAAGAAACCAGCCTAATAAGATGGCTAATGCTTTTTTATTTTTAAAATTTTCCTGTTTTAGATTGCGTTTGAACATTTTTTTCTTTCTTTATTTTCCATTATATATCACCTTTTGGATTGCTAAATATTAGCTAGCAGCGAGTACGATTTTAATAACCATATTAACATTACATCAGTTGCAATTTAATGAACAGCTGTAAACGATAGCCAACCTAAAGTTAGGTAAGAGGCACTCCGTCAGTTAATTCTGGTGGAGTCGTTTACTCGATTATAATACTTTTAATAATCTGATGCATTTATTTCAATAATGCTTATAACGTTTCCATCAATATCTAAATATTTGTGTCTAAAAATTATTTTATTTTTTCTGAATTCATTCAAGTGATCAGGATTACACTTTTTCATGTTGTCCTTTAATAATCCCCTTGTATCCGATTCAAATGATTTTAATGTTACTGAATCCAAATCCGCAATTTTTGAATTCATTTTGTATAAATATTCTAGTGTATTTTCATAAATTGCTGAAATTTTTATAATTGAATCACCATTATCCCCATATGATTTAGGTAGTTCCTGTTTTGCTAGTGTCACTATTCCTTCAATTATATCTTTTCTTGTAATAATTTTATTCTGTGAATTACTTGACTTTCTAATATATAAAAATCCATATGCTGACAATAAAATAATTAGCGAAATTATAAGGATTAATTTTGGTTTGACCTTCCATTTTGAAGCGTCTTTAACAAATCCATGTTGCCAAATATTATAAATACCAATCAAAAAGCCTAAGGTTGATTTTATATCGAACCCTTCTAAAAGAATGGTGAATCCAATAGTCATAAATAAAAAAATACCTAATCCAAAACTAAATTTATTTGCCTCTTTTATTGTCTCCATTTTATATGATCATTTTAAATTTTTAGCACCTATTATAAGCATGCCTATTTCCACTTTATTTTATTAAACTAATTTCTTTATTATTTGCTCATTAGATGTATCGAATTTGTAATTAATAATTTCACCCGAAATGATTAAGTCAATTGCGTGGTCAATAATGTGTAATGGAACTACAAACCATTCCTGAGGCATTTTACGCCGAAGTTTTTCGTCCCAAATATCAATGTTCAAGCAAGATGTTCCAAAGAAGTTATGGAGTAGTTGCTCAAACTTTTGGGTGTTCATATTAAAGGTTTTGTATTCTGCTTCTAAATGAACTGGTGCCATTAAATAGGTTGGTTCTTTTTCTGCATTTTTAATACGTGATTCAACAGGAGTTGTTGTGTAACCAATTTTGAACAAATTCTTTATTTCTATGATTTTTGGATCAGTAGATTTTGAACTCAAAACATATATATATCCTGCTTCTTTATCTTCTTCAGTAATGCTGCTAAAATGCTTCGTAAATTCTACAATTGTTTCATCATTTTTATCAGTTACTGCCTTGCCTTCAGAAATTAAGGCTTTTGCCAACGAACGGAAATACATGTTAGAACTTGTTCCATTTTCAAAAATTGTTTTAGTTCTACCATCTTTAAATTCCCTTACTCTATTTCCTTCTGAAGGGCCTCGACTCCATTCACGACCTTCATAATCAACAGACTCTAAATACAACAAAACACCTTGATTAACATAAAAGCTGCCAGGCTTTAACATTGTTTCTTTAAAAGGCAAAAGACTTCTTTTGCCACTTGATAAATCCGCTTGAACCGATTTAAATTTTTCTTCATATTCTTTGAAGTTTTTGCAAGGTTTTCGGCGTGCTACAAAATCTGCTTCAGCTCTTGCTAATTCTCTGGGAGTATGTTTAAATTCAAATAAACTTTGTGCTTCACCATCATCAAATATCCCCAATATATCATCGTTGAAAATATCATCAATGGAATTAATTTCTTTCTTTTCAACTTGCAGTATGCCGTATGTGTCTTGTGGTTCTAATGCAATCATTTTACCCTCATCTTCCCGTAAACTTTTTAAACGTGAATACAATTGATATTCAGATATATTGGATGGATTAGGGGCAGGCTCTCTTTCATTTTTAGTTATAAAATCATTAATTTCCTCAAAGGAATTACTTAATCGTTCATCAGCGGTTTTGACATTGGAAGTCTTAGGTTTTACGTTTAGTAAACCCAAAGGATCATTGCTGAATATTTCATCCAATATTTTATCCTTGTCCTCTATCATTTTGTTGTGCTAATCTTTTACGTTTTTCTTCTTTCAAGTAAATTATACATTCAGCCATTCGTTGTTCTATAGGATCATGAGAATCAAGGTTTGGTTCTCTTTTAAATGTTTTCACAAACTCTTGTACTTTAGGCCATAATATTTTGGCCTCTTCAAAATCCATTTTAATACGAGTTGCTGCAATAGTTTCTTGAATGATTTTCAATACTTTAGTTGTAACAGATTTGGATAAGATTTCAAATGCTTTTTGGAACGGATTGACTCTGTCTATTAAATCAATATGGATGTCGTCAATATTAACGAATCGACCTGCCATTCGGATAAATCGTTTATCTTCTACCTCTTTGATTTCTCCGTTTTTAATTACTGAATCTACTACTACATTTTGACGCACTTCTTCAACTTCTTCTGCTGTTAAATCAGGGTATTTTGTACGAATGATTTTTGGAATTAACACCTTATTTATGACTTCAGGATCTACATTCCCTGGCATTGCCTTCAACATCATTGGGTCTTGAAGAATTGTTGCTTTCAGTTCATTCAAATCATCTTCAATAATATCTCTTACTCTTTTGGAACTTGGTTCTTTTAAACCTATGATTTTTATTTCACCTGGTTTAGCAACATCATCATCTGATAGTTTGGTTTTAAATTTCCAATTAGGTGCTAACACTTGCTCCATTAACAACGATGCTGTAATTGCTTTCAACATATTATTAACCGACAATTTTACTTCATCGTCTTGTGCATCAGGCTGAGCAATTAAATTGGTGAATTGTGCGTGTGATTTATTATTACTATCACGAGTTGCTCGTCCTATAATTTGGATAATTTCAGTTAATGAACCTCTATAACCTACTGTTAATGCATGTTCACAATACGGCCAGTCAAAGCCTTCTTTTGCCATACCTAAAGCGATAATGATATCCATATCATCTACGGAATTTATATCTCTAAGATATGCGACAATTCGATCCCTATCTCTTGGTGTGTCTTCTACTAAATCCGCAACTTTTAAAATTTTACCGTCTGAATGTTTCTTTACATAAATCACTCCTGTCTCGTGGTCTTGTTTTTCAATTGTACCAATTTGGTCAAGGATATAATCTACTTCGTTGTGTTTATCTTTGGTCGATTCACCCGAGTTAACGTTTGGAATGTGAAGAATGGTCTTTTTGTTTAAATCCAATACTTCCATGATGGAATCGGTGTATTTCCCTTGGTAAAAATGATAACCAATCCCCAATGATTTCAAATAATCGTAGCCATTTAATTGTTGGTAATAGTTGTATGTTACTTTAGTAAACTTCGCCTCATCATCAGGGTGCAATACAGGAACACTATCGCCTCTAAAATAAGAGCCAGTCATAGCAATAAGATGTGCCGTTGACTTCTGCATGATGTTTCGGATAATATCTCCTAAACGGTTGTTTACATCAGCTGAAACATGGTGGAATTCATCAATTGCCAATAAACAATTATTAAATACTTTTTCATCTAAACCTTCACAAGCAAAGCGTAAAGTTGCATGGGTACAAATAAGAATTTGTTCTTGAGGATTATTTAAAAAATTATGAAAGGCTTGTACTTTGCTACTACTTCCATCACTTCCAGGTGTACAAAGGTTATAATTATCATTTGGCTCCCAATTTGCAAAAAAACCAAATTGTTTTAAATCTGTTTTTGAGAAAGAACTACCGATAGAACGTTCAGGAACAGCAACAATAATCTTCTTGATACCTTGATTACTCAATTTATCCAACGCCAAAAACATCAAGGCTCTCGATTTACCTGAAGCTGGAGGTGCTTTTAATAACAGGTATTGAGCATCACGAGCTTCAAATGCTTTTTCTTGCATTTCACGCATACCATATTGGTTGGTGCTTTTACTTTGTCCCGTTTGTTTGTATTCTACGTGTACTATATCAGGCATAATCTTATTTCTTTTTACGTGTCTTTTTTTCAGCTTCGAACAATGTTCCTTTTTCCTTTTCTTCTTGGATCATCTTTTCATACAATTTGAATAGGTACTCCAAGCGTTCTTCATCACTATTAAAAGGAGTACTTCTATAACAACGCTCTACTGCTTCATCATTCAAACGGTGCGCTTCTTTTAAACCGTCAGGCATTTTGTCAGGATCATATAATTGAGCCAATGTTTTTTCAGGGTGTTTTTCTCGTTCTTCTAAAATGCGGAAAGTACATTGGGTAAGTTCTTCTTTGCGTTGAGTTGATATTGAAGGGAATGGAAAAGTATGAAAGCACAGTGCTGATGAATATCTATAATCAGTTTTTAATTTACCTGACACAATGCTAACCCAAACCATATGCATATTAGATGAAATTACTGACAAAAGAAAAGGTTCAGCATCATAACTTACTAGGCATTGGGCATTGACTACATAATTATCATCAACAAATCCCACAGGTATATACTTTCTGCGTTCTGATGAAACGCTAGGTACAATTATTCCATTATTTGGTTCCGATTGTATCTGAATAAAACGATGTGGAGTAATTGCTTTTTCAATTGTAGAAGGTGCTTTACTTTGTAGCCTAAAATCTCGAACATTATCGATTCGTTTTTTTATTTCAGGTACTAAAATTGCGTTAGGTAGATCGCAGTCATCAATCCAAAGACAGTATCTATCAATATTATTTATAAATTCTTGCGAACCAACATACTTTTTAATCCATTTATTAGCCTCTGGATAAACTCCTAGTAAAGCGTCTTTTTCTGATGAGTCAAAAATTAAATTCCCGTCATCAGTAGCATAGTTTCCTTTCACCATTAGTGGAAATCCAGATATTGAAGAACTTCTCCTGAATACAAAAGGAGTTGGCTTTTTTGTCAAATATGGGCTGATATGATTGACTTCAGAAGCAATTCCATTATCATAAATTATTTTTGCTTTTTTTGAAGTACTATTACATACTCCAACAATAATTACAATTACGGCAGCTTTATCTTTTGCATTATTTTGCCATTTAAAGGATTTATGAGCGAAGAACAATTCCTGACTTTGACTTATTATATGAGGCCACAATAATCCTATTTGCTCTCCTTGACAAATTGAATTAGTTGATACAAAAGCAAATGAACCAATGGTATTATTTATGTAATTACTTGCTTTTAAAAACCATACAGAAATGTAATCTAAATTCTTAAAATTATTCAGGCCTGCAAAAACAATTTCCATGTCCTTTTTTTGAATTTTATTCTGCATACTTGAGCCCAAATAGGGCGGATTCCCCATTATATAAATCTCATCTCCTTCATTTTTTGGGCAAACCTTTTCCCAATCCAAACGACACGCATTCCCACACACAATTTGCCCCGCTTCTTGGAGTGGCAAGGTGGGGTTGGTGCGTCCAAACTCATTGAAGAACTCAACGTTCATTTGATGCTCTGCTAACCACAAAGATAGTTTAGCAATCTCATGTGCAAAATCGTCTAACTCAATGCCGTAGAAATTATTAAGGTGTATGCCTGAGAAAGCAAAACCACCCAATTCTTTTAAGATGAGCATTTCCAAACGGCGCAATTCTTTGTAAGCGATAATGAGAAAGTTACCACTACCACAAGCAGGGTCAAAAAGTTTGATTTTGGCAATACGGTGAAGTAGTTCTTTCAACTTTTTCTCATTCCCAATAGCATCTTCAAACGCTTCTTTCAGTTCATTTAAAAACAAAGGTTCAATAACCTTCATAATGTTTGGAACTGATGTATAGTGTGCGCCTAAACCACCTCTATGCTCAGGGGAAATAACTGCCTGAAACATGGAACCAAAAATATCAGGATTGATTGCGGACCAATCGTTGCTATCTCCTGAATCTATGAGTAGTTGTCTTGATTTTGATTTAAACTTCGGACAAGGAATTTCTTCTCTGAATAAACCACCATTCACATACGGAAAGGCATTAAGGTAATTGGGAATATCACCACGTTTATCCATTGGTGTGTTCAATACCCAAAACAATCTATTCAGGTAAGCATCTAAATCGGAACCATCACCTCGAGTATGTGATTCAACTGCGTGAGAGAATTGGTTGTCTTCAAATATATTGGTGTCT
Organism: Bacteroidota bacterium; assembly: GCA_947466965.1. GTDB lineage: Bacteria > Bacteroidota > Bacteroidia > 2-12-FULL-35-15 > 2-12-FULL-35-15 > 2-12-FULL-35-15. The sequence goes on from CANIFU010000094.1 coordinate 6,598, forward strand.
TCCGCAAAGTAACAGAACAATAAACGTGAAAAGAAAATATTCAGGTTATGGTTGAACTCCGCCGATGTATTTGGATTGTCTTTTTTTATTTCATCAAACAACTTCGCCATCTTCTCCGCTGCTTTCACATCAGCAGGATTTTCAGCTGCATGTGTTGCTTTTTCCATTCCCGCCCAAGGCAAAAAGAAGTCGTAAAATTTTGGTAAATCAGTAATTGGAATATCTAACTGATCTTGCGTAAGTGTATCTATTGCTAAAAGCGTTTCATAATCTGTTACAATTAGAAAGCGTTGGTTATGTTTTAGTTCATCTTTTAAAGATGAAATGGTCAGGTGTAAATCTTTCTTAAGTTCTTCTTTGAAGAATAGTTTTTTCTTCCACGACACTTCACCTGGTACTTTACTCAAATTCAAACTTCCTTTATGTAAACGGGAAATTGTAGCTTTAGGTAGGTAATATGATTCCAACAAGTTATAGATAAAGGTTTCTTTATCTAGGGTATTTAAGAGTAATTTGAGATTATTCTCTATTTGGGTAATGTTCATACTTAATGTTTGCTTTCGAATCTTATTTTGGTTGCTTATAACGTTGGAGATGCAACATCATAAGGGGGCTTTATACGGACATTCTGCGAAGACCGTATTTCAAATATACGATAATTTCTTTTCGTAGACCAATGCCTCCCTTTTGCTATTCCCTTATTTGTATTAATCAAAAGGGCTTTTATTATTCTGAGGACTAGTTTGAATTTCTAGATTTCAATCAACCACAACTGCTATATCGTTTAGTTTTAAGTTTAACGATACAAAAGTGCAACGAACTAGGAAGGTAGAGGTACCCCGAATCCTCATTATACTTGATATTTAGAAAATTTTACATAATATTTTTGGATAAATACTAAAAATACCTATATTTGCATCCCGAATTAAGAAAATGAGTAGCTCCACGGGGAATCGAACCAGCTTTTTAGGGTTCAAAAACAGGTGGAAAAACAGGTGGATTTTTTTCTTAAATAGGTGGATTTTTTAGTCGTTCTTTAACATTCAAAATCGGTCTTTATCAAAACAGCGTAAAAGACCAAACATCTATAAACATTGAAAAGTAGGGTTTCAATGAATTCTGAAAAGGATTGATAAAAAAGGATAATCTAAGCCCCCTACGGGCTACACTTAACAACATCTAAATCCTTGCAAATCAATAGATTGCAAGGATTTTTTCTTTTGTAGGTGGATGTATTAGAGGTATTAACTTTGGTATTATTTTTTTAACATGAACAGAATATCTTGAAGACTAATTTTATCAGTGTTTTTGCTAATAAACACCAAACTCACGAAACTGTTTATTTAAAGAGCTCCAGTCAACCATTTCACCTAAACTAGTAATATTATTTCGCATAGGCGTACCTATACATATATCATCAATGTAAATACATTGATCTTCCAAATGCCTATCCCAGTTCCATACAGGAGGGTGAATTTTTTCGTGAGTATGCTCCAGCTTAAAATTCTTATAGGCAGCATCAATTTTCGATAATTCCTTTTGTATATAATTCATCGCTTCTTCCAATGTTCCATCCTGAAATTCAACCCGCATAGTGTTTAATATTATTTTGTGATCAGCTTTAATAAGCATATCTAAAACCTTAAACGAGTCAGGGTTTTGTTCTCCAATTATTGGGTATTGATGTTCCA
>CANIFU010000095.1 GCA_947466965.1 Bacteroidota bacterium
GCGTGCCAAATTTTGCGGTTTCAATGTAAAGTTTCCGGAAGGAAAAGAAGATTGCCCAAGCGAGCATTGCGGCTGAAATATCGGCAAAAAGGTATTTAAAAACTTGTAAATTTTTATTCATAAACTGCTAAGTTATCTTTTGGCCATATGCACTATGTCCTTCTTTCTGCATCCTGTTTTCATTCAATTTTGTGAGCGCAAAACCATAAAACGACTAATTTAAAACGATTTGACTAGTAAACAAGTTTTATGTTATCGAGAAGCAGAGCGGCGCTGTCAGTTCCTGAAGAGTTAAGCATTCCCCATGCAATTTTATAGTCCACTGCTGTAAAGGCGCCACTAACATTTGGTGTTAGGTAAATATACGCCTTATTCCAGTTACTACTTGGATTGAGGTTCAGAGCAGTATATTGCACTGATGAACTTGTTCCGTAAGCAATAACACTCACGGTAAATTCATAATTACATTTGTAGTTGAATTCAAGAAAAACGTAGGATCCGTTGATTGGCAATGGATATTTTGCAACGGTTGCACATTCAAAAAAAGTTCTAGTGGCATCAATATAGGCAACACCGCTGCTTGTACCTTCGAATACATTAGGATCTGGCGTAATGGAGTAAATTTCCTGAAAGGTTGTATCCGAGTTAGAAGTAGCAGAAATGGTTACGCCAGCACCTTCAAAATCTTCTAAAAAAGCAAAACGGGTTGTTGCTAAATAACTTACAGAAGGAGTTAAAGTAACTGTTGTACCTGCTTGAAAATTAACTAATTGTTCGTGTTTTGAATAGAAGGGGTAAGGCGATCTTGTTGCGGCAATTCCATTCACCTTTATACCGGGTCTAATCTTTACAGAATGAGTTCCTTCGGCAATCACAGGGAAAGTGGCTGGCAATTCAAAACAACCTAATAGTTGATCATCGATATATACCCAGGCATCGGTAATTTTATGCGAGTTTGAACCTTCGGTCAAATAGGCCGTATTTAGAATAAACTTATCAATATGAATATAGGCAGGAGTTGGCTCTGCCGGATTATACAACTCGCATGAGCTCATGAAAATGAGGGCAAACAGGCTTATTAAACTATAAGGGTATCGTTTATTCATTTTTTACTTGTTTGGAATTCCTTCTTCCTCTTTATAGTTGGATGTCAGCTTCATTTTCTCGATAATTTTATAGGCTACATCCAATGCTTTATATCCATCATCAATACTTACCAAAGGTGTTGTGTTGCTGATTATTGAATCAGCAAACGCTTCCAGTTCCATTTTTATTGCGTTGCTTGGAGAAATTCCTGGATTTTCGAAATAAATCTGTTTTGAACCTTTGCCATTTCCAAGGTCTATTGTAACTGCTAAAGGATCTGCTTCACCTACCACATCATTTAAACGAATCACATCTACTTTCTTGTCTAAAAAATCAACTGAAATGTAAGCATCTTTTTGGAAAAAACGTGATTTACGCATGTTTTTCATTGAAATTCTGCTCGCGGTAAGGTTGGCAACACAGCCATTATCAAATTCGATACGGGCATTTGCTATATCCGGACTTTCACTCACAACGGCAACGCCACTGGCGCTGATTCGTTTAATGTTTGATTTTACAACACTAAGGATAATGTCGATGTCGTGGATCATTAGATCCAATACAACAGAAACATCTGTTCCTCTTGGGTTAAATTGAGCGAGACGATGTGTTTCAATAAACATTGGACTGGAGCAATAATCCCGAGCTGCAATAAAAGCCGGATTAAAACGCTCCACATGTCCCACCTGCACCTTTACATTTGCTTCTTTTGAAAGTCCGATCAAACTTTTTGCTTCTTCTATAGTATTGGTTACCGGTTTTTCAATAAAAATATGCTTCGAGCTTTTGATAGCTTTTGAAGCACAATCATAATGAGTGATCGTGGGTGTTACAATATCGACAGCATCAACAAGTTCGACTAAGCTCTCGATAGAGTTGAATGCTTTAATACCAAATTCCTTCTCCACAGCCGCAGCAGCATCGGGATTGGCATCATAAAAGCCGATCAGTTCATATTTGTCGATCTCTTTTAATAAACGTATGTGAATTTTGCCAAGATGTCCGGCTCCTAATACTCCAATTTTTATCATAGATGCATTGATTTCTGACAAAAATACTTTTTTCCACAATCGGTTCTTGAAAAAATACTCATAATTATAACTATACTATTGTTAATTTCGTGGTCTATAATATAGATATGGTGAACGATACATACAGGCATAAAGGTTTACGAAGGCAATTGGCGGGACTTTTGAAAGAAAAGGGGATAGAAAACGAAGAGGTGTTAAGGGCTATAGAAACTGTTCCCCGTCATTTATTTCTTAATAGTTCTTTTATTGAAAGGGCATACGAGGATATCGCTTTTCCTATAGGAGCAGGTCAAACGATTTCTCGTCCGCACACTGTTGCCTTCCAAACTGAGCTTTTAGAGTTAAAAAAGGGAGAAAAAGTGTTGGAGATCGGAACGGGATCGGGTTATCAAACCAGTGTTTTGTTGGAAATGGGGGTAAAAGTATTCACAATTGAGCGCCAAAAGACTCTTTTTGATCTTACGAAAACATTTTTGCCTTCCATTGGTTATAATCCCAAGTTCTTTTACGGTGATGGTTATAAAGGATTACCCATTTTTGCTCCATTTGACAAGATCATAATTACTGCTGGTGCACCAATCGTTCCAGATGCGCTTCTGGATCAGTTGAAAGTAGGAGGAATCATGATTATTCCTTTGGGAGATAAGGTTCAGATCATGACGATGATCAAGAAAATAGCCCCAAAGAAGTTTGAAATGCTTGAATACGGGGAATTTAAATTTGTTCCCTTGCTTGAAAATAAAGAATGGGGAGATTGATACTTACTAACATTTAACTGTTGATAACAATCATATTGTTGATAACTTGTATTAATGCAAATATTCTTTAACTTTGTGCCACTGAATTTTAATTTGAATCAATTAATTTAAACTTAACAAACAAAAACTATGAAAAAATCAGTACTAGTAATTGCTTTAGCATTTGGCGTAACAGGTGCTTTTGCGCAAGATTTAACATCAAAAAAAGGTGAACCAATTTTGCCAGAGGCAGAAGATTGGGCAATCTCTATGGATGCAACTCCTATCTTTAACTATATAGGAAATGCGTTTAATGGAAGCACAGCTAACAGTGCTCCTGGTGCAAGTTGGTTAAACACGGATCAAACAATCATCGGAAAAAAATTCATCGATGAGAAAAGTGCTTACAGAGTTTTAGTTCGTATTGGTTTTACTAACCAAACTACTAAAGCTATGATTGGTGATGCATCCAGTACAGCTCCTCTAGTTTATCCTCAAGTGCCTGCAATGGTTGAAGATAAAATGAAGGTTCGTAACACTAACATCGCAATTGGTTTAGGTAAAGAATTCAGAAGAGGAAAAACGCGTTTGCAAGGTTATTATGGTGCTGACGCGATTATCTGGATCACTAGCGCAAAAACGTTATATGATTACGGAAATTCTTTATCTACTACTTCAGGTGTTGGTAACTCTACTAACTTTGGTTCAAACATTACAACTGATACTTACGGTAATGCTGCTCGTATTACTGAGAAAAAATTCGGAACAACTTTCGGAATAGGTGTTCGTGGTTTTATCGGAGCGGAGTATTTCATCTTCCCGAAAATTTCTATCGGTGCTGAATACGGTTGGGGAATTGGATTCCAAACTTCAGGTACAGTAACTACAACTACTGAATCAATCAGCGGAGCTACAGTTGGTACACAAGAAACAGAAACTGGTGGTTCTTCTAAGTTTGGTTTTGATACTGATATCAACAACAATACTATCTTCAATGCTAGTGGTTCTGGTTCTGGATCAACTGGTTCTGGTTCATTAAGAGTAACTTTCCACTTCTAGTAAGTAGAAAATAATACACAGAAAGACCTCGAGTAATCGAGGTCTTTCTGTTTTATAGTAAGCCATTATTTCCTCTAACAAAATATATAGTTGTTTATCCAAAACACCATTCTTTAGTATACCAAGAGTATGATTTTAGGTTAACTGTAACAAAAATTCAGTGATCTCTTCCTCGCTTAAGTCGCGCCATGAACCAACTTTTAGCGCTCCCATTTTTATATTCATAATACGTACACGTTGTAATTTTATAACCTGGTAATCGAATACATTGCACATTCTTCTTATTTGCCGATTTAAGCCTTGTTTCAGAATAATTCGGAACACCCTTCTTGTGTTGGGCTCTGCTTTTAACTTACACGGTTTTGTAAGCGCATCTCCGATGTTAACACCTTCTGCCATTTGTTTTAAAAATTGATTTCGCAAGGGAAGATTCAGTGTAACCACATATTCTTTCTCATGCTCAAAATCGGGATGAATGATTTTATTGATGATAGCTCCGTTATTGGTTAATAAAATCAAGCCTTCCGAATCTTTATCCAATCTTCCAATAGGAAGAATATTTTCTTTGTGACGTATGGCGTCAATTATATTTCCTTCTATTTTTTCTGTTGTCGTAATAACTCCAGCAGGTTTGTTGTATGCGATGTAGATGAATTTGTTTTCAGTATTCATAGTTAATTTTATTCTGGTGTCTTTTTCTTTAAAATCCAATTGTTTGATTTATTTGATCGATTAGTGCTTGTAAAAGAATAATTGGATGTTATCTACTATTTTCTAAAATAGAGTAATTATAGGCAAATGTAATTTCAAAAGTTGTTAATTGAAATTTATTTTTACATTTGCAGCGCAATTTGGTTTTTGATTGTAATAATCAAAATTAAAAGGGAATCAGGTGTAAATCCTGGACATTTCCCGATGCTGTAAGTTCTCACTAGAAATAGTGTTATTAACAATTGAGCCACTGTTTTATTACGGGAAGGCGTTAAGTAGAACAAGTCAGAAGACCTGCCTTTTGCACAAATTCAATGCTTTCGGGTAAAGAGCTAAGAATGGAAAAAGATTTTTCACTATAATTCTATCCGTTCCCTTTTTACTCCTTTTATTAATCATTTAAAATCTTTTTAAAATGAAAAAGGAGAAAATCTTTCAATTAACAAGTGCTGCGATGTTTCTATCGTTTAATTTAACTGCACAAGATTCATTAAAAAACAAACAATTAAATGAAGTAGTGGTGTCTGCTACTCGAAGCGAAAAAAATATCAACGATGTGGGGCGCAGTATCACTGTGATTTCGGCTGATGACATTGAAAAATCTGGAGCTAATTCTATAGCTGAACTTTTTTCACAGCAAGAGGGAATGTATGTGGTTGGTGCGGGTCAAAATCCAGGCATGACGGCTAGTATTTTTACTAGAGGTGCAAACAGTAATCAAACAGTGCTTTTGATTGATGGTGTTCGGATTACAGATCCATCAGCCATTAATAATTCTATAGATATGGCAGAACTTTCATTAGCAAATATTGATAAGATAGAAATTGTAAGAGGTTCGCACAGCACGCTTTATGGTTCATCAGCTATTGGTGGCGTAATTAACATCCTAACAAAAAAATCGAAAAAGCCAGGATTATCTTTAGATGTAGCTATAATAGGAGGTGTTTTTGGTGAGGATACGCGACAACTTTTAGAAAATGTATACCTGAATTACGCATTTAAAAATGGTTTTTATGTTGCTGCTGAGGTGTCGAATGCAAATGTGAATGGGCTTAATGCTACAAATGACACAGTTACTATGGCATCGGTTTATAAGCATTCAGATATGAAAGATGATTTTTCAAAATTAGATTGGGTAGGGAAAATCGGTTTTCAAAATAAAAAATTCGATGTTTATGCTTCCTTCAAACAAACGCAACAACTCACTGAAATTGATAAGACAGCCTATAAGGATGATGATAATTATGCAATTGATTTTAAACGTAGTTTAATAACATATGGTGCTACTTATAAGTTTAATGATAAATTAAATTTAAGTTACATAGGTGGCATGTCTTCGATGAAACGGATTGCTATTGATGACTCTTCAATTATTGACAATGCTGGTACTTTTGATCGGACTAACAATAAAGGCACTTATGAAGGGAAGGTGATGAGCAATGAATTACAGGTAAATTATTCCGTTAAAGGCATTAATCTAGTTGCCGGAGGAGGTTTATATGGCGAACAAATGAGGGTGAATACAAGTTATTTGTATTATAATGCTTGGGGTGTTCCGCCTGATTATGTTGAATTAAAAACTTCAACAGATTCTGTTAATCCTCAGTCGAGCACCTCTAATGTGTTTTTGCATACAGATATAGGTGGAGAACTGATTTCTGAAAAAGCAAAAGCGATTTCAATTTCAGGAGGATTAAGAATGAGCAAACACAATTTATTTGGTACGAATTTCACCTATGAAATTAATCCATCTGTAAAAGTGTTGGAAGGAGGATTGTTATATTTAACAATAGCTTCAGGCTACAATGCACCATCATTGTATCAGCTTTATGATGCTACAGATTATAAAACTTTTGATACACAATTCACAACGGGATTAACTCGTGGAAATAAAAAATTGGACCCCGAAAGTTCGAAAACATTTGAACTGGGTTACAAGCAAAAAATAAACAAAACAACACTTTCAGCCGCGTTTTTTAATACGGAAGTGAAAAATGTAATTGAGTATGTTTATTTGTGGGATAAAAATATTGGAATAGATACATTGGGACAAAATTCGAGAGATGATTACAGGGGCGATACCTATATTAATTTAGGAACGATGACAACTCAAGGTGTAGAATTAGGGATAAGCTCTAAGGTTTCAGAAAAATTAAGTATTTCAGCAAATGTTAGTTTGGTAAGTGGTAAGTTAAAATACAAGCCAAGTGATGTTGATACGGCACAAACACATGGAAATCATATCCAGATATATGGAAATGGAGCATTTATTACAAATAAAGAAGTGGAGACTTTGGGATTGTCTCGTAGACCAAGTACTGCAAATTTATCTTTGACATATTCTCCTATAAAACAATTTTCTATTCGTAGTGATATTCGTTATGTTGGTTCTCGAGCAGATGTTTATTATGAAACAACCTTAGGACCTTATGGCGCTTTGGGAACAGTGGCAGTGGAGCAATATACACTCTTGGATTTGTCTGTAAAAGCAATTATTTACAAAGGTTTATCCGCTAATTTAAGAGTGGAAAATGTACTTAATAAAAAGTATTTTGAAATCAATGGTTTTACAACAAGAGGTAGAGGATTTTATTTAACACTTCGCTATAATTTATAATGCATCAAAAATCAAAAGCAATATTTTTTTGGAGCGGAGGGAAAGACTCCGCTTTAGCATTATATAAAGTTTTAACAGAAGGTAAATTTGAAGTAGTTGCTTTGCTTACTTCTGTAAATGCTGCTTTCAAAAGAATTTCCATGCATGGTGTAAGGGAAGAATTGCTCGATCAACAAGCAGCATCTATTGGTTTGCCTTTGATAAAAATGTATGTAAAAGAAGGAACCAATTCGGAATATGAATACAAAATGGATGTGTTGCTTTTAAAATACAAAGCACTCGGCATAACAAAAGTTATTTTCGGAGATATTTTTTTGGAAGATCTTCGAACGTATAGAGAAAATAATTTAATGAAAGCGGGATTAGAAGCTGTGTTTCCTCTCTGGAAGAGAAATACATACGAAATGATAACTGAATTTCTGCAGCTAAAATTTAAAACCATTATCTGTTGTGTAAATGATGCCTATTTAAAGGAAGATAAAGTGGGGGTAGAGATAAATGAGGCGTTCATTAA
>CANIFU010000096.1 GCA_947466965.1 Bacteroidota bacterium
ACTTCACTTGACCCCTATTTCAACTCCGAACTAGTACACAAAAAACAATCCTGGAAAGTTGGCGAATTTTATTTTTGGAGTAAAAAGAATGAAGAATTATGCAAATACATTCCCGAACTCGATAAGATCCTCTCTTCAATTCCGGGTTTTATGACTGCTGGAATAAGTGTTCTTTCACCAAATACTGACATTAAACCACATTATGGAGATACGAACACAACACTAAGGGCTCATCTGGCACTAAAGATCCCTGCAAAATATCCAGCATGTGGCATTGGAGTGGGCACAGAAGAAATGGGCTGGGAAGAAGGAAAAGTGCTATTATTTTGCGATGCCAATTATCACAGAGCCTGGAACCATAGCAATGCCATCAGATACGTTTTGATTGTTGATGTATTGAGAGATGAATTTAAAGAACAGCAAAAAAATATTTGTGCAAATGTACTTTCATTAATTGCACTTCAAAAGTTAGAGTACAAGTACTCTTTCATCATAAAACTTCCTTGGTTTGTTAGAGGAACCATCCGAGTTATGTTGAAATTATTTATCTTAGTCCGATATTAAAATGGCAGGAATAGAACCACTAATTTTTCTTCACATCCCTAAAACAGCAGGTACTACTGTTCATCACATTTTACATAACGAATATAGGGGTTTGAAATTTTTTACTACCGGACACTATAAACAAATTGAAAAATTTGAAAAATTAAATGATTCCGAGAAAAAAAAAATCAGGCTATTAAAAGGACATTTAGCATTTGGAGTTCATTTGATTTATCCGGAGCCTATCACTTACTTTACTTTTTTCAGAGATCCTATAAAAAGAAGTATCTCAGGATTCAATTATTTATACCAAGAGAAAAACCATCATTTTCATGAAGAAATATTACGCAAAAAATATACATTAAAAGATATATTAAAAGGAGGAAAATTACAAGTATTCGATAATTGCCATGTGCGCTATTTAGCAAATGCGATCGACTTAAAATTTGGAGAAGTAGATGAAAAAATATATGCCATTGCATTAAAAAATTTCGATTCGCACTTTCAGGCATTTGGTATTTGCGAACGTTTTGATGAGTCATTAATCTATCTGAAACAAAAACTTAGCTGGTCCTTTCCTTTCTATGTAAATGCCAATGTTTCTGAGAAAAAAAAATATGTCGATACATTTGATGAAGAAACTTATCGGCTGCTGAATCATTACAACAAATATGATCTGATGTTATATGAGTATGCTTCTAAAAAGTTTGATAGGATTGTTAAATCTAAAGGGGATGCATTTGTTAAAGAAGTGAAACGTTTTCAAAAACTGAACAGACTTCAGACGCCTGTGCGCAAGCTAGCCAGAAATATATGGAAATTACTATTAAAAAGTCCTAATCAAAATTAATATAATTGATCAGCCATTCAAAATATTTCTCCTTAAAGCTCCTTGACACTTTTTCTTTTCTTTTTCGTTTTTTACCCAACTGTTTCAAATCAGCCTTTAACATAGTAGGATAATGAAATGTTGGATTCATAAGCCATTTGAAATGACGTTTTAAAAAAATCAACTCTGAGCCCGGGAACTTTGTAATGTCAATAAAAGGAGCTAAATCAATGATCAATGATTTAAATTCTTTTTCATTGTGATTGCGATATTCAGCATCACCCCATTCTTTTGTAAGTTCCATCCCGATATGAATTGTAAGATGTTTATCCGTAAATAATTTCGGATTATCTGCAAAACAAAAAATATTATAAAACAAATCGTTTCCTGCTTTAGGAATACCTATACACAGGTCTTTTAATACAAACTTTTCAAATAGACTTCTTTTAAAAACAAAAGTATCATATCCAGTATGAACAGCACCAATTTCTGAATACATCTCGTTTAACTGGGATACTGAATTATAACTAACGGAGATCCTTCTTCTATTTATAACAAATGCATCGTGTCCTCTCGCTATATAATCCGAAACAGCAGAGTAAAACTGAGGCATCAGGCAGATATCAAGATTTGTGTAAATAAAATAATCTGCTTGGGAATTATCATAAAGTTTCTGTAAAATATCCTTCGTAATAGGTAGTTTGCGATTTTTATTAAACAAATAATCAGAAGCCACTGTCCGTGAAAGATCTTCTAGTATTGTAAAATCAGATGGAATGGCTCCGCGGGCATCTGCATACTGTGTCGTATAAATGTTTATGCTCAAATCATTCCCGGAATACTCTTTTGCTTTTACAATAGAACCAAAAGTAATCTTCTGGATCAGGTGCAGATCTTGGTTATCAGCAGCCGAAACTGGGTTAATAATATGAGCAATCGAAAGCATGAGTTACAATATTTTTCACTAATTTAATTAAATTAAATTAGTGTGTTACAAATATTATTAATTTAGTGGATACTATCGAGATGCACTAATGATAATAATCAGTTACGGACTTCCTAAATCTGCAAGTACAATTACTTACACTTATACTGAAGAATTATTATTGGCTTCCGGAATTAAAAACGGACAACAAAAATTTAAAGCTTTTTTTAAAGAAGGGTTTGTCTATAAATTTGGAATAACTTCCACACTTCTAATAATTCTCATTCACGCTTTTTACGGAAGCATCGTTATTAAAACTCACTCAGCGCCCTCATTTTTTATTCGATTTCTTCTAAAATTATATGCAACAAAAGCAACTTGCACCATCAGAGACCCTCGAGATATTGTACTTTCTGCAATTGATCACGGGAAAAGAAAAGAGCCAAATAATCCTTTTAAAAAATTCACATCAATAAATAACACGCTACCTGCAATCATTGAGGAGTTCAAAAAATGCGAAAAATGGCTTCATTACAAAAATATTTTAGTTATACGATATGAAAACATTACTCAATCTCCCGCTACTGAACTTCATAATATTTCAAACTACCTAAGCTTTACACTTGATATTAAAACCATTTCAATCATAATAAATAAATATGAGAAGACTAAAAATCTGAATAAAAACTTTAATAAAGGGACAACAAATAGATATAGGAGCGAAATGAGTGAAGAAGAAATTTCATTATGTAATTCGTCAGCAAATAAATACATTCATCTTTTAGGTTATCAACTTTGAACACGCCTATAAAACAATACATTCGTTTTTTCCTTGTTAAAATTGGATTGTTTAACAAAGGAGCCTTTTTGCTTGCTATTAATAGGCTTCACAAAGACGATATTTTTATTGTTTCCTACCCAAAATCAGGAAATACATGGTTGCGTTTTTTAATTGCAAACATGCTGGATAATAAAAATACGATCACCTTTAATAACATCGACAACTATGTGCATGGTATCCACTCAGCAAAAGATATTATAAATAAAAAAACAAGTAAGAGGTTCATCAAATCACATTATCCCTTCTTCGAATACTATCCTAAAACGGTATACATTTATCGCGATTACAGAGATGTATTGATATCATTTTATCATTATCAAATTGCATTACAGGAATTCAAAGGAACATTCAGTAAATTTATACGCAGCAAAAAAAACATAGAAACTCCTTATGGAAGCTGGAAAGAACATGTCTCGAAAGCTTTTGAACATAAAAAAAACAAGCCTAGTTCTATTTTAATTATCAAATACGAAGACCTGCATCTGCATCCTGAAAAATTCGTAACAGAAATCGCTACCTTCTGCAATATAAAAATTTCTCAACCTATAGATGTAATCATAGAGAAATGCAGTTTCAATAGTTTAAAGAAAAATGAAAACACTTATGGAAGTGAGTTTCAAAAACAAAGTGGACAAAATTTTTTCAGAGAAGGGAAAACATTCGAATGGAAAAAAAATTTTAGCGAAGATGATATGAAGTGGCTTTTAGAAACTGACAATAATATCTCGGCCCTACAGCTAACTGGATATCCTATTCTTTAATTTACTATATTTAACCGTATAAAAATATGTCAACTCTGTTATCAGCAACTTTTTTTCCGGATTACCGAACAGGCTCTGAGTCTGATCTGAAAAATGCTGATAAAAATAATTTCAAGGACTACACATTCACTCTTATCAAAATCATATTATTATTTTTTATCATCAAACAATTTAAAATAGAGAAAGACACACAGATTTTAACACTTTTACCGATCATTGTCGGAGGATATGCAATTCACTATTGGCTGCCATTTCGTTTTAAAGCTCCATTTTTCATTCTTCTGAGTTTTACTGCAATCTTTTTCATACTTGGATTAGTTGAAGGCGCATTACTGATCATCATTGGCCTTTCATTAATCACAATTTGTCATTTACCTCTGAGATATAATATTCGATTAGTTATTCTTTTCTTTACAGTATTTGCATTAATATTCTTACGACTCAACTTTTTTTCCATTTCCAAAATAACACTTCTTCTTCCATTGATAGGTGCAATGTTTATGTTCCGACTCGTTTTATATTTTTATGAATTACGATTCGAAAAAAATAAAATATCGATCTACCAGCGAGTTGCCTACTTTTTTTTATTGCCGAACATTTGTTTCCCATTGTTCCCTATAGTCGACTTTAAAACATTTATCAAAACCTACTACGCAATCCCAACTAAGGCTATATTGGAAAATGCCATTCAACGTATTTTCAGAGGAGTTCTTCATCTGATTGTTTACCGTTTCATCTACTATTATATTGTGCCTACAACAAATGATATTCACAGCATAGTTGATATTATTCAATTCATGATATTCAGCTATACATTGATTTTACGCTTATCCGGAATGTTTCATTTGATATTAGGCATACTAGGTTTATTCGGATTTAATCTACCAGAAATTTTTAATAATTATTTTTTAGCTTACAGCTTTAATAATTTATGGAGAAGAATCAATACATATTGGAGAGAATTTATGATGAAGATTTTTTATTATCCCATCTATTTCAAAATCCGAAAACTAAATGAAAAATATGCAATCCCAATCACTATTTTAATTGTTTTTGTCATCAACTGGTTCATGCATGGATATCAATGGTTCTGGATTAGAGGTTTTTTTCCCTTGGCAACGTGTGATATTTTATTTTGGATGACATTCGGTATTACTGTAATGCTAAATTCAATGTATCAGGAAAGATATGGCCAAAATAAAACAATAGATACATCAGAAACCTGGCAGCTCAAAAGTGCTCTTTTACAGATCATAAAAACAATCGGAATATTCCTATTCATGTGTACTATCTGGATGATGTGGAGCAGCTCATCGATCACAGAGTGGCTTTACTTATTAACATTTTATAAAACAGGTTCATATACAGATTGGATAAAAATCATTGGCGGAATGGTCGGTTTTATTATATTGATGCTACTTACCAACTATTCATTAAAAAAAGGAGTTTTAAGCAAGATCTCATCATTCTTCTTACTGCACAGAACAACTTGTACCACCGTATATATCATTCTTTTATTCTTGATTTCAATTCCGGAGATCAACTCACACATTATTTATAAAAACAATGCATTTGTAAATGAATTGCAAAAAAACCGTTTGAGCAAAGGAGATAAACAAACAATGGAAAGAGGGTATTATCAAAACATATTGAACACTGATAATCTGTCGATCCAATTGTGGGAAACGCAACTTGACAAGCCAAGAGAATGGAATAACACAAATAATGCTTTGATCAAAACGACCAACATTTTACAGAATACGTTGACTCCTTCAACAAAAACTCAATTTAAAGGAGCCATTTTAAGCACCAATAAATGGGGAATGAGAGATCAAGAGTACACAAAAGAAAAACCGGAAAACACCTTTAGATTTGCCATCCTTGGAGGTTCTTACGAAATGGGGTCTGGTGTAAATGATAATGAAACATTTGAAGCGCTTACAGAAAAGGATTTAAATACTATATTCAATCAACCTATTGAGATCTTAAATTTTGCTGTAGGTGGCTATCATCTTTTTCAAAATGTGGACGTTTGCAGAGAAAAAGTGCTTGAATTTTCTCCTGATGCTCTATTGTATTTTGCTCATAGCGAAGAATTTTACAGAGTAAACAATAAATTAACTGAACTTATCTTAAACAATATCGAACTGAAAGATCCTTTTTTAAAATCTCTAGTAGAAAGATCTGGAGCTAACTCAAGAATGTGCCGTTTAGAAGTACAAAACAGTCTACAACCATTTACAAGTGAGCTCATTCAATGGGGATACAAAACCATTGTTGAGGAATGTAAAAAACACAATAACAAAGCTATATGGGTGTATTTACCTGCTCTAGGTGATAATTTAATTGCAGATGACTATGAAGAAATCTTACATTTAGCAAAAAACGCAGGTTTTACAATCATATCATTAAAAAATGTATATGATAACAATGATAAAAATTCACTAAAAATTGCTGATTGGGATACGCATCCAAATGCAAAAGGGCATCAACTAATCGCGAAACATTTATATGAACAGTTACTTTTAATTAGTAAAGTTTTAAATTTAAAATAACATGAAAAAAAATATTAACGAAATCAAAAACAGCATAAAATCATTTATTGCTGAAAGTTTTTTAAAAAACTCTCCCATTAACGATTTAACGGACTCTACCCTTTTAATAAGCGGGGGAATTATGGATTCCATATCAACAATGCAACTCGTTAGTTTCCTGGAAAAAGAGTTCAACTTTGAGTTTCAGGCACATGAAGTTGATCGCGACAATTTAGATTCAATAGCTGTGATTGCAAATTTTGTTTCATCAAAAATAAATGGTTAATCCAACAAAGTTATATCAACTCTTAGATCAATCTGCTCAAAAATATGCAGATAACGTTGCGCTTTTTTTTCAAGAAGAAAGTATTTCTTACTCCCAATTAAAAAAAAAATCAGAAAAACTGCAGTTGCAACTATCTGACATTAATATTGGCGAAGGCGACCGTATTGCAATATATTCTCACAAATCAATTGATTTTGTGATTGCTCAATTTGCAATTTTAAAATCAGAAGCCGCCTATTTACCAATCGATGCAAATGCTCCTATCGAAAGAAATAGCTACATAATTAACAATTGCGAAGTAAAAGCATTGATCATTCATAAATCATTTTACGAATCATTTAAACAAAATTTCACTTTAGTAAGTGAGCTAGAAAATGATTTATTATTATTAAAATCTAATAAAGAAACGTTAATAAAATCACCTCCAGACCTAGCTTATATCCTCTACACCTCCGGCTCTACAGGAAAACCAAAGGGGGTAATGTATTCGCATAAAGCGGCTTTAGAATTTATTAACTGGAGTTCCGCAACTTTTGCACCAACAAACAACGATTGTTTTTCGTCACATGCTCCATTTCATTTTGATCTATCTATTTTCGACTTATTTGTTTCTATAAAACATAATGCAAAACTAATATTGATTGATGATCAAACAGCCAAACAGCCTTTGCTACTTGCTCAATTAATAAGCGAACAAAAAATATCCATTTGGTACTCCACTCCTACTATTTTAAATATGCTTGCTACATATGGGAAATTGCAAAAATACAATTATGAAACCTTAAGATTAGTGCTGTTTGCAGGAGAAGTTTTTCCTATTAACCAATTTTTAAATCTGAAACATTATTGGAAAAAACCAACCTACTATAACTTGTATGGCCCAACAGAAACAAATGTTTGCACCCATTACAAAATACCGGA
>CANIFU010000097.1 GCA_947466965.1 Bacteroidota bacterium
AAATGTTGTCAATCCGTTAGAGTAACGATTTAAGGAGTAGCCGCTCAAGTTAATAGGGTTAGGTGTTGGATTAAAAATTTCCAATGCTTTATCGTTTCCTGTTCCGTCAACGTATTCCGAAATAAATAATTCATTGCATTGTGCATTAGCAGTCGAATAAATAGCTAAAGCGAAAACGGATAGTAAAAGTTTTTTCATGATGTTTTGTTTTAAATAAATTGTTTAAAGCCGAACGGGAGCGGTTTCGGAATACTCTTCGGTTGAAGAATTCTTGTAGGTTGTTCGCTTCCTTATTAATTACATTACAAATGTACTATCTTTTTTTAAGATGACAATTCCTAATTTCCAAGTCTATTTAACAGATAATGAACAGATAACATATTTTTTACATTAGTAGCTTGGTATTTTTAATTATCTCTTACTTTTGCATCCCGATAGCTTTCGGGATATTTAACATAAAACAAGACAACTATGAGCAAAGGACCTATTTCAAATTTTATTGAAAAACATTATAAACACTTTAATGCCGCTGCTTTGGTAGATGCTGCCAAAGGTTATGAAACACACTTAACAGAAGGCGGTAAAATGATGGTGACACTTGCGGGTGCCATGAGTACTGCCGAATTGGGTAAGTCGTTAGCGGAAATGATTCGTCAAGGGAAAATTGATATTATTTCTTGTACAGGAGCCAATTTGGAAGAAGATATCATGAATTTGGTTGCCCATTCTCATTATAAACGTGTTCCCAATTATCGTGATCTTTCTCCTCAGGATGAGTGGGACTTGTTGGAAAATCACTATAACCGGGTTACAGATACCTGTATTCCTGAAGAAGAAGCTTTCCGCAGGTTACAAAAGCACATTCATAAAATATGGAAAGATGCAGATACTGCCGGTGAGCGTTATTTTCCGCATGAATATATGTACAAGATTTTGTTGAGTGGTGAACTGGAGCAATATTATGAGATCGATCCGAAAGATTCTTGGATGCTGGCTGCCGCCGAACGTAATTTACCTATCGTTGTTCCGGGTTGGGAAGATTCTACAATGGGTAATATATTTACTTCTTATGTCATTAAAAATGAGATAAAAGCGTCTACTATGAAATCTGGGATTGAATATATGGCTTGGTTAGCGGCTTGGTATCCCAAAAATTCAGGTGGAAAAGGAATTGGTTTTTTCCAAATCGGAGGAGGTATTGCCGGTGATTTTCCTATTTGTGTTGTTCCCATGCTTTACCAGGATATGGAAATGCATGATGTTCCATTCTGGAGTTATTTCTGTCAGATATCAGATTCTACGACCAGTTACGGCTCTTATTCCGGAGCGGTTCCGAACGAAAAAATCACTTGGGGTAAATTAGACATCCATACTCCTAAGTTTATTGTGGAAAGTGATGCGACCATTGTTGCACCCTTAATGTTTGCATGGATTTTGGGTTGGTAATTTTATAATATGTTGCACTTTGCTCGTGGCCGTCAATTCGAGCGGAGTCGAGAACGATTAATATAGGAAAGAAAAATGCTTGTGGCCGTCAATTCGAGCGGAGTCGAGAATAGGCAAAGCACTATTTAAATTCATAAAACTCCCGTACCTTTGCGGGAGTTTTTAGTTTGTACACATTTTTTTTGTGCCTCATTGTAAGGAGGATTGCAGCAATGACGTAATATATCCAGATTCGTTTAATAAATATTCTTTAGTTTTTATTTAATTAAGAAAAGTGAAATTAGATTTAAATACTACGCCATTAAAAGATTGGTTTCCGAATTACACCAAACCCGGACTCATTGTCGGGCCATGCAGTGCTGAGTCGGAAGAACAGATGCTCGAGACGGCAATCAGTATCGCAGCCTTATATCCAAATGCCATATTTCGTGCAGGAATCTGGAAACCACGAACTCGCCCGAATACGTTTGAAGGAATCGGGGATATAGGATTGGAGTGGCTGAAATTGGTCAAAAAGCAAACTGGACTACTAATTGCAACGGAAGTGGCCACTGCCGACCATGTTGAAAAATGCCTGAAAGCCGGTGTTGATATTTTGTGGATTGGTGCACGAACAACAGTAAATCCTTTTTCTGTTCAGGAAATTGCTGATGCACTGAGAGGAGTTGACGTCGCTGTTTTTGTAAAAAACCCAATTTATCCAGATTTGCAATTATGGGCTGGTGCGCTTGAACGTGTGAATAATGCTGGAGTAAAAAAAATTGCAGCAATCCACAGAGGTTTTCATTCCTATGATAATGGTCCTTTTCGCAATTCTCCGAAATGGGAATTGGCGATCGAACTAAAAGCGGCATGCCCTGAACTTCCTATTTTTTGCGATCCTTCACATATTGGGGGTGTACCCGAATTGATACCCTACATTGCTCAAAAAGCAATGGACATGGATATGGACGGACTGATGATTGAAACACATCGCAATCCGCTTGTTGCTCTGAGCGATGCCAAACAGCAAGTAACGCCATCAGCCTTAAAAGAAATTATTGATAATCTGCAAATCCGTTCTGCTTCAGTAGAAAATTTAGAGTTACAATCTAAGTTGGAGGAGTTGCGCTTTATCATTCAAAAGTTAGATACCGACTTATTAGAGTTGTTGGCAAAACGCATGGCTATTTCAACACAGATTGGAGAATATAAACGGGATAATAATGTGATCATTTTGCAAGTTGCACATTGGAAAAAATTGATTGAAGCGAGTCTTGCGAATGCCGAATCAATGGGCTTGCCCAAAGAATTTATTAAAGGGTTGTATCAATTAATACACGATGAATCTATCCGCAGACAAACGGATGTGATGAATAAAGTAATCAAGAAATAAAATCATCATTGTTCTCGATACATTTTTCAAAAAAGAAAAACACTCGAACTGACCGCGTATCGAGAAGTAGCTGATTAGAAATCGCTACTGTCCGAAAGCAACTGTCTTCACCCAACTTTTCCCCCATTCTTCTATTTCAATTTCACTCCATAGTTCAGGGTAAAAAATACGTTTTTGAAAACGCGGAGGTAAGTATTTTTGCCAGTTTGTTCCGCCTGTTGCTGCAATATCTTCTGGATTTTTTTGAAGGTAACGCACTGCAGATTTATAGTGTGAAAGCGGCCAATTAATGTTCACGTTCACATCCATCTGCCGCAACGCTAATATTAATGTTTCATTTTTCTGATCATCAACAGAAAGTGATTTGTATAAAGCAAGCAAATTCACATTTTTAAATTTTTTAGCAAGTTCAATGAATGTTTTCTGATATTTTTCTTCGAATTGAACAAGTGTGAGTGTTTTTTTGCCAGTAGCCAGTTCCGTTGCTCCTGCTTTCCAATAAATTTGTTCGTACATTTTTTCTATCTGTTCATCATTCACCTCATCTGAAAAAGTAGAACGCACATCTTTTGCAACTAAATTTTTAAATGTAGTGGAACAGATTTCAATCATGCGATATTGTCCCGATTGGAATCCACTTGCAGGTAACAAACTCATTCTGAATTTTAAAAATTGCTTCGGATCCATCCCGTCAACCATAATGTCGAAAGAGGAGATCAAGCCTTCAAAGTATCTGTTGATTCGACCAATGCGTTCAGTTAGAAATTTCACATCTAACTCTTTTTTCTCTGCCAGTTGATTGTATTCATGTAAACAAAGTTTGAAATACAATTCTGTTATCTGGTGATACATGATAAAAATTTCTTCATCCGGTATTTTTGTTTTTGGACTTTGCAGACTCAATAATGTGTCGAGGTGAATGTAATCCCAATAGGTTAAATAATCAGCATACAACAAGCCATCCAAATAAGAGGAAAGGTCTTGCCCCATTGCCTGAAATTTTTCATCCAATAATTTAATACGATCAACAATCTCTGGTTTTAACTCCATAAGTGTATTTATTTTTTTATTTCAGGTGCAAGATAGCTAAAAGCTATAAATTATAAAATAGGATTATTGTTTGAAGCTTTTAATTGGGGATCTTTCAATTTTTTCAATCATTTCTTTCGTTCTCATTTTGATAGATTTTTACATTTTTCATCAATAAAAAAACGCCACTCTTTTCAGAATGGCGTTTTTTGTGCATGGGGATATTTTTAATTAAATCTTCGAAATTGGATGTGCCAAACCTTTATAGGATTTTAATTCTGCTTTAATAGATCCAACTAACACATTCGCCTGTCCTAAAACTGGAATGTGATTTTTATCGTCAGTAATCCAAATGTTCAGATCTTCTTCGTGTTTAAAAACCCGCCCCTGTTGCATTACCGGTCGATACTTCAAACATTTGAATGTTCCAAGTTTGGTTGTAATCGTTTCACGACCAATAAATTTAACTTTCAAGGGCCACACTTCTTTATCCATAAAGCAATTAATGGCGTATGTTTCTCCTGGTTTTGCGGCACCTAGATCGAGGTTTCTCGCAGCATAAAAAGCAGACACCATATCTTGCATATTGGGTTCTATGTTAAAGGTTTCATTGTTCCCGACATTTACCTTTTCAGTGTAATGGTTGAACACATAACTTTGATCTATCTTGTAACCACCTTCATTCACATGTCTTAAAAAAATCCATGGAACAATCGATTGATCGTCAATGTATGTTTCGTAACGATCGCGGACCTTATAAAAAAGATCGAAAGCACCTCTGGATTCACCTAACCCAACCACATGATAGGTTGTTCTTCCTGCCACTTCTTTTGCTTCTTCGGTTATTCCCAGTGTGGCTACACCAGCTTCAATCATTCCGTAATGCATGCGGAACGTCAATAACTCTCCACGTTTAAACGCATCATTATTTACGATAGGAAGTTCTTTCAAAGTTCCATCATAATTTATCTGAGGCAATTCTTTTTCTTTTTGAAATGAGATACAAGCAATACCTGCAATCATCATTCCTGTTCCAATTAAAAAAAACGTTTTCATTGTAGTTAGAATTAAGTTGAAAAGGGTATTCAAATGCTATGCCAAACCTTACGGTTCTTTATACGCAATTTATTTTGCATTGTTGTTTACTCCTTTCAAAAAATTTGACTTTTCTATTTTTAAATATAAACAGTCAAATCAAAAAAAAGGGAGCAAAACGCTCCCCTCTTAATCATAAATAATATTTTTTTTAGCAGCCTTCTATTAATTTCCCGTTTTTATAATACTCAGTTTTTACTTCTTTCCCAGTAAAAATAATCCATTTCCCTTGCTTCAAATTATTTGCATCGGTAAAATTAACAGTATCGCTTTTAATGTCAGTTGGCATAGGCAATATGTTTTTGGTCCATTTGGCCATAGAATCAGCAGCAAAATTTTTAGCAGCAATATTGATTGTTGGCAGATTTGCAGTTACTTTAGGATTTTTATTACAACCCAAAAGAAATAAAAGTAGCGCTAAATGTATTGTTGTTTTCATCCAATAAAAGTAATTGAATAGTTAATGTTTGACAAGTAATTGTGATTCTTTAACAAGGAGCCATGGAAGGACTGTAACGTTATTTAATTTTGAAATTACATTACAATGTTCACAATCTTATTGTGCACCACTATGATCTTCTTCGGCGTTTTTCCTTCCAAATACTTATGCGTTTGTTCCAGAGTCAACACTTCCTTTTCTATTTGTTCTTTTGTTAATGAAAGATCATATTCTTGAAAGAAACGCGTTTTCCCATTGAAAGAAACGGGATAATTGAATGCGCTTTCTACCAAATACGATTCCTTTACTTCAGGAAATGTTGCGTAGGTAATACTTTCTGTATGACCTAATTTACTCCATAGCTCCTCAGCAATATGGGGTGCATAAGGTGCAATGATGATAGCCAATGGCTCCAATATTTCACGCTTATTGCATTTCAAATCTGTTAACTCATTTACACAAATCATAAAATTGCTAACGGAAGTATTGAAAGAAAAATTCTCAATATCGTGAACGATTTTTTTGATGGTTCTATGAAGCGTTTTTAACTCAGGTTTTGTTGCGGATTCATTTGAAACAAAAAAGTTATTGGTCGTTGGTTGTTGGTTGTTGGCCTCTGTGTGATACAATCTCCAAAGCTTGCGAATGAAGTTGGAAACACCGCTTATTCCACTGGTGTTCCAGGGCTTGCTTTGTTCCAATGGACCAAGAAACATTTCGTACAAACGCAAGGCATCGGCTCCAACTTGTTCCACCATTATATCAGGAGAAACCACATTCCATTTTGATTTGGACATTTTTTCAACTTCGCTTCCACAGATGTATTTCCCCTCTTCCAAAATAAATTCTGCATTCTTATTTTCTTCTCTCCAGTTTTTGAATGCTTCAATATCAAGAATATTGTTGTTTACAATATTAACATCAACATGAAGAGGAGTAGTATCATACTCTTTTTTTAAACCCCAAGAAACATATTTATTTGAAGTTCCAACTCTATACACAAAACTACTCACCCCCTGAATCATCCCTTGGTTAATTAACTTTTTCGCAGGTTCTGAAATCGGTATCAATCCTAAATCATTTAGGAATTTTGTCCAGAAACGAACGTATAATAAGTGTCCAGTTGCATGTTCAGCACCGCCAATGTACAAGTCTACATTTTGCCAATAGTTAGCCGCTTCTTTTGAAACAAATTCTTTTTCGTTGTGAGCATCCATGTAACGTAGGAAATACCAGGAAGATCCAGCCCACCCAGGCATTGTTGAGTATTCGTACTCAAATTGTGCTTTGTATTTCCAGTCTGTTGCTCTTGCTAATGGCGGCTCACCCGTTTCGGTCGGTAAATATTTATCCACTTCAGGAAGCAATAAAGGCAATTCATTTTCATCCACTACTTTCGGAATTCCATTTTCGTAATACACGGGAATCGGTTCCCCCCAATAGCGCTGGCGACCAAAGATCGCATCACGCAAACGGAAATTTGTTTTTCCTTTTCCTAATTCTTGCTCTTCGATTTTAGCGATGGCTTTTTTTATCGCTTCTTTCACTTCAAGACCGTTCAGAAATTCAGAATTAATTAGTTTTCCTTCTTTCGCATCGTAGGATTCTTTCAACAGATCGCCACCGGCAACCACTTCAATAATTGGAAGTTCAAAATGTTTCGCGAAGGCATAGTCGCGTGAGTCGTGTCCTGGAACAGCCATTACAGCGCCCGTTCCGTAGCCTGCGAGCACATAATCACCTATCCAGATCGGAATTTGTTTTCCGGTGAACGGATGAAGTACAAATGCCCCGGTGAATACGCCGGTAATCTTTTTTACATCCGCCATCCGTTCACGTTCACTACGGTTTTTGGCGAAGGTGATGTATTCTTCTACAGCGTTTTTTTGCTGAGGTGTTGTCAATTGTGCTACTAATTCATGTTCCGGAGCAAGCGTTACAAAGGATACTCCGAAGATGGTGTCCGGGCGGGTTGTAAATACTTCGATGTTTGCATCTGAATTATGCACTTTGAATTTCAAACTTGTTCCTACACTTTTCCCTATCCAGTTGCGTTGCGCTTCTTTGATAGATTCTGTCCAATCGATTCCATCTAGATCACTCAGTAATCTATCCGCGTATGCTGTGATACGCAAGCTCCACTGTTTCATTAATTTTCGTTCTACGGGATATCCTCCACGCTCCGAAACACCGTCTTTCACT
>CANIFU010000098.1 GCA_947466965.1 Bacteroidota bacterium
CATCAATATTTTTGGGTGTTTTATTCATTATGTCGGAGGCCTTTAGATGGCTAATGTTGTCTGTTTTTTCTAACATCCTCCGAACATCACCATCGGTAATTACACCAACTAAACTACCATCATCCACCACAGCGGTTGCTCCTAACCTCTTGGATGAAATTTCGATAATGACTGTTTTTATTGAATCATCCGATTGGATCATGGGCTTTTGATTTTGAGAAGCGATATCACCCACCTTTAAATACAATTTTTTTCCAAGCGCTCCACCTGGATGGTATTTCGCAAAATCGCTGCTGGTAAAATCTTTACAGTCTAATAAACAAACAGCCAGGGCATCGCCCATTGCCAATTGAGCAGTGGTACTTGAGGTAGGTGCTAAATTATTCGGACACGCTTCTTTTTCAACAGTGGAGTTCAAAATATAATCCGCCTCTTTCGCTAAATAGGAATCTACATTTCCAACGAGGGCAATTAATTTATTTCCGCCGGTTTTTAGTAATGGAACCAACACTTTTATTTCAGGAGTATTTCCACTTTTTGAAATACAAATTACGACATCCTCTCGTTGTATCGTACCCAAATCACCATGAATGGCATCGGCGGCATGCATAAAAATGGCAGGCGTTCCGGTAGAATTCATTGTAGCAACAATCTTTTGAGCAATGATCGCACTCTTTCCAATACCCGTAACAACAACCCTTCCTTTTGATTCGTAAATCAATTTTACACTCTTTACAAAGTCATCATTTATAAAGTTTTGCAAATTACGAACCGAGTCTGCCTCAATATTTAAGGTCGTTTTAGCAAGTTCAATTATTTTATCGATAGATTTATTCACTTCGTAGAGTATTTAAAAAAAAGTAGAGAACTGATTGCGTGTACAACAATTTTTTATTATATATTTACATTAGATATTTTAAAAATAGCTGTTTGTTAAATACAGATTATAAAGGTATAAAAATAGTTCATTTTTTAGAAAATCTATCACATAATCATTAATTAAAAAAATAGGAATTGAAAATGCTCGATGTAGAAACATCCCTTCTAGAATGCTTACAGAAATATTTCGGATTCAAACAATTTAAAGGACCACAAGAAGCGATAATAGGAAGTCTATTAGAAGGGAAAGACACGTTTGTAATTATGCCAACAGGTGGAGGAAAGTCATTGTGCTATCAACTACCTGCATTAGTGAGCGAAGGAACAGCAATCGTTATTTCTCCGCTGATCGCATTGATGAAAAATCAAGTAGATGCATTAAGAAATTTCGGCAATGAAGAAGGCATTGCACACTTTTTAAATTCTTCGCTTACAAAAGCAGAAATCACAAAAGTAAAAAAAGACATTACGGATGGTAAAACAAAATTGCTTTATGTTGCACCTGAAAGTTTAACAAAAGAAGATAACATCGCCTTTTTCAATGAAATAAAAATTTCATTTTTTGCGATTGATGAAGCCCATTGTATATCAGAATGGGGACACGACTTCCGCCCTGAATATAGAAGATTGAGACCCATCATTGAACAAATCGGGAAGGTGCCAATTATTGCATTAACGGCAACAGCTACACCAAAAGTACAACAGGATATTCAGAAAAATTTAGGCATGAGCAGTGCCAATCTTTTTAAATCTTCTTTCAACCGCTCCAATTTATATTACGAAGTTCGACCGAAACAAAACGTAATAAAAGAAATCATTAAATATGTAAAAAGTCAGCAAGGTAAATCGGGAATTATTTACTGCCTGAGTCGCAAAAAAGTAGAAGAGCTTGCTGAAACCTTACAAGTGAATGGAATTAAAGCATTGCCCTATCACGCAGGTTTAGAAGCAAAAGAACGCGCAAAAACACAGGATTCATTTCTGATGGAAGACATTGATGTGATTGTTGCAACAATTGCTTTTGGAATGGGAATCGATAAACCGGATGTTCGCTTTGTGATTCACCACGACATACCCAAATCGTTGGAAGGTTATTATCAGGAAACTGGCCGAGGCGGCCGTGATGGCGGCGAAGGAAATTGCGTGACCTTTTATAGTCATGATGATATTGTGAAGTTGGAGAAATTTATGAAAGGGAAACCTGTTGCAGAACAAGAGATCGGCAAACAATTATTAACAGAAACTGTTTCTTACGCTGAAACATCCAGTTGCAGAAGAAAATTCCTCCTGCACTATTTCGGAGAAGAATTTGATGAATCAGGATGTGGTGGCATGTGTGATAACTGTCGCAATCCCAAACAAAAATTTGATGGGATGGATGATATTGCTTTGGCAATTGAAGCTGTTTCAGATGTTAAAGAGAAATTTAAAACAAAAGATGTCATCAATGTTTTATTGGGTACTATTACTTCAACAGTAAAAGCATACAAACACAATGAATTAGAGTGTTTTGGGAAAGGTGCTGAAGATACTAAAAATGAAAAATACTGGAATGCTATTTTCAGACAGGCATTTGTATCGGGGTTACTTTCAAAAGATGTAGAAAACTATGGTTTATTAAAAGTAACGAAAGAGGGTGCTGCATTTTTGGATAAACCAGTGAGCATGATGGTTACCAAAGATCATGATTACGAAGGAACTGAAAGCGATGACGAAGACGGCCCATCCGCTGGAGGCGGAAAAGGTGGTTCCGGTGCGGATGAAATTTTATTTGCGGCATTAAAAGATTTATTAAAACAAACGGCGCACAAATTAAAATTACCTCCTTATGTCATTTTTGCTGAAGTTTCTTTAGAAGAAATGGCGATTCAGTATCCTATAAAAATGGATGAACTGGTAAATATTACTGGAGTGGGACAAGGGAAGGCGCAAAAATTTGGTAAACCATTCCTCGACCTGATTGCTAAGTATGTTGATGAAAATGAAATTGAACGCCCCTTGGATATGGTTGTTAAATCAATTGTAAATAAGTCCGGTTTAAAAGTATACATCATTCAGAACATCGATCGAAAATTACCATTAGAAGATGTAGCAAAAGCAAAAGGACTGAGCTTAGGTGATCTAATCATTGAGATTGAAAGCATCGTTCATTCGGGAACAAAAGTAAACATCAACTATTATATCAATGATATTTTGGATGAAGACAAGCAAGAAGAAGCAATGCAATATTTCAAAGAATCAAATTCCGATTCAATTGCAGAAGCATTGAAAGAATTGGGTGAAGATGAATACACTGAAGAAGAAATCCGATTGATGCGTATCCGTTTTATGAGCGAATTCGGTAATTAATTTTTTATATCTAAATTTAAAACCACTTCGAGAAATCGCAGTGGTTTTTTTTATTTACAGGCTAAGCTATTGCTCTCAATGGTTTATCAGTTTTATTTTCTGAACTATTTTAAATTTCAAAAAGAAAAATTTTCCTCGAAGAAAAAAAAGCAGCATAAAAAAAGTATTAGGCTTTCAATTCATTGATAGTGAGCCAAGACATTAACCCAACTCCAACTTCCAAGGCATCCTCATCAATATCAAATGTAGCAGTGTGAACACCACTCGTTATGCCTTTAGCTAGACTAGCCGTTCCTAAGCGATAAAAGCAAGAAGGCAGCTGTTGTGAGAAAAAAGAAAAGTCTTCGGCTGTCATTCTTAAAGGAAGCGTTTCAACATTTTCCTTTCCAAGATAATCTTCAGCCGCCACACGTGCCCTGCTTGTTACATTGAGGTCGTTTACCAAAAAAGGATATCCATGTTTAATCACAACATCGCAGGTTCCCCCCATTTTTTGTGCAACTGCATCAGCTATCTGTTTCATTTTAAAATGC
Source organism: Bacteroidota bacterium (assembly GCA_947466965.1). Lineage (GTDB taxonomy): Bacteria > Bacteroidota > Bacteroidia > 2-12-FULL-35-15 > 2-12-FULL-35-15 > 2-12-FULL-35-15. Next base: position 3,762 of record CANIFU010000098.1, read on the forward strand.
GCTTCCGCTCTCCATATTTCATCCATTGTCCGAAAGGTTCCTTCCAATTTTACTTCATCTGGAATAACATTTGTTGCACCACTTCCAATAATTTTACCAAATGCTAAAACGGTCGGTGGGCGAACAGAATCATCTTCCAGCAATGCATCAGAAGAAGGAGAAATCATAAAGGCATTATTGAGATCCATTAATAGCTGCGAGGCAATCAAAAGTGGATTATTATAATCGTTCGGCATAGCTGCATGTCCACCTTTACCTTTTACTGTAATATAAATCTCATCGGTACTTGCCATATACATTCCGGAACGGAAACCTACTTTACCTGTTTCCATGCTTGGAAAAACATGTTGAGCCAACATACTAACCGGTTTGGGATTTTCAAGAACACCCTCTTTGATCATAAGTGAAGCACCACCTGGCAATTTTTCTTCACCCGGTTGAAAAATAAATTTTACCGTTCCTTCAAACTCATTTTTTAGCTCATTCAATATTTTAGCAACGCCCAACAATGAAGCACTATGAACATCATGTCCACAGGCATGCATCACGCCTTCATTTTGGGATTTATAAAGGCAGGTGTTTTTTTCTACGATTGGAAGCGCATCCATATCGCCACGCAATGCGATAATTTTTTTTGAAGGATTTTTACCTTCTATCAATGCTACAATACCCGTCTTTACAAATCCTTGTTTAAAAGGAATGTTAAATTCTGTAAGTTTGGAAGCAATATAATCGGATGTGTTGAATTCTTCAAAAGACAATTCGGGATGGGCATGCAAGTGTCTACGGATAGTAATTATTTCCGGTAGGATTGAATGAGCGAGGGATTTAATTTTTTCTTTCAACTTATTTTATTAAAAAGGGTTTTCGAAAACGTGTAATTACAATTTATTTACCAAAGATCATTTTTAAAGAAAGCAGCAATATGATTACCCCAAATACTTTTTTAAGCATCGATTGATCAATGGCTATTGAAAGTTTAGACCCCAAATAGCTACCTATTAAAAAAGTACTCGCAATAACAAAAGCTGTTTTCCACGCTATGTGTCCCGCCTGATAATAATTAAAAACGCCTAAAATTCCGATTGGAAGTAAAAATAGGAATAACACGGTTCCTTGTGCCTGGTGCTGTGAATAACCAAGAAAGTAAACCAATGCCGGAACAATTACAATTCCTCCACCGATACCAACCAGTCCGCTAAGCATACCGGCAACTAAGCCAAGGCATAGCAAAATAATTATTGTTGTCATATTTAATTGTGAGTTTTTCAAGAGCCGTAATTCTTAAAAATCAAGACTAAGGGATAGATGCCAAATTGGTTTTAGGATAATACCATCCTGCACCCCCCAAGCTCTGTCGATGCGAATAAAATAACCAAAAATCCTACTTCTAAATCCGAATCCATAACCACCAACAATTGGGTTATGTTGTGTTTTTAAGGTGATGATTAAGGGAGTAATATTATTACCAATCACGGTTGTGTTCAAAGAATTATTATCCGAATAAGGTGAATTGCCTGTCCATGCTGTTCCTAAATCACCAAATCCAATAATCTGGAAATTTTGAATAAAATCGGAACGAATAGGGCGTTTGAAAAAATATTTGAAAATCGGGAAACGCAATTCACTATTGATTACTACAAAACTATTTCCATTTCGAACGTTCTGATAAAAACCGCGCATGTTCGTTGCTAAGGTCTGGTAAGTATAATTTTGATCCGTTGCTATATTTGTTGTATTATCAAATTTAGGATTAAACCAATTATCCACACCACCCATATAATAAATTAGTTTTTTATTTCCGAAGGAAGTACTCGCTGCAATGCGGTTTGCCCAAATTAAATCACGGTGGATCTTTTTATAATTACGGGCATCCAATCCAACAACAAAAAAATCGGTTTTCACCTTATCGATCTGACGATAATATTCACCAAATACTTTTGCTCTTGTACCATTGTATAAATTCAAGCCTTTTTTCATAGAATTATCGTACACCCATTCTAGTTTTAAAGAGCCCCAGTTTTCATAGGAATTTTCTCTTTTCAAATCCACGAGATCGGTAGCAGTATAAACAATTTTATCATTACGATAATTAAATGTTCCTCGCACACTTGCAACTTCACTAAAAGGAAATTTTAATATATACTTCGCTTCATGCGTATACACTTTCACAATCGAATAATTGTCGGCAACGTCCAACAACGATTGCCGGTGAAGCACAATTTGTTTATCGATATTCTTGATTCTGTTTTCACGACTTAAAAAGAATTCATTACTATTAAGATCACCTGAAAACCGAACGCCTCCCACAATTCTATAATCTTCAAAAAGATCACTTACACCAACTTTTAAAAAGGCATTTATGCCTGGATTCAGGTAAATTGGGCTACCACCACCCGCAAACTTTTGGTAAGATGCATTTAGAAATGAATTATCAATTTGCGTAACAACATAATCAACAGAATAATTGATATTGTAATTTTTTTGTTTCGACAATACAAAATCTGCACTTGAATTTATTGCAGCAGTTGTATCAGCTAAAGCAATGGTTTGAATGGCAACAGCTTCAGGCGTTTTAGATTTTTCGTTTTCAAAGGTGTAATTATTGATGTCAATTTCCGAAGTGTCCTTTTTGCGAGTATCGTTTATATCAATCACAATTTTTATATTTTCTGCAGCAGGTGTGCTTCTCAGATTTTTATCTTTTACCGAAGCTTCAATCGCTTCTTTTCGCGCGATACGATCTTTATAATCGCGATACGACGTATTTTTTAAATTCAGTTTCGGTGTTTCAGCAGCAGGTGTTAGAGCACTAACAAACAATTTATATTTTCCATTTTCATAAATGATCTCTGAGAATTTATTTGCTTTTGTATTCACATCCTGCTCCAAAATGCTACGTTTGTAATTCGTAATCGGATAAGACGAAACAACAGTTCGGTAATGTGCGCTCGTATCAACATACGCAATGACACTATCAAAACGCGCAATAAAACGGTTACGAATGCCATTTATATCACTTAAATAAGAAATATGCAAACTGTCGTAATCAGCAGGATAGGTTTCATCAATAGTTGGTGTATTGGTGACGCGTTTCAATACACGTGATTTAGTTACATTGTCGAATACAAATATATCTTTATATGCCATTGAAGGTTCTGCCTTTCTTTTGGAATCATAGAACAATGTATCCAGCGGACGGTTGGATGCAAATACAATTTGTTTTGAGCCATGCACAAAACGTGGCGTAAGATCATCATAAATATCATTGGTGATTTGATCGTATGCACTGGATGCGGCAGTAAAAATAAAGATGTCTGTTTGTCCTTTTTGAACAGCCGACATCACGAATCTTTTCCCTTCATCGTTATACGAGTAATCCAATATTTTTTCGAAACCTGTAATGTTACGTTTGGTTTTTTCTTTTGTTTCCAACTCGTAGGTTGTAAGTACCAAATAACTTTTCCGTTCAATAATATAAGAAAATAATTTACCACTTGAATGCCAAGCAAGAATAGGAAAAGACTGATCACTCGGGCGATCAATTTTCTGTCCGGATTTTAAAATCCGTTTCGCTTTATTTTTCTGAACATCATATAACCAAATCTTGTACTGTCCCATTTCATTGGTGGTATACAATACATAATTACCATCCGGACTCACTTTCATTTGAGCGTATATTCGCGTGGCCTTCGGTTTTGTAACGTTC
>CANIFU010000099.1 GCA_947466965.1 Bacteroidota bacterium
AATTATTCAGTTTTTTCACAAGTTAAAAAGACCATTAGTGACTTAGATAAAGTTGCGTTGGAAAAAATAATAGTAGAAAAATATTATTCCTATGATTCGAAAGATATTATGGATACCATAGGTGGCGTTTTGCCAAAAGGTTGTTTAGTATATAGGATTTATGTAGACATGAAGCCAAACTATACATTACAAGCGGTTTATGGCGTTTCTGAACATCCACTTTTTATTAAAACTACAACACTTTTTTTTAACAATACAAACCAAGGTCAAGGATCTGGGGACTATGTTAATGATAGCAAAATTGTAAACAATACAGCAGCCTTCGATTCTTGGATAACAATGGGTGCGGCAACTAAAGCTCATTATGGAATTTTAAGGGCAGAAGATAAGGATGGTTCAATTCTTAAAATTAATTCATTAAATTCTTCTGACGGATTAATTGCTTCAACAATAAAACCTGTTACCTATTTTGGAATGATACCTAATTTTTTTAATACCTATAACAGTTCAAATATGTTTTTTACTGATAATGGTTCATGGGCAATATTCGGAGGAATTAAAGGCCCTACCGAGGAAAATAGAGTATTAATAGCGCAACTAGCAACGGAGGGCGAACTTTCATTTGAGTTAAACATTCAAATGGGAACACCTACTGGTGCTTCAATAAATTATGTAGCAAAAAATCCTCAAGGAGCTGAAATAAAATATGATGGACTAATTCAAAATAAAATAGAAATAAAATAAATTTTACAATTAAAAATAAATTTAAAACTTTATAATTATGAAAAAAAATACTATAAAAAATTTAATTGCTTTCGCTATACTTTCATTAATTGGTGAAAAAGTTTCTGCTCAAACTGGTTTAGAATGTGTTGTCGTGGAAAAATATTATATCTCTAATGCTGCAGATGAAGCAGGTAGTGTTGGAACCTTACCTGTTGGTTCAACTACTTATAGAGTATGGGCGGATTTGCTTCCAAGCTATAAGTTTCAAGCATTGTATGGCGTTTCAGGGCATCCAATGACAATTCAAACGACAACTTCATTTTTTAATAATGAGGATAGAGGTGCAACAACACCTAATGGCATTGGAACAGCATTTATAAATGATAACAGTGTGGCTATTGATTCTTGGTTTTCCGTTGGAGCCGCAGCAGCAGCTAGATTAGGAACTCCTAAATCTGAAGATGACGGTTTGGCTAATCTAATAACAGGTAATCCCATTTTAATGAATAATGATCCACTAGCTGGAATACCGTTATCAACTGAAGATGGAATTGTTACGGGAACGCCTTTAGCTGTTACGTTTGTAGGATTAACGACAGAGTTAGACGTATTTGATGCGACAAGTCAGTTTGGAAACACTTTTACAACTTCTAACGGTTCAGTTGCTGCCTTAGGTGGAGCAATGGGAGCAAATCCAACCACAACAAATAAAGTTTTGATTGGGCAGTTTACCACGGATGGTGTTTTTTCGTTTGAATTAAATATTCAAATTGGAACGCCAACAGGTGGTATTGAAAATTATGTTGCTCAAAATCCTGTAGGAAGTGAAACCTTGTTAACATGCTTAACTTATAATAGTTCAATAACAACAAATCTTCAAACTCCTGTTGCAGCGGAAATCCCATCTGTTAGTTTATATCCAAATCCATCAGTTGATGCATTCAAAATAGAAATTAATGCAGCATCTAAAATCTTTAATAACGGATTTAAAATTATGAATGTGTTAGGTGCTGTTGTTGCTGAAAAGAGTCTTGGAGATATTATGGGTAAATATATTGAAACAATTGATGTTTCTTCTTTTTCAAAAGGTATTTATTTTGTTGAATTAAACTTGAACGGTGTTAAATCAACTCAAAAAATTATTAAAAAATAATTGCAAAAATTTTTGTCTGTCATTCAAATACTTGAAATGATAAGTAAAAAGATAGATTTCATATGAAAAAATTATTTTTTATAATTGCTCTAAATATTAGTTTTATTTACTCTACTTTTTCTCAAGGTACTATTAGAGGAAAAATAAGTGATAAAAATGGCGAAACTCTTATTGGTGTTACGTTGGTGCTAAAGGCGAACCCTAGTGTTGGAGTAACAACTGATTTAGATGGAAATTATTCGTTTAAAATACTGGATTCAACTCCTCAAATTATTTTAATTTCTTATATAAGTTTTAATAATATTGAGGAAACGGTTAACCCTCGAAATGGGGAAATAATAGTTAAAAATTTTGTGATGCAAGATGCTTCAAAAGAACTTGGAGTAGTAGAAGTAACTGCAAAAGCGAATAAAGCCAATTTGTATTACTTAGAAAAGGTCAAACAAAATTCTGCAACAACTATTGATTATGTTTCAAATGAAACAATGAAAAAATCGGGTGATCCCAATGTAGTTGCTGCGGTTGCCAGAGTTACTGGGGTGTCTACGAATGGTGCTTTCATTACCGTTAGAGGAATTGGAGATAGGTATGTTAAAACTACCATTAATGGAAATCGGATTCCAACCTTAGACCCGTTTACAAATAATATTAAACTTGATATGTTTCCTGCAAGTTTAGTTGATAACGTAATTATAACCAAAACAGCAAGTCCCGATTTACCTGCAGATTGGGCTGGTGCTTATCTTTCTGTTGAAACAAAAGATTTCCCGGATGCTTTAACAGTAAATAGTGAAACGTCCATTGGCTATAACAATCAATCTTCATTAAAAGAAGTGGTTAGCTCATCAAGGAGTTCTACAGATTGGTTGGGGTATGATAATACTTATCGCGAACGCGATCACACACAATTTCAATCAGCTGTAAAAAATCCGTCACAATATCAAGAGTTTGTTGCACTTGGCTTGGGTGATTATTATAAATCAATGGGAATTACAGGTTGGGCCGATGGCAGTTCCGAGGGTAATTTATATTTTAGGCTTGGTTTGGTTCAATTAGGTTTACTCGCTCCTGCATTAATTAATGATGCTTCAGCAGTTAGTTTAGCGACCACTAATTATGATAACGGAACCTATCATTCTCAAGCTTTTAGTACATTAAATGCAGGCGCTGCAAATACAGGAAAGTCTTTCCCCAATAATTGGAATACAAGTAAACGTAAAGCACCACTTAATTTTAGTCAAAGTTTTACAATTGGTGATCAAATCGAAATCTTTGGAAAGCAATTTGGTTTTATTGGTGGGTTTCGTTACGGTTCTGCAACGTCTTATGATCCTGAGGCATTTAGACAAGAGCCGTATGGCGGTTCAAAATTATTAGCAAGTTATGCTCCTCAAAAAGCTAGTAAGGAAACGAATGGTTGGAGTGCATTAATTAATCTTGCGTATAAACTAAATAGTAATAATTCTGTTTCTCTCTTATTTATGCCAAATTTTTCTGGGGTAAACGATGTAAGAGATGGTTATGATACAATTAAAAATATTACAACTAAATCTCAATTTTATGAGTCAAGAAAACAATTAGTGTATCAATTTAAATCAGAACACTTTTTACCTGTATATAAAATAAAGGTTGAATTAAATGCTTCCTACACAAAAGGAAATAGTAATGCTCCAGATTTTAAGTTTTTGCAATACGATGGCAATCCTAATACAGGTAGTTATTCGCTTGATCCAAGTGCTCGAGATATTGATAGATTTTACCGTTACCTTTCTGATAATCTTTTTGATTCTCATGCTTCTGCTGAAATTCCCTTAAGCAATAAGCCAGGGATAACTCGAAAGTTTAAATTAGGTGGTGCTTATCAATTAAATAAAACCAAAAATGATCAATACCAGTACCAATTGGGAAAGGGTGATTATACGCCACCACTTCAAAATTCAGACATTGATGCGTATCTTAATTTAGATCAATTTGCAGTTTCAAATGGAACCGATATAAATGGTGTTCCATATAGTACACTCAATTGGTATTATAATTTTTTTGATACACCGATTGATCATACTTTTGGTAAAAGTGAAATCACTGCTGCATTTGCAATGATTGATTATACAATAGTTCCAACGTTAAGATTATCTGGAGGTGTTCGCATGGAGCATACAAATATGTTTACGGATGTGGATAAATTTGATTCATTGGGTTTAAGTGATAATGATCCAAGAAGATTTTATAAGCCAGGTGTTTTGCCTGCAACTCCAGGAAAAATTAAGCAAACAAACTTTTTACCAAGTGTAACTTTAATTTATAAATTAATTGATAAGGAGGAGAGTCCGACAAATATTCGTTTAGGATTTAGTCAAACCCTTGCACGTCCTAGTTTAAGAGAGATTTCAAATGTTACTAATTTTGATAATGAACTTCAAACACCGGTTTCTGGAAATCCAAATTTAAAAATGGTAGAAATTACAAATTATGATTTTAGGATTGAATCGTATTTTAAAAATAAAGATAATGTATCCTTAAGCGTTTTTTACAAAAATTTCAAAAATCATATTGAGCTTGAAAGATCATCAAGTTTTTATTGGGAAAATGTAGATAAATCAAACGTAACAGGTTTAGAAATCGAATTTAGAAAAGGAATTATAAAAGGATTGGAATTTAGAGCGAACCTAACATTGGTTAAGTCATTCACTTCCTATGTTCGAACACGACAAGAAGTTATTGGTTCTACAGTAACAACATATTATGAAGATACTGTTAAACGTTCTATGTTCGGGCAAGCGCCATATATTATTAATGGAATATTGTCTTACACAAATGATTCGCTTGGTTTAATTGCTACTGTAAGCTATAATGTGCAAGGTCCTAGGTTAGTAATTGGTTCAAATAATAAAGCTGTCCCTGATATCTATGAACTTCAAAGACATTTATTAGATTTTAAAATATCTAAAAAATTTGGTAAACATTTTAGTTTAAGTTTTACTATCAAAGATTTGTTAAATGCTCCTATTAAAAGAGCATATATTTATGAGGATGGAGAAGAATTGCTTTTTGATAAGTACAGATGGGGAACAAATTATTTAGTAGGAATTTCTTATAAACTTTAGAACACACATAATGAAAAAATATATCACATTACTTTTTTCTTTATTTCTATTTGTAGTCATTGCAAAATCTCAAATAAGGGACCTTATCGTTGAAAAATATTATATTTCAGATAGTTTGGATGCAAGCGATAGTACAAATTATTATGCTGATGCATCCTATTTGACGCCTATTTTACCAGTAGGATCAACCACGTATAGAGTTTATGTTCAATTAGAGTCTGGCTTTAGAATAAAAAAAATATATGGTACTGCTTGTAATCCTCTCAAAATTGAAAGTACAGCAAATTTTTACAATAACATTGATCGACCTAGTGCTTCTTTTGGTTATTTGTTAAATAAATCGTGGTATTTAAGTAATCCAACTTTAATGTTGGATAGTTGGTTAACAATAGGTTTAGCTACTAAAGCGCATAAAGGAGTTTTAAAAGTGGAAGATTATGATGGGTCAATAATTATGCCTTCTTGGGGTGGTACATCTAGTATCTTAGGTGGAATTCTTAATAACAATGATCCTTTGGCGGGAATCCCAATTGATACTGCCGATGGCTTGGCTGTAAAGTCAGGCTTGTTTACGACTTGGAGTGATTTTGGAATAAAAGACATTTCAGCTGCAGATACTACCGTATTTGGACCAATTAATGTAGGTTCTAAATTTATAAGTACGAATGCTTATTTGCAACAAAATGCTGGTGTAAGTGGTGATTCTGTTTTATTGAATAATAAAATATTAATTGCGCAATTGACAACGACCGGCGAACTTACCTTGCAACTAAATCTAGAACTGCTGGATAGTATAGGAAATACGTATAATTTTATTTCACAAGATTGTGGAGTTCCATTAACTGGCGATACTGCTGTAAGTTCTTTGTTAAAATATCCTCCAATTTGCGGATGTAAAGATCCTAATTTTCTTGAATACAATGCAAACTTTAGTTGCGCTGACTCTGCTGCATGTTTGACAAAAATTATTTTTGGTTGTATGGATACACTAGCTTGTAATTACAGTTCATCCGTTAATTATAATATTCAGAGTTTATGTTGTTATCCCGGAAATTGCAACAATAGAGATATTTCTTTGGTATGTCCAGCAATTTCTACTGACAGTGGATTACAACTTTTTCCTAATCCAGCGAGCCAGCAAATTTCATTGCAATTTTCTGCAGGGTCAAATAATCATGTAAAATATTCTATTTATGATTGCTTTGGCTTAGAAGTTTTATCAAAAGACTTAGGAAATAAATCAGGAAGTGTTCTGGAACTTCTTGATATTTCAAGTTTACATTTAGGATTGTACTTTGTTCAACTTTCTATTGGAACAAATATTCAAAATATCACATTTATGAAACAATAACATTTGGACTCAAATGAAAAGTTTAAAATTTAAATTAAAAACCGTCATAGTATTTCTTATTGGATTTTCACTAATGCTGGGTTGCAAAAAAGAAGAGAAAGAAAGTCCTACTTTAGAAATGGGTGAAGTTTCTGATGTTTGTGGTAATACCTATCGAACTGTTAAAATTGGTGATCAATGGTGGATGGCAGAAGATTTAAGAACAACGAAATATTTAGATAGTAGTTTTATTTCATTGGTTCCACCGCCTCCATTTGACACTTCATGGAGTAATTATTCTTCGGGGGCCTATTCTAATAATACGGATGTTAACGGAAATGTGATAGGCATCTTTTATAATTATTATGCATTAACAGACTCTCGGCGTATTGCCCCTGCTGGATGGCATATCCCTTCAGATGAAGAATGGAAACAACTTGAGAGATATCTTGGAATGGCATCGAATATTGCCAACAATAGCGGCTGGAGAGGAGATCACCAAGGGGAAAAATTAAAAGTAGTTAATGGTACATTATTTGGATGGGCCGATTATGGAACAGTTTGGCCTACTAATGAAAGTGGATTTTCTGCGCTTGCCATGGGATGTAGAATGTTTGATGGAAGTTGGGGTACCCCAGGTCAATATAGCACTTCTTTTTGGTGGACAAGTTCTATTGTAGATAGTAATAATGCATGGTATCGCCATTTGGATTATAAAAATGCAAATGTATTTAGATATTATGGTCCGAAAAACTACGGCTTCAGTGTAAGATGTGTTAAAGATTAAAATAAAATGAAAAAAATAATTCTACTTTTATTATTGGTTGTTCCATTCTCTGTATTCTCTTTCAATTCGGATTCTCTTAGAACAAAAAAAATTAAAATAGGTGTCACTTTTTCACCTGACTTCTGTTTTAGAAAGCTGAAAGCAACAACCGATTCAAAATGGATTGCCGAT
>CANIFU010000100.1 GCA_947466965.1 Bacteroidota bacterium
ATTACCAATAGAGCTGTTGTCGTTTGATGCCAATTCAAATCAACAAGTAGTTGATTTGAATTGGTCGACCGCTTCAGAAACAAACAGTGATTATTATACAATTGAAAAGACAATGGATGGGTATAATTTTGAAACGGTAGTAACAATGGATGCAGCAGGAAACAGTAATACTTTATTACACTATGCAACAAAAGATAATTCTCCTTATCAGGGTATTTCCTATTATCGTTTAAAACAAACAGATTTTAATGGTGCTTTTACTTATTCGGATCTTCAGATGGTTGATTTTAATTCATCTACTGATTTTGATTTAACTATTTTTTCAAATCCGAATAACGGAACCATTATTAATTTATCAATAACATCCACAATGGGGGAAGAAGAAGTTATTTCTATTTTTGACTTTACTGGTAAAGAATGTTATTCCAAAATTATTGTTCCAAAAGAAAGTGGAAAGAACGAATATTCAATTTCCCCTTCAACGCAGTTAGCATCTGGTGTGTATTTGATAGTTGCATCCTCTCAGAATAAGCTTTGCGCAAAAAAAATGATTGTGAAATAAATAATACATCGCTCTGTAAAAGTCAAAATCTGTATTATATCTTCTACAACTATACCTCCATCAACGGTTCCACTTTATTTTTTGGCTAATTTCCTCATTTTATTCAAGATAGTAATAGTTTGATTTGCAAACTATTATGTCACCTACTTTATTCTTACCCTTTTCTGCAAATTTTCATACTTGGATACCCCATTTTTTGCTCATTTCTCACGCTATTTAAGGATGTAAATTTCATTTTAAAATTATTTTTTAATGATTTTAATCATTTTTTTATATTTTAGTGTTGTAAATCGACAAAAAACGTCTAAAATTAATTCAAATTAGGTCTATGTATAATTTTTTCATTAAAATTATTTGTCTTTTAATTTTTGTCTTTACGTTCAATAATATTAACGCACAGAAATTAACCACACCCTCCAACTACCTGGTAGAATATAAATTACGAATTGCTGAAATATCAGATTTAAAAGCGGCTAAGGATGCAGCAGCCGAATTGACGGATATTTTTGATTCCAACCTTCAAACTTATAACCCAGCTACAAACGAACTTGTTATTAAGTCTGTTTTTGTTCAAGACAAAGATAAGTTCGCAGAAAATTTACTAGAACTCGGTTATACTTTGATTACATTTTCTGTTTATCATAGAGAAATTTCAACAACAAATTCTAAATGATGTTTTTTAATTGTAAAAATATTCAGTGGAAAATAGCTTTCAATTTGCTATTCTTTTTTATATCAAATTTTGCTTTTTCTCAAGGAAATAATCCGTGTGCAGCTGTTTCTGTGACAGTAAATTCAGGAATTTGTTCTCCTTATACAAGTGGAACAACTGTTGGTGCAACCTATCAAACTAATGCCGCAAATGGTGGTACTCCTTCATGCGCTGGACCTCTAGGTGATCCAGATGTTTGGTATAGTTTTGTGGCACCTCTCAGTGGTTTGATTACAATTACAACTAATGCCGGAACCATTACTGATTCAGGAATTGAATTATATTCTTCCTCCACTAATTCGTGTTCGGGAACACTTACTTCAATCGATTGTAATGACAATGGTGGACCAGGTAATATGTCGGAATTGAATTTGTGTGGTCTGGTAGGTGGTAATACCTATTTTTTAAGACTTTGGAACAGTGGTTCAGGAACAACCGGTACATTTAGTATTTGTTTTTATGTACCTTCTATTCCTGTTGCAAATACAAATTGTGCGGGTGCCACAACAGTTTGCAGCGACGCTGCATTTAGTGGAAATAGCTCTGGAGCTGGAACACAAGAAATAAACACATGCAACGACGGTTGTTTAAATACGGGGGAGCATCAGAGTTCTTGGTATTATTTTACTACCACCACAGCAGGTAATGTGAATCTAAATATTACACCCTCTGTTGCAACAGATGATTACGATTTTGCAATTTGGGGGCCTTATACAGCATCAACAATTCCATGTCCACCAAACGGGCCGCCATTGCGATGTTCTTATGCCTTAGCTGCTGGAACTGGAATTACAGGTGTTAGTAGCACAAATAATTCTCCAGCAACTGATTTAACTGAAGGCACTGGAGGAAATCAATGGGTTCAAACGATTGCATCTAATGCAGGGGATACTTATGTTATGTTGATTGACAACTATGCCGTATCTTCTCAACCTTTTACGCTTGATTGGACTGTTTCATCTGGTGCTACATTAGGATGCACACCATTGCCAATTTCTTTAGTGTCTTTTGAAGCAAATGTATCCATAGATAATGTGCAATTAAACTGGACAACAACCTCTGAAACAAATAACGATTTTTTTACCATACAAAAAAGTAAGGATGCTGTAAATTTCGAAAATATAATTCAGGTAGATGGAGCAGGAAATAGCACGTCGATCATTCATTATATGGATATTGATAGAAATCCTTATAATGGATTATCCTATTACAGATTAGCCCAAACCGATTTTAACGGAGTGGTATCTTATTCGAACAATGTTTCGGTTGTTTATAATCCGAAATTAGAATCAAACATTGATTTGTTTCCAAATCCGATCGACGAAAATTTACCCTCCTATTTGCAATTAAACAATTTTGCAGATCAAGATGTTTTGGTGATTTTACGAGACATTCTCGGAAAAGAAGTATTCTCGAAGGTTTTAAATGTAAAATCAAATACAGAACTTTTTGATATTAATCAGAATGTTGATATAACAAAAGGTGCATATGTGATATCAGCATCTGGCAATAATAAAATATATAGCAAGCTATTGATTATAAAATAGAAAAAGATATATTTTATTTAATGTCTATTCTTCAACAATCACAAATATATCCTCATTGTCGCGTTTCATGAGGTATTTTTCACGGGCAAATTTCTCCAATGTTTTCGGATTTGAATTCAATTCTTTTATATCAGAAGTGATGTTATGTATTTCTTTTGCAAAATAATTTCGCTCATCTTCCAATTGTTTTACTTCTTTCCGAAGCGCTAATTGGGTTCGTAAGTCGTTTTTGTCGAAAAAGATAACCCAAACAGATAAACCAATAACTGTTAACAGATATTTATTCTTTAAAATTGAGACAATTTTCTTCATTTCTATTTCTAATTTAGACAAAAATAATGTGTTTTAAGTTGCAATCTGAATGATTTAAATTACGTTATCAACTAACAAATGAACAATATGCAGAAATTGAGCTTGTTTTTAATTGTATTTATTTTTTCTATTCAACTTTCCGGTCAATCGTTTAAGTTAAATCAGCAAAAGGCTTCACGTGTTAAATCGGCCTATTCAGAAAAATGGGAAGGCTTAAAGTCGGACCTAAAACATAAAGGAATCACTCAAAAATTCGAACTATTTATTCGTGTTTTCAAGGAAGATAAACTGTTTGAGGTTTGGCTTAAATCAACTACTGAAAAAGAATATAAACTTTTTAAAACATATTCTATTTGTGCTTCATCCGGTGAATTGGGTCCTAAACGAAAGCAAGGTGACGGACAAGTACCGGAAGGATTTTATACAATTGCAGTGTTTAACCCATACAGCAATTACCATTTATCTTTGGGCATAAGTTATCCGAATGCAAGCGACAGAATTATAGGGAATGGAAATTTGGGAGGTGATATCATGATTCACGGGAGTTGTGTTACAATTGGTTGTATACCACTTACGGATAATTACATGAAAGAAGTTTATATTTTGGCTGTTGAAGCTAAAAATAATGGGCAACAAACAATTCCGGTTCATATTTTTCCTACAAAGTTGAATGAGAAAGGCATGCTTTTTTTGTCGGAGAAATATTCTACGCATCTTGTTTTTTGGAAGAATTTAAAAAAAGGATATGATTATTTTGAGCGGACAAAACAAATTCCTAGGATTTCAGTTGAAAAGAGCGGAAGTTATTTATTTTTTTAATAAGCTTTTTTATAGCTTAATGCGTATTTAAATAATTCATTTTAAAAACTAACTTTTTCAAATTCACTGATTTTATTTAGATCTTGCGACGTTTGTCCGTTTTCATTTTGGCTAAATACACTGATCCACTTTGCTCCATAAACAAGTTCTTCATGCGTAAAGGAATGTCGGGATGTTACCGTCTGTGAAAACGTATCATCAAATCCATTTAAAGAAATCATAAATTCAACTTCCGCATCTTTTAGCTCATTCTCAGTCATACCGAATAGCGGACTGTTTTCATCAATAATGTGATTTACTGTCCAAGTCATCGGAAAAAAAATAATATTTTTTATTTCCAAGTCAAGAGGTATGAATCTTCTGATTAGTGTTCCCTTTTCATTTTCAAATTTCGCTAAGGTTACGCTGCAACTCATGTCGGTGATCTGACTGTTTCGAATTTTATTTGCCAAACGAAATTGGAATGCTTTTCCTTCTTTAAAAGGAGCGATGATAGCATTTTTACTAAATAAAATTCGAGCGATAGGTCTTGAAAAACGACCATAAAGAAGACCTGTTGCCAAAGCAAATCCAAGTAAACCAACAATCGATTCTATGGCAGCAATTGTACTTGAAATGTGTCCAAACGGGCTGATTCTTCCAAAGCCAACGGTGCTGAATGTTTGTGTGCTAAAGAAAAAAGCTTCTAGAAATTTATCTGATTCGGTCGTTGCTTCAATTCCTTTTAAACCTTCTGTTCCTGTTAAATAATATAGCGAAGCGAAAAATAAATTAATAATTACAAAATATAAAAAAACGAAAAAATTGAATTTTCTCCAGGACATCTTTACCAAGGCATGATAAACGCTTAGAGAGCTCCATCTAGAGATTTCTATCCGGTTGATATTGAATGAGCCATTTTTATTTATTAATCGTTTTTTTTGAGTGGAAGTTTTTGTCCCAAACCCCAATTCTTTATTTTCAGCTTTATTTGTCATCGGTATTTCTAACAATTTTATAAGTCATTTGTTTTTGTGAAACAAATATAGAATTAATTGATAATTTTGTTTTTTAACAGTGAAGCTAATATGGAATATATAGGTAAAAGAATTAGTATTAAAAGAGTAGATAACGAGACAAGTATTGTGATACTTTCTACAACAGATAAAGTAAAAAAAACTATTTTATTCATTTGGTTTGTGCTGTGGTCATTAGGTGGAGTAATTGTATTCACGCAATATTTTTTGATAAAAGATGAACAAACGCGAATCGCAATTTTAGTTTGGTTGGGCTTTTGGTCTTATTTTGAGTATAAAACATTTCGAGCTGTGATGTGGCGAAATTCAGGGCTTGAAAAAATAAAGTTGAGAGACAGGAAACTATTTTATAAACGTGATATAGGAGGTAGAGGTAAGATAAACGTGTATGAATTTGATTTCATGAAGGATCTTAGACTCATTGAAGTGGAAGAGCATTCTTTTTTTGAAAATTTGAATAATTCCTATTGGGTAATAGCAGGGGAGAAGCTAGCTTTTGATTATTATGGAAAAGAAATAAAGTTTGGTTTACAACTAGATGAGCCTGACGCAAAAGCTTTGTTTAAATATATTAAGAATAAAATTTAATTGTACTTGCCAACTATTTTTAAATTTCAGTGTTTTAAATACATTTGAATATTGCAGTATTGCAATTTTTTTTGAAATTATAATATTTCTTTAGTTTGGTGTTTCAAAATCTTTGTGAGCTCCCTTTATTTCATTCAATTTTTGATAGAGGTAGTTTTATCTATTATTTAGTAATAAGCAGCATTAAAGTTTTTTTTCCATTAGATAATGTTGAATTCTATCCCACATTAAAAAACTTTTTTCAACAACAGAATAACCACATTTTTTATAAAATTCAAGTGCTGTTTCTCGTGCCTGTAGAATAAGAATTTTTGCACCTTGTTGCTTCGCATTTTCTTCAGCATAAGCGATTAATTTCATTCCAATTCCCTTGCCTTGAAACGTTTCATTGACGGCCATAAAACGCAGCTGTGCTTGATCAGGAGAGTTTTTTTGTAATCGGCAAACACCAAGTAGGTTTCCATTTTCATCACTAGCCATGATGTGTGTTGATGAATCTTCACTATTGTCTTTTTCGCTTCCCATGGGCTGGTTCCAAGGCTTCCGAAGTAGTTCAAATCGTAATAAATAATAAGCCTCAAACTCTTTTGGAGATTGAGGCTCTTTTATAATAATAGTAGGTACAGGTATTTCCAGCTTTTTAGAATTTAGAACGTGTTCTGAGTTTATAAGGTATTTTATAAGCAGCAGTTAAATTGATGAACATATAAGAATCTTTGTGGTTGGATTGTCCTCTTTGTTGTCCTTGAAGAGTTTGATGTGAACCACTTGAATTTCCTCCATATTCAGCAGGATAATTTTGTAATGAAGGATCAGCAAGGTCAGCAGCCACGTTCCCACGTGCAGCCCTTAATGCAGTGTTATCGTAATATACACCACTCACATCGTCAATATAATCTGTAAAGGTTTTACGTATTCCAATTTCTAAACCGATAGACCATTCTTTATTGATAGCATCTTTTACACCTAATCCATAAGGAATACAAACACTTACAAGGGAATATTTACTTTTTGCACCTGGTAAACCTTGTCCTTCGGTTCCAAGGGGTTGAAGATCTACCCAATTGGCACCATATTTTGCTTGTGGGTTAAAGTAAAAAGCGCCAATACCAACAAATCCATAGGCTTGAAAGTTATAACTTTTCATCCCTTTTGCATTTTTGATATTATACCGTTGACCTTGTTGTTCTTTTGTGAAAAAAAACTCTAGTTGTCCGGATAATTCTAAAACATGAGATCTGAAGGAAAGGTTACGATTGTTTCTGTATGGTTCTTGGGTGAGATTATCAGCACCACTTAATAATTGATAATATATTCCTATTTTATAAGCAAATCGATTGGACCCTTTATAACGATATCCAATTTGTGCGGATGGTTTTGTTGCTTTGAATTCTAGGTCTTTTACAAAAAAAGTTCCTACTTCATTTGCTCCTCCTAATTCACCTAAAAAGTTCGATGCACCAATTCCTATTATAAATTCTGGACGAGGTCTTTTTCTTTTTGCAAAACTAGAAGATGTTCGAGTTCTGTATCTTTTTTTGGAATTTTTATTTTTCTTGTATTGAGCTGAAGCAACAATAGGAAAAATA
>CANIFU010000101.1 GCA_947466965.1 Bacteroidota bacterium
CGTCTTTTATAATAATAGCGTCCGTCATTTTGCTGACAGACCCAAATATAAATTCTCCAATGCCCCAATTATCATCTCTAGAAGAAACAAGAGTAGCAGCAGCTCCATCACCAAAAATGAATCGCGAAGCTTTGTCTTTTAGATGTATTGTTTTGGTTAATGTTGAAGAATTGATAATCAATATGTTTTTAAATCCTGAGGATTCAATCAATCCTTTGGCAATACTTAATGCATAAGGATAACCGCTGCAGCCAACTGATAGGTCTATTGCTCCGCAATTTCCGCTAAGCATCAGTCTTTTATGAACAACCATTGATGTGGCGGGTAGGAGGTAATCAGATTCCAATGAGCAATACAAAATAAAATCAATCTCGTTTCTATCAATTTTATGTTCTAGAAAAATGTTTTCAGCAGCTGAAACTCCTAAATCACTTGAGGTTAAATGCGGATCAACGATTCTTCTTTCTTTAACACCGACCCTTTCAAGATTTTTTTTTTCAGCCATTTCAGGAAATACATTAAAGTAATCTGAGTTAGTGAACTTGGAAGGTGGAAGATAATAACTGATTGCTTTTATAAAGGCAGACATTGCTTTTTATTTTAACAAATATATTAAAATAATAATGAATATGAATGGTCAGATGTTCTAATTATTCTTTCTTTAAAATGCCTAATAAAAACTATACGGAAGTGCCAAAAGTTAGTTATTTTTGAGATTTAATCTTTTAGTAGGATTTGATTTAAGAAGGTGTTAGTTTTAATTACAATATTCTCGAAAAAAAACTGTACTTTCATTAAAGTGGATTGCAGTAAAAAGTAAATTTGCGCGATGAAAAAAAATGATGTTAAAGGCAAAATAAAAGCTGAAAAGGTGATTAAAGAAAATAAATTTGATGTCAGAAAAATGAACAGAAGAAACATTCTTTTTTTTGTTCTTTTGTGTTTTTTGATTTATGGTAAAAGTTCTCAAAATAACTATTCGATGGATGATGAATTTGTTATTAGAAATAATGTACAAGTTCAAAAAGGGATAAAAGCAATTCCCGAAATATTTTCCAGTACCTATGTAATCGATAATCAAAAATCAAGTTACGAATACCGCCCCATTGTTAAAGCTTTCTTTGCGATTGAGTATCAGATTATAGGCGCTAAACCTCACATCAGTCACTTTTTAAATGTTTTGTTATATGCAATTTCTATTGCTTTGTTGTACTCTGTTCTGTTGAATTTGTTATCGGGTTATAACAGGGTCTTTCCTTTTTTAATTACCCTCTTTTTTTTGATTCATCCCTTGCACTCAGAAGTAGTTTTAAGTTTAAAAAACAGAGATGTTATTTTGAGTTTTATCGGATGTTTATTAGCATTAAAATTTTACATAAAGTTTATTGAAAACAATAAATATTACGATCTTTTTTTTGGAGCATTTTTCATTCTTTTTGCTCTGATGTCAAAAAAAGATTCTATGACGTATCTCGCTATTATTCCTTTTACAATGTGGTTTTTTAAAGATGCATCTTTAAAGAAAATCTTATGGATGATTTTTTCGTTACTTTTCTCTAGATTTTTGTTTTTTCTTTCTTCATTACACGCCGCCAATTTAGCAAAAAAAGTAATGATAGGTGCTGTTTCATTGACAAATGAAAATGGAATAACACGAAAGTTTTTAGAGTGGGAAAACCCTTTATTTTTCAAAAGCACTGTTTTGGAGCGCATTCCTACTGGGTTTTATAGTATTTATTTTTATTTGAAAATGTTTATTTTTCCTCACCCACTTCTTTCTTATTATGGTTATAATCAAGTGCCTATAGCCAATTGGTCGAATCCGATAGTTTGGGGTGTAATCTTTTTTTTGATTCTAGTTGGGTATTACGTGGTAAAGCATATTAAATCCAAATCTATTGAAGTATACGGTATTTTATATTTCCTGATAACGATTTCAATGTTTACAAATGTTTTGCAGCCCGTAGTTGGTATTGTAGGCGAGAGGTTTGCTTATATTCCTTCTCTCGGTTTGTGCATAGTTTCTGCTTGGGCGTTATTAAAGCTGTTCAAGATTTCTGTCAATTTAAATGAACTTAAATTCCCTACTTTAAGTACTTCTTTTAGTGTTACAATTATTCTCATCACATTGGTTTGCTCAGGCAGGTCTTTTGCCCGGATACCCGCTTGGAAAGATGCATATTCATTATATTCAACAGATGTTAATAATGCTTCAGAATCTGCCCATGCAAATTCATTAATTGCTGCAGCATCTGTCCAAAAAGTAAAGGAAAACCCCAAAATGAGTATTCAGCAAAAGAGATTCCATATTTCAAATGCTGAAAAATATTATCTTAAATCTATAGAAATTCTGCCAAATTATATATCATCTCTTAATAATTTAGGAATGATTTATTTCTCCTATTATAATAAACCTGATAAGGCAATCCCCTATCTAAAAAAAGCAATTTTATTGGATTCAAATTATGTTGAAGCATATTTTAATCTGGCTACGTGTGAAGTGAAATCCGGACAATTAAAAATTGCCGAAAAACATTACCTTAAAACACTGGAAATAGACCCAAGTTTTATTAATAGTTATAAAGTATTGAGCACAATGTATGCGAATACGAAAGAATTTGATAAAATTCTTGATTTAAATAAGTCAGGACTTGCGCGTGGGCTTAATTCTGATTTATTACATATAAATATGGGCAATGCATATTTTATAAAAGGAGATACTATAAATGGAATAAATTCTCTTGTAAAAGCGGTGGAAGCGAATTCTAATAATAAAAAATTAAACTCATATTTAGCCAGCTATTACAAAAATAGAGGAGAACTTCAGAAAGCTGAATATTATTATAATTTAATGGTGAAAGCACCTCGATGATGAAACACAACTTCGAAATTTATTGCGTCCCCTTCGGTTATTAACGTTTACATCACTTTTCGAATGCTTTTAAAATTCAATTCCTTTCGGAGCAATAACCAAGCTCCAACCTTAGTTCATACTTTAACTGCTCTTTTCATGTTCTCTAATTTTTTAAAAACAACAAATCTCTAAATGTCAATAAAACAGGACTTCCAAGTAAAGTAGACTGAAAAATAATGAGTCGTAAAATTGAAATATTTTATGAAAATAATTGTCTCTTATCAAACTTATTTTTATGATAAAAAGTGGCTTTAAAAACATTAACGATAATTTTTAAAAATTAATTTCATCCATTTATAAAGATTTTATTTGTTAAAAAAATGCCTGAATGGTTTGTAAATAAAGAGAATTAGATTTTTGGTTAGGCGTAAATGCAATTATTTTTAGTAAAAAAGCGTTTTTTTTTGCCCCGACTGTTGTTTGTAATAAATAATTATTACCTTTGCCCTCCCCAAAAAAGCGGGGGTGTAATTAATTTACACTGAAAAAAGATACAAATTTAACAACAGAAAAATGCCTACAATATCACAATTAGTGCGTAAAGGGAGATTAAAAGCGGTAAACAAAAGTAAATCTGCTGCTCTTGATTCTTGTCCTCAAAAACGTGGAGTTTGTACCCGTGTTTATACAACAACTCCTAAAAAGCCGAATTCGGCTATGAGAAAAGTTGCTCGTGTTCGTTTGACCAACAAAAAAGAGGTAAATGCATATATCCCAGGAGAAGGACATAACTTACAAGAACACTCGATTGTTTTGATTCGTGGTGGAAGAGTAAAAGATTTACCCGGAGTTCGTTATCATATCGTGCGTGGGGCCTTAGATACTTCAGGTGTTGATGGACGTAATCAAAGACGTTCAAAATACGGAACAAAGAAACCTAAAGCAGGTGCGGTTAAAGCAGCTCCAAAGAAAAAATAAAAAATAGAACCTGAGTAAGGATTTGAGTAAGGAAACTCCTGAAGTAACAAATACGAACTCCCAATAACTAGATAATGAGAAAGACCAAAGCAAAAAAGAGAATTCTTTTACCTGATCCAAAATTCAATGATATTTTGGTAACGCGTTTTGTTAACAATTTAATGTATGATGGCAAAAAAAGCACTTCCTATGATTTGTTTTATGATGCAATCGAAATTGTTCAGAAAAGAACTCCTGATGTTGATGGACTAGAAACATTCAAAAAAGCCTTGAGTAATATAACTCCTGCTGTCGAAGTTCGTAGTCGTAGAGTTGGTGGTGCTACTTTTCAAATCCCTTCAGAGATTCGTCCTGAAAGAAAAGTATCAATGGGAATTAAATGGATGATTCTTTATGCGCGTAAACGTAATGAAAAATCAATGGCACAAAAATTAGCCGGAGAAATTGTTGCTGCAGCGAAAGAAGAAGGTGCAGCTTACAAAAAGAAAGAAGATGTGCATAAAATGGCAGAAGCAAACAAAGCATTCTCTCATTTCAGATTCTAATTAATATTAGAGTACAAGATTTAGAATTTAGATAGTTTAGAATTTAAGAAATAATGGCAGATTTAAGATATACAAGAAACATTGGAATTGCAGCTCATATTGATGCAGGTAAAACTACCTGTACTGAGCGTATTTTGTACTATACAGGCGTAAATCACAAAATTGGTGAAGTACATGACGGTGCAGCTACAATGGATTGGATGGTTCAAGAGCAAGAGCGTGGTATAACAATCACTTCTGCAGCTACAACTTGTTTTTGGAAATATAGAAATCAACAATACAAAGTAAACATTATTGATACCCCTGGTCACGTTGATTTTACTGTTGAGGTGAACCGTTCATTGCGTATCCTTGATGGTTTAGTTTTCTTGTTTTCTGCAGTTGATGGTGTTGAACCACAATCAGAAACAAACTGGAGATTAGCAAATAACTATAACGTAACACGTATCGGTTTCGTAAATAAAATGGATCGTTCTGGAGCCGACTTCTTAAAAGTTGTTGCTCAAGTAAAAGAAGTATTGGGTGGAAATCCACTTCCTTTGCAACTCCCAATTGGTGCTGAAGAAACATTTGTTGGTGTCGTTGATTTGATCAACTTCCGTGGAATTGTTTGGAACGAAGCAGATCAAGGAATGACTTTTACAGAAGTTCCTATTCCTGATAACATGATGGAAGAAGCAAAAGAGTGGAGAGGTAAGTTGTTGGAAGCGATTGCTGAATTTGATGATAGATTAATGGAGAAATTCTTCGAAGATCCTGAATCTCTTACTGAGCGCGAAATTTTAGATGCTCTTCGTCAAGCTTGTGTTGCTAACAAAGTAGTACCGATGGTATGCGGGTCAGCTTTCAAAAATAAAGGTGTACAAACAATGTTGGATTTGGTAATGGAATTAATGCCTTCACCAATGGATAAAGAAGAAACAAAAGGAACACATCCGGATACTGGTGAAGAACTTTCTCGTAAACCAGATGTGAAAGAACCATTTACTGCTCTAGCATTTAAAATTGCAACAGATCCTTTCGTTGGTCGTTTGTGTTTCTTCCGTGCTTATTCTGGTCGTTTAGATGCAGGTTCATATGTATTAAACACTCGCAGCGGAAATAAGGAGCGTATTTCACGTATCTTTCAAATGCATGCGAATAAGCAAAATGCAATTGAATTTATTGAAGCAGGTGATATTGGTGCAGCAGTAGGATTTAAAGATATTAAAACTGGAGATACTTTGTGTGATGAAAAACACCCAATTGTTCTTGAGTCAATGAATTTCCCTGAGCCAGTTATCGGTGTTGCTATTGAGCCTAAAACGCAAGCAGACTTAGATAAATTAGGTGTATCATTAAACAAATTAGCGGAAGAAGATCCAACTTTCCGTGTAAAAACAGATGAAGATAGTGGACAAACCATCATTTCTGGAATGGGTGAGCTTCACTTAGAGATTATCCTTGACCGTTTGAAACGTGAGTTTAAAGTAGAATGTAACCAAGGTCCTCCTCAAGTATCTTACAAAGAAACTATTAATGGCGAAGTATCTCACCGTGAGGTTTACAAAAAACAATCAGGTGGTCGTGGTAAATTCGCGGATATACAAGTGGTAATATCTCCAGTAGATGCAGATTTTGATGCAACAACAAAAGCGGGAGGTTTACAATTTATCAATGAAATCTCTGGTGGTAATATTCCTCGTGAATTTATTCCTGCAGTTGAAAAAGGATTCAAATCAGCAATGGTAAATGGGGTGTTAGCTGGTTATCCTGTTGATACGTTAAAAGTAAGATTATTAGACGGATCTTATCATAATGTCGATTCAGATGCTTTGTCTTTTGAGATCTGTGCTCGTTCTGCATTCCGTGAGGCAATGCCAAAAGCGAAGCCAGTATTATTAGAGCCAATCATGAAAGTGGAAGTTCTTACACCAGAGCAAAACATGGGTGATGTTGTAGGTGATTTGAACAAACGTAGAGGTATGATTGAAGGAATGGATACAAGAGCTGGTTCTCAAGTTATCAAAGCAAAAGTGCCTTTGTCTGAAATGTTTGGATATGTTACAACCTTGCGTACGATCACCTCTGGCCGTGCTACTTCTACAATGGAATTCTCTCATTATGCAGAAGCTCCACGTAGTACTTCTGATGAAGTAATTGCAAAAGCAAAAGGTAAAGCTGAAAAAGTATAAATAAATCGTTCTTTCTATAAAACTATGAGCCAAAAAATCAGAATCAAATTAAAATCTTATGACTTCAACTTAGTTGATAAGTCTGCAGAAAAAATTGTTAAAACGGTTAAAATGACAGGTGCTGTTGTAAGTGGACCTATTCCATTGCCAACCCACAAAAAAATCTATACTGTTTTGCGTTCACCCCATGTTAATAAAAAAGCACGTGAACAATTTCAATTATGCTCATACAAAAGATTATTAGACATCTACAATTCAACTTCTAAAACAGTTGACGCACTAATGAAATTAGAATTGCCTAGTGGTGTAGAAGTTGAAATTAAAGCTTCGTAATAAAAAACAAATAATAAATTAATAAAACAATGTCTGGAATAATAGGTAAAAAAATTGGAATGACCAGTATCTTCAGTGCCAATGGTAAATATATACCATGCACAGTTATTGAAGCTGGTCCTTGCGTTGTTACGCAAGTAAAAACCTTGGAGAAAGACGGATACGCTTC
>CANIFU010000102.1 GCA_947466965.1 Bacteroidota bacterium
AAAATGTGTGTCATCGTCATTTGCAGCAATGAGTGTTGCTCCGCCTTGTAAAATAGTATCGCATGAAACTGCATCCCATATTGCTAACTGCGTATCAAAATCAGGTGAATGAAGAGATACACGACCTGAAGCAGGAGCAACAAATGTAAACCACAATGTATTGGTTATAGTACTATTGCACCATCCCGTTTGCACTTCACAACCAACTGCTGGAGGAGCAGGCTCTCCAACCTGAATTGTACCCACTGATGTATTAAACGGACCATTCACTCCAAAAGATAATGGTAGCGCTCCACAAACATTGTCAGCAGGAGGTATCGTTTGTGCATTCAGATTAGATTGGTAAACCATTATTAAAAAGGAGTAAAATAAAACAAGGTTTAATTTTAAAAAGACATTTTTTTTCATAGTTTTTTTTTATTTTTTATACAGTGAATATTACAGTACAAATGTGATATAAAAAATAACAGAGCCCAAACCAAAAAAAGTTAAAAAATAAGTTTTCGAAACTCGAATTTTGCTTTTATATAATTCAGTATAATAAAAAAAACGTTATATATATTGATTTAATTGATTAAAGATCAAACCGCGCTGAAGGTAGTTGTATGAAAATCTTTAAGTTTTCGAAGCCTATTTTTAAGGTCGAAATAAATAACCAATACCATATTAAATGAAAATACATTACAAACTAAGGATGAGCTGATTTGCTAGGTTCGATTTGCTATGAAAGCCTTTCGAAGGAAGTAATTTACGGAGAGTAAAAAAAATTGAAAACAATTTTATATTCGAAAATTAAAAATCAATTAAATATTGACGAATACAACGATGTGCGTAGTGTTATAAAATTAAAATCCCCTCCTATTTAAAGGAGGGGATTTTAATTGAAAACTATTGAATAATTAATTTCTGCGTTTTAATTTCAGAACCTATATTTAATTTAACATAGTAAATTCCCTTTGCTAAATCGCTCAAATTAATTTGTTTTTTGTAGTCCGTAGCTATGTTTTTATCTGTTTCGGTAAACACAATTTTACCTTGGATATCCAAAATTGATATTACAATCTGATTCGTAACAACATTATTGATACTGAATGTGAACAATCCATTTGAAGGATTCGGATAAATAGAAACAATTTGCTCGAAATTTGAATCTATACCTGTTACAGAAACATTGACACAAGCAGATGTATCGGAACAGCTTCCCACTTCAGTAATAATCACCGCAAAATTTCCACTTGAAAGAGCCGTATAACTCTGACCGGTTTCACTTGCTATTATTGCATTGCCGTTATCACAATCAATCCATTGGTAAGTTGCTGTTGTTGATGTTGCGGTAATTACATTTCCTGATACGGATGTTGTAAGATCAAGCGCTGCATCCACTGTTAAATCTGTTGTAACTGTGCTATCGCAACCTATTGCTGAACTTAACACATCTGTATAAATTCCAGTCGTACTATAGCTATTGCTTCCAACTAGTACAACCTCACCTGCACATACAAATAAAAATTGTGTTGAACTAATAAGTGCAGGTTCTGAAATCGTTACGTTAGTTGATGCTACACATCCATTTGCATCTGTTATTGAATATGTTGTTGTTCCTGCAGATTGTGTAAATGTACCTTCACCTGTATAGGAAGGTGTTCCATCCATACCTGTTATAGTTACAGAAGAAGTTCCACCATTACAAAGAACTGGCGTAGATGATGCCATTATCATTGGTAAGGTATTTACGGTTACACTTACGGATGCTGTGTTTGTACAACCATTTACATCTGTTCCTACTACGTTGTACGTTGTTGTTCCTGATGGAACAAAAGCAGTTCCATCCACCACACTATTATCCCATGCATACGCTGTGGCACCGCCACCTGTTAAGGTTACTGATGTTCCTGAACAAACTGAAGAGCCTGTAGAAGTAGCTGTTACTGTTGGCAAAGCATTTACTGTTACACTTACGGATGCCGTATTCGTACAACCATTTACATCTGTTCCAACTACGTTGTAGCTTAATGATCCTGATGGAACAAAAGCAGTTCCATCCACCACACTATTATCCCATGCATACGATGTTGCACCGCCACCTGTTAAGGTTACGGATGTTCCTGAACAAACTGCAGAGCCCGTTGAAGTAGCTGTTACTGTTGGTAAAGCATTTACTGTTACACTCACGGATGCTGTGTTTGTACAACCGTTTACATCTGTTCCAACTACGTTGTAACTTAATGTTCCTGTTGGAACAAAAGCAGTTCCATCCACCACACTATTATCCCATGCATACGATGTGGCGCCAGCACCGGTTAATGTTACAGATGTTCCTGAACAAACTGCAGAGCCAGTTGAAGTAGCGGTTACTGTTGGTAAAGTATTTACGGTTACACTCACGGATGCTGTGTTTGTACAACCGTTTGCATCTGTTCCAACTACGTTATATGTTGTTGTTCCTGTTGGAACAAAAGCAGTTCCATCAATTACACTATTATCCCATGCATACGATGTGGCGCCAGCACCTGTTAATGTTACGGATGTTCCTGAACAAACTGCAGAGCCAGTTGAAGTAGCGGTTACTGTTGGTAAAGCATTTACGGTTACAGACTGAGTAGAAGTATAACTCCCATCCAATGTATACGTAACAGCAAAAGATCCTACACCAGCGATTGCTGGATCAAAAGTACTTCCTGATATTCCTGTTCCGCTAAAAACACCACCTAAGGTTGCTGGTGTTAAAGCAGCAGAGGATTCGCCAATACAATAAGAAGAGGATAAACCAGTAAAAGTACTATTAGGAGGCGTCAACGTCCATTCCAATGTAAATGTTCCATGATGAATTGAAGAAGTATTACTAAAACCATCCTGAACCCAATAAACCGTTTGTGTTGAACCGGTTGTATTTTGCCAAGTTCTACTTTGAATATCTGGATCGTCAAAGCAAGCTATTTGAGTTGTACCTGGACAAGCACCACCATAAAACAAGGTATTTTCTGAATCATACCCATTGGCTGTTTGACCGATTACCAAGGTGTATAAATTAGGAACCTGAATAGAATAAATTAAATCGGGACAAATGTTTCCAGCTGCACAGGTATTTGTGAAATTATGATTTGCTCCGGTAGTTGTTCCATTGAAAGGACTAGTTAATGTTGCAAGATCAATGACATTTTCGCACACATCACCAGGAATAAATTTTGCTACATTAGCGTTTAAACTATAATCCGAACTGCCGCAATCTTGCCTTACATAAACATCTGATACGCTTGTTGAAGGCAAGCCTGTTAAATTAAAAGGCGATGTTGCAGTAAGGGAAGCTATTGTTCCGCCAGCACCTGGACTTGTAGTTGCTCCAGGAGTAAATCCTGCTGGGCCATATTCAACAATAAAAGATCCGGTGCATGCAATACAGTTCCAAGATACTGTTGCTGCAGTGGAGCTTGTTGGAATAATTGTTAAAGCATTGGGGGCAGTGCAGGAAGGTGTTAAATCTACTTTAACATTATCGATTCCAATATCGGAACCTCCAAAATCAGATGTTGCTTTAAAACGGATGACACTTGTTGCTGAAGCTACCACACCAAGATTTATAGTTTGTGCAGCCCACGCACCGGTTGTATATGTTCCTAAAACCGGACCGAATGTTACGCCACCATCTGTAGAAAGTAAAACTTCTAATTTATCTAATCCGTTTGTATTCTGGTAATTGAATCCAAGAGAAACAGCACTGGTTGTGCTGAGATTAATATATAAATCGTACGTTCCAATCGCTCCCGTTGGCGCTGAAAAGGAATGGAAACGTGCTGCACCAGAACTACCAGATGGAGTAATGATTCCACTTGTGATAGAACCCCAAGCAGCAGTTGCTCCTTCATCTTGTCTTCGCCAGGAATTATTTCCGGTTACAGGATTGTTTCTCCAACTATTACTTACAATATCTTTGGTGGCACAACCATTTATCCATGAGGTTTCAAACGTTTCTAAATAGGGAATGGTAGCATAGGTAGCAGGACTCATTAAAACATTTATTGCATTCGATATTGCTGCCAATCCACTCGCCGTACACGTAACAATACATTGATAAAATGTTGCTGCCGTTTGAGAAGTAGTAAAGTTTGCCGTTGTTGCTCCTGCCATATTTGTATACGTGATTCCATCTGGTGATGATTGCCATTGAAAAGTAATCCCTGATGCACCAGAAGTATATCCTGCTAATGAAAGAACAAAATTTACACCACTACAAGCCCCCGCAGGTGCAGATGCCGTTCCTGCTGTTGGAGCTCCTGCACATGGCAAAGGAGGAGTAAAAACATATTTTATTCCCGCTAAATTTGTTACACTTGAAATTGCATTGTTTGGTGTTGCTGAAGAAACGGTTGCAGCAACAGCTGGTGTAACACTCAGAAAAGATGTTAAATCATTCAATCCGATAGATGCTGTCAAAGCACCTGCAGTAGCCAAGGACCCACCGTAGACCATATCGATAACATTTGTTGTTTCATACAATCTTATTTTGAAGGATGCTGTAAACGTTGCACTCGTAGTGCCAGTTCCACCAAGATTCACATTGTCCCAGCCCACTTCTAATGTTCTGTTAGGAGCAACGCCTGAAACAACAAATTGAATTGAGCCTGTATTTCTATGATTATCATCCCACAAAGGAGCAATTAAAGGACTCAGCACTGCTGAATTATTTAAATTGTTTACCCATCCATTATTAATAGCGGCTCCCCCCAAACGAATCATTCCGTTTGTTGTGATGCTGAATGTAGTATAAGGAGCCCCTCCAAAAGTAAAGGTAAAACCAATTGGAATGGCTGTCTGCGTTCCATCATCACCAGTTGCTGTAGAAACTGTTCCGGTTACAGGAACATAAACTTCTGTTGTTTGTAAAAAAGAATATGCACTTACTTGTGCAGTAATTACTTTTCCAAACAAGAGGATAAAAAAGGATAAGAATAAACTTAATCGCATGTTGATCGTGTAATTTTTTTTCATCGTTTTTATTTTTTATAAAATGAATACAACAGAGCAAATGTGATATAAAAAACACCAGAGCACAAACCAAAAAAGTTAAAAAATAAGTTTTCGAAACTCGAATTTTGCTTTTATATAATTCAGTATAATAATAAAAAAAACGTTATATATATTGATTTGATTGATTAAAGACTAAACCGCGCTGAAGGTAGTTGTATGAAAATCTTTAAGTTTTCGAAGCCTATTTTTAAGGTCGAAATAATCAATACGATATTAAATCAACATACCGTGCAAATTAAGAATGAAACGAAATGTTGTGTTCGTTTTCTAAGACAACTACAATATCACCTGATTTAATTCCTTCAAAATTTTGTTGCTGATTTCGTCGGCGAATGTTTTTAAATAGGAATAATCATGTGATCAAACTTTCGAGTTGCAAGAAAAATGACTTACGAAAATGGATTTAAAATGAAGGGAGGAATAACTATAAAGACAAATATGTTGCTTTTTTTGGGGCAAAAGCTAATCTACTTGCTTGCAAATTTTGATAAAAAGAGGAGTGAAATATATTATAGTAAAAATCCCCTCCTATATTAGGAGGGGATTTTTATTTAAAATTATTGAATAATTAATTTCTGCGTTTTAATTTCAGAACCTGAGCTTAAAATTATATAGTACATGCCTTTTGAGATGTCTTCTAAATTAAATTGTTTTGTATAAGAACCTCTGACATCTTTTTCAACAGAACTGAAAATTTCTTTTCCTTGAACATCAACTATTTTAATAACTAATTCAGTATAAATTAAACTATTTATTACAATACTGAATGATCCGTTGGTTGGATTTGGATAAACGAACACTTCCTGTGAAGCAATGTTATCGGTTATACCGGTACAATCCTGAACGGTAATATTACTTACAGAGGAATTAGAACAGCCATTTGAACCTACAATTGTGTACGTAATTGGGAATGTACCCACTCCTGCTAATGCTGGATTAAAGTTGCCAGATGAAACACCCGTTCCTGAATAAACACCACCTACAGGAGTTCCTCCAGTTAATGTAATAAAGCTTCCTTGTAAACACAACGGAGCAGTGAATGGCGGCAAAGATACAGCTGATGACTCATAAACGAAGACCGTTATAGAGGAAGAATTAGAACATCCGTTCACATCCGTTCCGATTACTTGATATGTAAGTGTATCTGTAGCTGCAAATGCTACTCCGTCAACTACTCCATTATCCCAAGTGTAAGTGAGCGCACCGCCACCTGTTAAGGTGACGAATGTGCCTGAGCAAACAGTATCATTATCAACTGAAGCAAATACAATTGGAATTGCATTTACGGTTACACTTACCGATGCTGTATTGGAACAACCATTTACATCTGTTCCTGTTACGTTATACGTTGTTGTTCCTGTTGGAGTAAACGCTACTGCATCCACCACACTATTATCCCATACATACGTTGTGGCACCACCACCTGTTAAGGTGACTGCTGTTCCTGAACAAACAGAAGAACCCGTTGAAGTAGCTGTTACTGTTGGTAAAGCACTTACGGTTACACTTACTGATGCAGTATTGGTACAACCGTTTACATCTGTTCCTGTTACGTTGTAAGTTGTTGTTGTTGTTGATGCAAATGCTACTCCATCCACCACACTATTATCCCATACATACGTTGTGGCACCGCCACCTGTTAAGGTTACAGATGTGCCTGAGCATATTGCCCCTGCTGTATCGGAAGATGCTGTTACGACAGGGATTCCATTCACACTTATTGTGGTTGATGCTGAATTGGTACAACCATTTACATCTGTTCCAACTACGTTATATGATGTTGTTCCTGTTGGAACAAAAGCAGTTCCATCCACTACACTATTGTCCCAAACATATGTTGTTGCACCACCACCCGTTAATGTTACCGATGTTCCTGAACAAACAGAAGAACCCGTTGAAGTAGCTGTTACTGTTGGTAAAGTATTTACTGTTACACTTACTGATGCAGTATTGGTACAACCGTTTACATCTGTTCCAACTACGTTGTACGTTGTTGTTGTTGATGATGCAAATGCTACTCCATCCA
>CANIFU010000103.1 GCA_947466965.1 Bacteroidota bacterium
AGTTCTCATCCAAAGTTTTATAGGAAGATGGCAACAACCGATTAAGGTTAGTCCAGTTATTATTAGAATAGTGCCACTGAAAAAGCCAAATGCATAAAAAATTATAATGAGTGAGGTGCTGAATAGAATTGCAGGTCTGTAGCGTAACTTAATAAAACTGTATATGATAAATAAGTAAACAATAATAGCACTTACCTCTTTTATTCCTGAACTTTTTTCAATGTTAAAAGACCCGACAATAAATAAGATGGCTATTAATTGAAGTAATGATAAAATAAACGCAGCGATTCTTTTCTTTGAAAAAAGATCTTCTTGAACTGCTATGTTTGAAGTGGTTTCAGGAAATATTTTATCGTTCAATCTCATTTAAAATGTATATCCAAGTTTTTCCATCAAAGCAATTAACTCTTTGTCATGCTTTAGTATTTTGATCATCTTATCTGTAAAGGCTTCTTCCCATCTCCCTTTTTTCCCTTCTCTGAAAAAATGCTGATTACTTTGTTTTTTAAAATCTCCGGCATGTGTCGTTTCGCTCTCTTTAAGTTTTGAAAATTCACTACGCCTGTTTATTTCTTCAAAGGATAGCTTTGGCTGAAAGTTGCAAAATTCAGCTATTGATTCGATCTTAGATATTGGATTGTCTAAGAGTTGTTCGTAGGAGAGCAGTAGAATTTGGTCGGGGTGATTTTTTTTGAAATCAAGTGCCATTTTCACATGTTCTTTCCATGAGCCAAATGGTTTATTGATATTCTGACTCAATATAAACTGCTCTAATGTCCCATCAAAATGTTTTAATGCAGTCTCATAGTAATAAAAAGATACAAGAACATCCCTGTAATCGCGGTAGATATATATGGTTTTTGGGTAATAGCTGAAAAGTGTCTGATGAGTTTTGATGAGACGATTCTTTTTTAGAGCATTAATAATTCTTTTTGAAGAATAAACATCTGGAACAAATTGGTCAATATTTTCAAATGAGATCTCTTCACCATTACTTTTCATATTTGCAATGATAAATCGTAACCAGGTATTTCCTGATTTAGGGTAGGAAGCAATAAACAAATCGTCGGATAAAATGTCATCTATCTGAAGTAAAAATGCACCTTTGTTAAACAATCCTAATTGCGAAGGTAGCCAACGCAAATATTGCTTCAGCATCATGGTCTTATTAGTATTTGAATTATTTCCAATCATAATTTACTCCTAAAAATTGGTATAACTGCTGATTGTAAGGTTCGTAATAACGCGCCAATTCTTCACGTGTTTCTTTTTTCATACCCTCGGAATATCCACCACTATTAAAAATTTCAAATTTTAATTTAGTATCTCTTTTGATATTTAAAAAATCTGTAACACGATCGAATGTTTCTTGCGGCTTTTCAAAAAGGTCTTCGCTTTTTAATATCATAAGATTTTTTGAAGGGAAAAGCTCCGTCCATTTTTTTATATAATTAATATAAGCACCTCTTTTTTTATATGTCAATCGTTGATACACATAGTTATGATGTCCGTCTGCTTTTATTTTTTTTTCTTCATTTAATAACCGTTCTTCTTCTAGTTGTAAAGCCTCCTCGAATGATAATTTTTCAAACCCAAAACGTTTTGCCATTTGATAACTAGACCAGGCTCTGTCAATAGGGTTCCGCAATAGAAGTATTATTTTAGCATTTGGGAAATCTTTGCTTAGCCGATCTGCAGCCATTGGTGCCTCAAAATAATTTGGTGTACTATCGAATGTTATTGCATTCGTATTATTTTTGATATCATAAATTAATTTATAGGCTTTGAGTGCAAAATGAGCTTTATACCATTTGATGCCTTTTGCATAATGAATAGGATTGTTGAAGTAAAATACATCTTTTCGCTGTGGATTGATTATTTGAGGATGTGCTTGCAAATAATTGCACAATGAAGTAGTTCCTGCTTTTTGAACCCCGGCAATAAAAAAGGAAGGTAAGATTCGGTATTTACACGTTAGGTGAAAATAATAGCCAACTTTTGGAACAATGTTGTCGTCGTTCGTCCGAGCCTCATTTATACCTAAAGACTGTTTTGCAAGCATGCTGAAAAATTTTCATAAATATACTAAATAAAAAACATTTTATAGCTGATTAGCAATGCTAAATTTCGTACTTTAGTCATCAATAAATTGGCAACATTCGCACATATCATTAATCCTGTTTCGGCAAATGAAAATGCTGAATTGTATCGCGTTCAACAAATTACTTTCCGATCTTTTGTAAAAGCAAAAGATTATGCCAAAGGCAAGGTGGATGTAAAGATCTATACAACTCAATTCAAAGATTCAAAATTCGAGATTCCTTCGGATTTTATTATTTCAAAAGATCTTACTAGAAGTGTTTCTGATATTGCCAATTTCAACATCCCTAGAAAATTACCTTTGATAAAAGATGTTTTGGATATTTTATATGAACTATCTGATGCAGATTATTTAATCTATAGCAATTTGGATATCTCGCTTATGCCTCATTTTTACTGTGCAGTGAACGATTATGTAAATATTGGATATGATGCTTTTGTTATTAATAGACGACGGGTTTCAAAGAAATACAATTCAGCAGATCAGCTTGATCTGATTTATTCTGAAATAGGTGGCGTGCATACAGGTTATGATACTTTTGTCTTTAAACGTAGTTTGTATAAAAAGTTTATAATGAAAAATCTGTGTTTAGGTATTCCTAAAGCATGTAACGATCTGTTTTATAATATTTTTTGTTTTGCAGAAAATCCCAGATTGTTTACAGATAAACATTTGACCATTCATATTGGAATGGAACTTTATAAAGAATGGGGGACTGCAGATTATAATGCACATAATGATAAAGAATTTAAATTGTTGGTGAATGAACTTGCCCCTTTTATTGATAGCTCTAAATTCCCAGGTGGGGACTTGAATATTTTTTTTCGTCATTTCAAATGGCTAATGAATCCGACATTTCATTATCCAACAATGCTAAAGGCTGATCTTAAACAGTTAGGTAAAAAAAAGAAAAAAGCGGAAGGTCGTCCTCACCAAAGTTTTAAGCAAAGATACCTTGAGTGGTTAATAAAGTATATTAATTTCGATTAGTAGGTTGAAAGAGCTGCCATACTGTTCGAACAAACTTCCGAAAAGGTGCTTGTAAAGAATTCAATTTTTTAAATCGTCTAAGTTCTTTTTCAAATGATTCTCCTTTTGATCTAATCATAGCATCGAATTTCTTGCTTGCATGTTCATAAAGTAGCAAGTCAAATTTATTGTAATGATTCAATAATTGATATGTTTCTTCATCAAATATAGATAGGTAGGACTGTTTTTCTGAGACATTTGCTTTGACATAAAAAGGCATCGACCAGTTTAGGTTTTGTTTTAAACAAATTAGGGATTCGTCAAAACGCTCACAGATCCCGAACGTGTCAAAATAATTTTCAAAATTGCTTAATGCAAGCTGATAGGTTTCTTCATTTACTTCTCCGTATCCTAAATTCGTTGCACCTGCTAGAAATCTGACATGGCAATTGTCGAAATTTTTCTTGTGACCGCTTTTTAGAAGATCTTTCAGAGAATATTGTTCTTCGGATTTTTCGAATGGAAAAACGCGATTTGATTTTAAATAGTTGAACGATGAGATGCTCCGTTTTATTGGTTCTCTGAGGAATGTAAAATAAGTGGTTGGTTCTGAATAATAGGCATGAGCACCAAATGCAAAATGTCCTTTCAACACTTTTATTCGAGAACGCTCTTCTTTAGATTTATTTTCAAAATGTGTTATCTGGTCAGGATGGCTTATTGAAAAAGAAGGAAGACTTCTGTATTGATTGTTTAAAATATGGTGGACAGTTGTTCCTGCTGTTTTAGGAATATGTAGAAAAAGTATAGTTGTTGTTTCTGACATTTTTACAATTTAAAATAAATTGGTGTTTTAAACATGAGCCGAATTGCCCCTCTTATAAACCCCGGAAGTGATTTAACAAAAGGGATTTTGTATTCTAGTTTTTGAAGCGCAATCAATGAAAGTACATTTGCACAAATATTTTTTTGCTGTTCTTTAAATTCATCTCTTAATACATCAACTATCAAAACGTGTCTGATGGCATTACTATGGTTCCAGGCTCTGTGATAATTGGCATCACAAAACAGAAGAACTTTTCCTTCTTCCCAGCCCATTTCTTCTGTGCCCACTCCAATGCCGCATGCTGGATATTTTGCAGGGATCTTTAGTGCCAGATGAGCCCTTAGTGTTGTGTTCGTATCTCCGTAATGTGGTTTAATGTCAGTATTTGGTGAAAGAACACTTATTCCAGCAGTCATAAAACCCGGAATTGAAGAGAGGATCTTATCGAGTTCAGGAATGTATTTGCATAATTCTTCATTCTTTTTACTCCAAAAATAAAATTCGCCAACTTTCCAGGATTGTTTTTTGTGTACTAGTTCGGAGTTGAAATAGGGGTCAAGTGAAGTTCCTATTGATTGCATTAATTTTTCAATCTCAGGTTTAATGATAGCATAATTAGCTTCTAGTTTTTTTGCCCAGGGTATGGTTTCTGATGTATAAAAAAATGGTGGGCCGTCTTCGTATTCTCCTCCTTTGTATGAATACCATGGTTTGTGGGGATTGGTTGTTTTATTCAAAATAGCTATTCAATAATTAAATTAATTAATTTTTTATTTTCTTCAATTGAACTGTTGTATTGTTCGATTAGTTTTTTTGAAGCAACGTGTTCTTTATTTTTTATCCGTATGGTATATATTTGAGAAGATATTTTTTGCAATGTTTTTCTGAACTTATCTGTCTTTTCGAAGTAGTTTTTCTTTGTTAAAACATATTGCTGATTTTCTTTAGTTTCCTGATTATCTAATAATTCATACCCCAGCTGTTTGTTGAATTGAATGGCGTAGGCATTGTTTCGCATTATTTTTACATAGGTTCTCTCCATGCCTATTAAAAAGGAAATGTCTGTTAGTAGAATAGATGATAATAATGGTATTAATGTGTCCCAATATTCTTCGTTCCAAATAAATATTCCTCCATTCATTGTTTCTTTTTTCTCCCAATCTATCTGTGAACCATTGATTAATCCAATTTTTTCACCTTTTGTTATTATTATAAAAAAATTGTTGTGGACATTTTCAATGGATTGAAACCATTTTTCCTGCATGGCCGGAGTGATATATTCTTTATACTCCATATGCTGGCTGATATGAGGGGAGTTTCGCCAGCCTCTTACCATTTCAATATCTATCTCCCTTAAACGATGAAGTTCAATGTTGTATCCTGTAATAATCATTTATTATATGATTTTTTGAATAGAGAAAGGAGGCTTTTGATGTTGAAATTGATAAAGTTTATAAATATATTGCCCTATAATTCCAAGGCATAATAAAATGATACTGGCAGTAAAAAGAATACTTACAATGGTCGAAGTATAACCTAAAGGAACATTGTATGCCAGCTTTCTGAAAATGAATCTTACCCCTATGCAAAAGGTAATAAATGAGAATAAAAGTCCGCTATAGGTCATTAATTTTAATGGAACAGCAGTATAGTTTATGAGGATGTCAAAATACAAATTTACCAATTTTAAAAAAGAGTAATTTGATTTTCCATGTTTGCGAGGGTCATGAAGAGTATTAACTGTCACTACGTTTGAAGTGTACCATTGCATAATTTCATCAATAAATAGAAACGCTTGTTGGTGGTTTTCTTTTATTTTAGTGATAATTTCTTTTTTAATAAGCCTGAATGATGATCCTGCTCCGATAGTTTTTGCAGCGTGTTTAGAGGTTATTTTTATAAAAAGACTTCCTGCATTGCGAACGACTCCGTGATGTTTTGTTTCATAAATACCATAAACCACATCCGCATTTGTCTCATTAAAACGAGAAAGTAATTTAGGGATCTCTTCAGGAGGATGTTGCAGGTCATCATCCATTGTAATGATCAGATTCCCTTTGCAATAGTTGAAGGCGCATAATAAAGCATTGTGTTGGCCAAAATTTCTCGATAATTTAATTGCTGTAATTCGCCCTGGATTATCTTTTTTTATTTCTTCAATTACCTTCCAACTCGAATCTTTACTGCCGTCATCAACAAAAACAATCTCAAACGAAATGTCTTTTAGTGCAATATCTATTCTCGTATACAATTCTTTTAAACTGCTTTCTGAATTATATACAGGAACTGTTATCGATACAATTGGTATACTCATATTTTTTTCTATTGTAGAATAAATCCTCCGTCTAAAGTAATATTTATTCCTGTGATCCAGCGAGATGCATCAGAAAGTAAAAAAATGATTGCATTGGCAACATCTTCAGGGTATCCAACACCTAAAGGGTATTGACTGATATGCTCATCCATAATTTCTTTGCTCATTCCTTTTTCGGCAACATCATACATTGCAGTTTTAACCATAGCAGGAGAAACACAATTAGAACGAATTCCTTGTAAGTATACTTCCAGTGCTAATGCTTTACTAAACGCCTCCAGTGCAGCTTTCGAACTTGCATAAAGAGAACCTCCTTTGTGAGGATGTTGCCCGGAAACAGATGATAAAAAAACAATCGAAGCTTTTGGGTTTATTTTTTTCTTACGCATAACCCCAGCCATTAATAGTACTGGAATTTCGTAATTGATATTCATTGTTTCATTTAATTTTTCTTGATCAATGAATTTTATTGGAAATGGGTTTACTGTTCCTGCTGAATGAACAATACCATCAACCATTGGAAGCTCTTCAATAAGTTTGTTCCGTTCATCTTCTTTTAAAAGATCTGCTACAATAAGTTTGTGTCCTTCGCCATTTAGTTGAGACAAGGTGGTTTTTAAATTTTCTTTATTTCGACCTGTCAATATTAATTTTCCTCCCATTTTACTAATGGAGATAGCAGTTTGCATTCCAATGCCGGAAGAGGCTCCTGTTACTAAAATTGTTTTATCGTTTAAATGAAAGGCTGTCATTTCTTAGAGTTCAATAACTGGTGGACAAATTAAATTTG
>CANIFU010000104.1 GCA_947466965.1 Bacteroidota bacterium
AGCGCGATGCCATAGTTTCACCGGCTACTGGTTTGGTCATTTTTAATACCACTACAAATTGTCTGAACTTTTTTATAGGAAGTGGCTGGAATGAAACATGCGGAACTCTTGTTACTACAGGCACTATCATTACACTCAACTGTGTTGGCGCCACTAACACCGGAACTTTATACAACGGGACTGCAGCCAGTGGTGTTTCAACAACTGTTCCATATACAGGCGGGAATGGAGGCACCTATGGTTCGCAAGCTGTTCCTTCAACAGGTGTAACGGGTTTAACTGCAAGTATTGCAGCGGGTTCGCTTACCACCGGAGCCGGTGCATTGGTTTATACAATAAGCGGAACGCCAGCTTCAAGTGGCACCGCTAGTTTTGCAATAAATATAGGCGGACAATCTTGTACCTTGAATATAGCAGTAGGCCTAGCAATAGGAACATTTGCAGCAGGTACCGTTAATTGTGCAGGAGCAACTGCTGTTGTAAATGTAACCAACCCAACGACTGGAAAAATATGGATGGATAGAAATTTGGGTGCCACACAAGTAGCAACAAGCTCAACCGATGCAGCTTCTTACGGAGATTTATACCAATGGGGTAGAAGGGCCGATGGGCACCAATGTCGCACTTCAGCCACCACAAATACTTTAAGCAGTGTTGACCAACCAGCAAATGGTAATTTTATTTTAGCATCAAGTGCTCCAAGCGACTGGCGCAGCCCACAGAACGTAAATTTATGGCAAGGCGTTAATGGAGTGAATAACCCTTGCCCAAGTGGATATAGAATCCCTACGGAACCAGAGTTAGAGGCAGAACGTTTAAGTTGGAGTGTAAATACATCGGTGGGGGCTTTTGCCTCCCCGCTTAAATTGTCTATGGCGGGCGTCCGCAACAACATCAGTGGTTCGCTCAGCAGTCTCGGCGCCGACGGCCTCTATTGGAGCAGTACGGTTAGTGGTACCGGTTCACGCTCCACCGACTACTACACCAGCAATGCCATCATGTTCACCAGCAACCGAGCGATCGGGCGCTCTGTGCGCTGCCTTAAGGATTGACACGTTGATTAGCGCAGCGATTTGATTTATTTTTACACTGAGCGCAGCTTTAGCGAAGTCGAAGTGTGCCACTTAAGCATACCATTCCGCTTTTCAGCGGATGGTATGGTTTTATTACCTTGAAAACGGCCGAATATTTTGAAAAAAACGACAGCAACTCCTAACTTATTTGTTTTTGTGGAGGCAAGCAAAAATCACTGCATGCATTAAACATCATTGTGGGGAATATGTGAGGAAAATAAGTAACAATCGAAACGGCTTTGATGAGGTGAAATGCCGAACAAAAGGTCAGACTTAACACACATTGTGGTGAATATGTGGGGAAAATATAAAAACAAAAAAACCCTTAACTATTGATAATTAAGGGTTTTTTTCTCTTATTCTGTTGTCCGACTAGGGCTCGAACCTAGACTCTTCTGTACCAAAAACAGACGTGTTGCCAGTTACACCATCGGACAATCTTTCTGAATGCACTTCTGCAATTCGGGATGCAAAAATAATAAATTTAATTAACTCTCAAAATTTTATTTGAAATCTTCGGCATTTTCATCTTATTCCTTGTTTTTCAATTAACAAAAAATGGATTGAAAATGTCTATACACTTCATTTTATTAATTATCTTCGCAAGCGTTAAAAGAAAAAATATTTAAAAGACCAAATATGAACAATATCACTAATTACCAACGTCTTAACAATATCATCGGTTGGTTCATCTTTCTAATTGCCGCTTTCACCTATTTGAGCACCATGGAATCTACCGCTTCCTTCTGGGATTGCGGTGAGTATATCGCTTGTGCCTATAAATTGGAAGTAGGACATCCTCCGGGGGCTCCTTTATTTCTTTTAATTGGTCGCTTTTTTAGTTTGTTTGCCTTTGGCGATACTGCTAAAGTGGGTATGATGATCAACGCTGTCTCTGCTTTGTGCAGTGCGTTCACGATCTTATTCTTGTTTTGGTCAATTACTGCTTTGGCGCGTAAAATATACGATAAAGGGGAAGAATTTACCACTGCCAACATGTATGCTGTTTTGGGTGCCGGTGCTGTTGGTGCTTTGGCATATACTTTTAGTGATTCTTTCTGGTTTTCGGCTGTTGAAGGTGAAGTGTATGCTATGTCCAGCTTCTTTACGGCCATTGTTTTCTGGGCCATCTTAAAATGGGAACGTGAAGTGGATGTTGATCCGCATGCTGATCGTTGGATCATCCTTATTGCCTACCTTATCGGTTTGTCGATTGGAGTCCATTTGTTGAATTTATTGGCGATTCCTGCCATCGTATTTATTTATTATTTCAAGAAAAATCAAAAAATTACCCGCAATAGCCTCATCATTACCGGAATTATTTCCATTGTAATCCTTGGCGGTATTCAAGCGGGCGTTGTGCCGATGATTGTTAAACTTGCAGCCAAAATCGAACTTTTTGCTGTAAATACTTTAGGGCTGCCTTTTAACAGTGGGACCATTCTTTACGGAATTCTCCTAATTGGTGGAATCGTTTGGGGCTTGCGTTATACTGCTCAAAAAATTAAGCCCATCATGAATACCGTGATCCTTTGCTTCACTGTTATTTTAATCGGTTATTCTTCTTTCTTAATCCTCGTTATCCGCTCACAGGCGAATCCGCCTATGGATGAAAATAATCCTGAAAATGCCGTTAACTTATTGTCTTATCTGAATCGTGAACAATACGGTACATGGCCAATTGCTTATGGTCAGTATTATTCTGCTCCTGTTAGTGATTACGAAGATGGAAATCCTGTTTATGTACAAGATGAAAAAAATGGGAAATACATTGTTAGTGACGACCGTAAAGGATCTGTCCGCGTGTATGATAAAGATTTTTGTACCCTCTTTCCACGTATGTGGAGTGACCAGTCGCAGCACGTTGCCGGTTACCGCAGGTGGACGAACCCTAAAAATTACAAGCATAAAACGATCCGTGATCCTCAAACAGGAGAAAATATTTCTGCTGAAATCCCAACGTTTGCCGAAAATTTAAAATTCTTTTTTGTGTATCAAATCGGACAAATGTATTCCCGCTATTTCTTATGGAACTTCGTTGGTCGTCAGAACGATATTCAAGGTCATGGAAATGCCACAGATGGCAACTGGATGAGCGGATTGCCAGTTCTTGAAAATCCCAATATTGGTGTTCAGAAAGGATTGCCGGATGGCGCTGACAATAACAAAGCTAAAAATGTATTGTTTGGCTTGCCGTTTATTCTTGGCTTATTAGGTTTGTATTTCCACATTAAAAAAGACAAGCGCAATGCAGCTGTTGTGGGCTTGTTGTTTTTCTTCACAGGTGTAGCCATCGTAATTTATCTGAATCAAAAACCAATGGAACCGCGTGAACGTGATTATGCGTATGCGGCATCTTTCTACGCATTTGCTTTCTGGATCGGTATGGGCGTATTGGCGATTTTTGATTTTATACAGAAATGGATGGACAAAACAACCAGCGCAATTGCTGCAACAGTGGTGTGTATGTTGGCCGTTCCTGCGGTGATGGCAAAAGAAGAATGGGATGATCATGATCGTTCCGGACGATACATTGCAAGAGATTTTGCTGCAAACTACCTGAATTCATGTGCACCGAATGCTATTTTATTTACCAACGGTGACAATGATACATTCCCCCTTTGGTATGCTCAGGAGGTGGAAGGGATTCGTACCGATGTGCGTGTTGTTTGCTTGGAACTTTTAAATACAGATTGGTACATCGATCAGATGGTTCACAAAGCGTATGATTCTGATCCTGTTCCTTTCTCATTTACGAAAGAACAATACCGTCAGGGAACACGTGAAGCAGTTCTTTTCAGTAACTTCCAGGGGCGTAAAGTAGAAGGATTTATTAATGTGAAAGAGCTAATCGAGTTTGTAAAACACGATGATCTAGAACATAAAGTTCAGGTTTCTCAGGATACCTGGTACAATTTCTTCCCAACAAAAAACATGAGCGTTCCTGTTGATAGTGCTACTGTTGTGAATAACGGAACTGTTCCAAAAGCATTGGCGAACCGCATTGTAAAAAGCATCGACTGGACACCTTCAGGAAATTATCTTCAAAAAAATGATGTGATGATCCTTGATTTGTTAGCGCACAATAATTGGGAACGTCCTATTTATTTTGCTGCTACCGCTCCTGCAAGCTCCTACTTGAATCTTGCGCCTTACCTACAGTTGGAAGGGTTTGCGTATCGTTTGGTTCCTGTTAAACAAAACGAGCAAGAATCGCAGCAAGAAACTCGCGTTGCTTCAGATATTATGTATGATAATTTCATGAATAAATTTGTTTGGGGCGGAATGGAAAAACCGGGCACCTTCCTGGATAACGTTTTCTTAAGTTCATGTGTTTTAAATACACGTCAACGTGCCGGCACATTAGCTTCTGTGCTTTCTGAAGAAGGTAAGAAAGATAAAGCGATTAAAGTATTGGATAAGTGTTTAGAGGTTACACCTTTTGAAAATGCGCCGATTGATGCTACTTTATATTCTGTTGTTTTAGCTTACTACCAGGCAGGAGCAAGTGATAAAGCCAATGCTTTGTCCAAAACATTGTTTGATAACTATGAAAATAACATTAGATATATTTATGGTTTGGAGAGAGAGA
This sequence comes from Bacteroidota bacterium, assembly GCA_947466965.1. Taxonomy (GTDB): domain Bacteria; phylum Bacteroidota; class Bacteroidia; order 2-12-FULL-35-15; family 2-12-FULL-35-15; genus 2-12-FULL-35-15. Next base: position 4,666 of record CANIFU010000104.1, read on the forward strand.
AGATTGCTTCTTATGGTGGTGAACTAAAACAAGCGCAAGGTATTATGGAGCAATTGCTTTCCTTCGCAAACTATTTTAAACAAACAGCTGTAGCGAAAGCATTCGAAACACGTTATATTAAATTGGTGCAGGAGTTTAATTTGCCTACTTCTCAGCGTGGCAGACAAGAATAAAAAATAAATTTTTATAACGCTCCTGAATTTTTTCAGGAGCGTTTTTTTATGCTTTTTAATTATTAATTTTATTGCATGTACATCGTACGTCCGACCTATCTGCTCCGAAAAATATATCCGAATGCAATTTGGAGAATGCCCTCCGTAGAAAAAAAGATCTACCTGACCTTTGATGATGGCCCTGTTCCTTTTATTACTCCCTGGGTTTTAGATGTTTTAAAGCAAGAGGAAATACATGCTACTTTCTTTTGTGTCGGAGAAAATGTATCAAAAAATGCAGAGGTGTATCAGCGTATTCTTGATGAAAAACATGCGGTTGGAAATCATACCTATAATCATTTGAAAGGCTGGAATACCCACGGAAATGAATATGTTCGAAATGTTATCAAATGTGCGGAGGTGGTTGAGTCGAAGCTGTTCCGCCCTCCTTACGGAAGAATAAAAAAATCACAATTAGCCCTCATCACAAAACAGTATTCAGTTATTATGTGGGATGTGTTAAGTGGCGATTACGATAAAAATACAAGCCCCGAACAGTGTTTGAAAAATGTTACTGCAAATGTCAGAAACGGTTCTGTTATTGTTTTTCATGATAGTTTCAAAGCTCAGAAGAACATGGAATACGCCTTGCCTAAATTTATTCGTTTTGCGAAAGAACAGGGCTTTGTGTTTGATGTGTTGAAATAGTATTCTCTTTATTTCGCCGCTAAATTTATTTCTCGAATACAAAACAGCCTCGTTCTTCCACGAAGGAATTCAGTTTGTTGAATAATTATTTTTTAAAACACATCACCACATATGTTTCGGGAACAATTAATTCCTGTGTGCAATAATCGAGCTTGTCTTGCATAGCTAGAGGAAATTTTTCAATTATCTTAAAGCCAAACGGAATGAAATATTCGGGAATGATACAAACCAAATGAATCGATTGCTTGCTTTGTTTGATGAGTGCTTCTACAATTGATTTTCCGATACCTTGTTTCCGATGTTGGGTGATTACTCCCAGAGAGCATAATTCAGTACAATCGGAATGCTGGCGTAAACGGCCAAAACCAAGGACTTCCTCTTCTCTGAAAGCGGCTATGAATTCATGTTGTTGAAGGTGGCGATCATCCAACTCAAACTCCTGGATGTGCTGCTTGATTTGTAAAAACGCTGTTTCGTTGGGTGTGCTGAAACGTAACATCCGGTTCTGATTTTTACAATAAGGTGAAATAAACTTCGTCTTCGCTCAGTATCAACGCTATGACAAATTGGAATACGGAGCGAAGACGAAGGTATTAGTGTTGGTGACCATGAGGACCATGAACGTGTCCATGAGCCAATTCGTCTTCTGTAGCTTGACGAACTTCCAATACTTCACCTTTGAAATGAAGATCTGTTCCTGCTAAAGGATGGTTGAAATCCATTTTTACATGTTCTGTAGTAATTTCCATTACTTTTCCATATAAACGGTTTCCGTCATTATCTACCATTGGTAATGTAACGTCTACTTTTACATTCTCTGAATCAAAGTTTCCGTCTTCTCCTAAAAATGCTTCAATAGGGATCATCACCACGTGTTGCTCATCGCGTAAACCATATCCACGGGAATGCTCAATGAAAAAGTCGAAGTGATCTCCTGCTTTTTTATTGAGTAAATTGGTTTCAAAATCTTCTAACAAACCACCTGTTCCGAAAATAAATACGAAAGGATGCTCCTTGCTTGTTTGTTCTACTTGCTCGCCTGTTTCTTTTACAGTCAGTGTATAGTTTACTGAAACTACTGAATTGTTTTCAATCGTCATTTTGTGAATTTTTTTAAAATTAAGTTTGCAAAGGTAAACTTTTTAGGGAAATCTGCCATACATTCTCCAAGGGGGAAGAGCAAGATTTACATTACCAATAATAGCCTCAAAAGAAGAAACGAAGTCAATCCCCCTAGCCCCCTTCTCCAAGGGGGAAGAGCAAGAATTGAAATCAATCCCCCTAGCCCCCTTCTCCAAGGGGGAAGAGTAAGAATTGAAGTCAATCCCCCTAGCCCCCTTCTCCAAGGGGGAAGAGTAAGAATTGAAATCAATCCCCCTAGCCCCCTTCTCCAAGGGGGAAGAGTAAGAATTGAAAT
>CANIFU010000105.1 GCA_947466965.1 Bacteroidota bacterium
GGACTCAAATACAGGGCTTAAAAACTCCTCTAAATAATGCGTGCCATGCAAGGCTTCCGGAATACCGATCAAACCACCTACGACTGAAAGTATCGCTAAAACGATCAACGGAATCGTCATTGACTTTGGAGATTCGTGCAGGTGGTGCTCTTGTTCATGCGTTCCTCTGAATTTACCGTGGAAAGTAAGAAAATATAAACGGAACATATAGAAGGTCGTCATCGCTGCACCTAAAATTCCCAAGAACCAAAGCAGCTTATTATGTTCCCATGCGTGTGCAAGAATTTCATCTTTGGAGAAGAATCCTGAGAAAGGGAAACAACCAGCAATAGCAAGTGTTCCTAATAAAAATGTAATGTGTGTTGTAGAAATGTATTTTTTCAATCCTCCCATTTTACGAATGTCCTGTTCACCACTCATCGCATGGATAACACTTCCTGCACCAAGGAATAATAATGCTTTGAAGAACGCGTGCGTCATCACATGGAAAACCGCTCCGGTATAAGCACCAACACCAAGAGCAAGGAACATATATCCTAATTGTGAAACGGTTGAGTACGCCAATACTTTTTTAATATCGTTTTGAGCCAGTCCGATTGTTGCAGCAAACAAGGCTGTACAAACACCAATAATCGCAACGACATTCATTGCATCCGGAGAAAGTGTGTATAGAATATTTGAACGTGCAATCATATAGATACCAGCTGTTACCATGGTAGCAGCGTGAATCAAAGCAGATACAGGTGTTGGTCCGGCCATCGCATCGGGCAACCACGTGTATAAAGGAAGCTGGGCACTTTTTCCCATTGCACCAACAAACAATAATAAAGCAATAGCTGTTAAGGTTGGATTTCCGGAAGCCATGTTTTTTGCTTGTTCAAAAACATCGTGGTATCCGATGCTTCCAAAGGTTACAAAAATCAGTATAATACCTAACAGGAAACCTAAGTCACCCACTCGGTTCATGATGAATGCTTTTTTTGCAGCATTATTATACGCTGTATTTTTAAACCAGAAACCAATCAATAGATAAGAGCACAATCCAACGCCTTCCCAACCAACAAACATGATGAGGTAATTAGAGCCCAATACCAACAACAACATGAAGAAGATGAAAAGATTCAAGTATGCGAAGAAGCGGAAAAAGCCTTCGTCATGGCTCATGTAACCGGTAGAGTATACATGGATCAAAAATCCGATTCCGGTGATAATCAATAAGAATAAGGAAGACAGAGGGTCAATCAGAAAGGAAAATGGAATAGACAACTTACCGGCAGAGATCCAATTGAACAAATCGATGGTGTGTTCTTTTTGGACACTGCCTTTCAATTCAAAAAATATTCCAAGAGCAATTGCAAAAGCACCTAATACGGCACCGCTTCCAATTGTTCCAACAATTCCCTTCGATAATTTTTTTCCGAACAATCCGATGATTATAAATCCTATAAGCGGGAGAAGCGGAACTAACCAAACTAATTTTATCATACTCTATCTTTTATTTTTTCTCTATCTGATTAAACAGACAGTAGTGAATTACCATTTTAATTTATTCAACGTATTAATATCCGATGATTTTGTATTTCGGTACACCATCATCAGAATTGCGAGTCCAACGGCCACTTCCGCAGCAGCTACAGCCATAATAAAAAACACAAATACTTGTCCTTTGCTATCAGACAAATAACTTGAAAATGCAACAAGCAAAAGGTTAACAGCATTTAACATCAACTCAATTGACATAAAAATGATAATGGCATTTCGTCTAAAAAGCACACCTAATACACCAATGGTGAAAAGGACTGTACTCAGTAAAAGATACCACTCTAAAGGAATTGTTTGTATTGCGCTCATTCTTTATTTTTAAATTGACGATCAAAAATTGTGACGTTTCTGATCTGTGATTTTTAATATTTCAATTACTTAATACTTTTCTTACCCAGCATAACTGCACCAACCATTGCTGACAGCAGCAAAATAGAAGATACTTCAAATGGCAATAAAAAATCGTTGAACAATGTTTGTCCTAAATTTTCGATCAATCCGATACTTGCATCAAATGTTTTTGCAGACGGGATACTAGCAGCACCTTTAAGAGAACCAACAAGAACAACCAACAAAGATCCGGAAGCAACAGCAGCAGAAGCTTTCAGCCAAATGCTTTTGTGAGGTTCTGTTTCTTTGTTCAGGTTCAAGAGCATGATCACAAAGAGGAATAAAACCATAATTGCACCAGCATAAACGATAATGTGCACGGCAGCCAGGAACTGTGCATTCAGCAATACATAATGACCAGCGATTGTAAAAAATGCCAGAACCAGATACAGCACACTGTGTATTGGGTTTTTGGAGAATACCACCATCAAAGCGAACATGATCGCCAGAAAAGAAAGCAGATAAAACAAGTATGTTGTAATCATAATTTTTTTTTTCGTTGTTGGTTGTTTATTGAGTTGTTTGAGAACTAATGTCCAGCAACTGTTTTCTTTTTATTTTTATCGTAAGTTTCGTTGTGAGCAAATTCTTTCTGTTTTTTAAATTCTTCCACAGCTTTTGTTTCACGGACACTCACATCAACTCGCTTGTCGCTTTCAAGTCCTTCCACCAAAATACTTTTTCCATAAATAAATTCTTTACGAGTATAAAAGCTGTCTACTTTTCTATCGGTTAAGAAAATCGCTTCTTTCGGACAAGCTTCTTCACAGTCGCCACAAAAGATGCAACGCAGCATATTGATTTCATATGTTGCAGCATATTTTTCTTCTCTGTATAAAGCTTCTTCTCCTGGCTTACGTTCGGCAGCGGTCATAGTAATTGCTTCTGCCGGACAGGCAACAGCGCACAATCCACAGGCAGTACAACGTTCAGCACCTTTTTCGTCACGTTTTAAAACATGTTGTCCGCGATAAATTTTACTGAATTCGCGGGTTTGTTCCGGATATTTTATTGTTGCCGATTTTTTGAAAAGGTGTTTAAAAGTGATGAACATCCCGCTAAAAATAGCTGGCAGATACATTCTTTCAATGAATGTCATTTCCTTTTTAACAACAACTTTTGATCTATTTGTTAATTGCATTTTTATGTTTTTTTTAGTTGAAGTATCGATCAACTATTTTACAAAATAATTTATAATTTCATGACGCATCATCCATGCGCCTGTTAATACCAAATTCAAAATTGACAAAGGGATTAATATCTTCCATCCCAAATTCATCAATTGATCGTAACGGAAACGAGGCAATGTCCAGCGCACCCACATGAAGAAAAAGATGAACCCTACTATTTTCATAAATAAGAAAACAAATCCAAGAATCGCTAAAACATTCGGATCATGCACCCATCGTCCGATCAATGGCATATTGTAACCACCAAAGTAAAACGTAGCGATTACAGCGGAAGAAATGAACATATTGATGTATTCAGCGAACAAGAACAAGCCAAGTTTCATAGAACTGTATTCGGTATGATAACCACCAACAAGTTCGGTTTCACACTCAGGTAAATCGAAAGGAGCGCGGTTTGTTTCAGCAAATGCACAGATAATAAATATCAAACAACCAAGTGGTTGAATCAAAACATTCCAGTGCCATCCATGTTGTTGAGCAGCGATTTCGCCGGTACTCAAGGTTCCGGTGGTCATTACCAAAGCAATAATGGAAATACCCATTGCAACTTCGTAGCTGATCATTTGTGAAGAAGCGCGGATAGCACCAAGCAAGGAGTATTTATTATTTGATGCCCAACCGCCAATCATAATACCATAGACACCTAATGAAAGAACGCCAAATAAATAGAGGATCCCAATATTAACATCTGCAATTTGCAAGGGATAATCGGTTCCACCTATGTTAATTGATTTACCCCATGGAATAATAACACCAGTCATACAAGCGGTAAGCATGCAAATTCCGGGACCTAAAACAAAGAGCGCCTTGTTAGAAACATTCGGAATAATTTCCTCTTTCATGAACATTTTAACAGCATCGGCTAAAGGCTGAAGAATTCCGAATGGGCCGGCTCTATCCGGACCTATACGATCCTGAAGGAATGCAGCAATTTTTCTTTCGGCATAAGTGCTATAGGTAGCTACCAATAGTGTTATTGAAAAAACAATCAACACTAAAATAATTTTATAAATCAGAAAATCTAACGTCATACGATCTTATTTTTTTCCGGCAATTTGTTTCTGCTGTTTACTAATATCTAATTTCAATTGCGCTAAATTCTCATAATGATTTTGTGAGATCACAGAGTGACGATCAATGTGGCTTGGTTTTTCAATTACCCAATCTTTCGCATCTTTTTTCTCGAACCGACATTCGTTACAGATCCAGTCGATTGCTTCACCCCACTTATCTTTACGAGCAGTAACGCGTAACACATCGTTGCCTTTCATCCAAATGGCCACCTTGCCAGAACACGTTGTGCAATTGCGGTGCGCATCCATTGGTTTTGTAAACCAAACACGACTTTTAAATCGGAATGTTCTATCGGTTAATGCACCAACGGGACAAACATCAATTACGTTTCCAGAGAAATCGTTATCGATTGCTTTCTCGATATAGGTACTAATTTCAGAAGCATCGCCACGGAACAACATTCCCTGATAACGGTTATTGGTGATTTGATCAGCAACTTTAATACAACGGAAGCACATGATGCAGCGCGTCATGTGTAATTTGATATACGGACCGATATCGATCTGGTTAAATGTTCTTCGTGAAAAATCGTAGCGTGTTTTTGCTAAACCGTGTTCATAACCAAGATCCTGCAAATGGCATTCACCCGCCTGGTCACAGATAGGGCAATCCAAAGGGTGATTGATCAATAAAAATTCAACAACACCTTTTCGTGCCTCCAAAACTTCGGGAGAAGTGATGTTAACCACTTCCATTCCATCCATTACTGTTGTTCTGCAAGAGGCAACAGGCTTAGGCATTGGTCGCGGATCTTTTTCAGAACCCTTTGTTACTTTTACAATGCAAGTACGGCAGTAACCACCACTCGTCTTAAGTTTTGAATAATAACACATTGTTGGAGGAGCGATATTCTCTCCTTCATAATTTTTGTCTTGCACAATCATCCGCGCAGCCTGAAGGATCGTTGTTCCATCGGGTACTTCTATGCTGTGTCCGTCTATCGTAACTTTTGCCATCTTTTTATCTTTTACAATTTACAATTATGCACCTGCTAATTGATTCACACTGTAATAATGTTTAACATCTTTAATTCTTTCCGGGTGATTGATATATTCTTCAAACTCGTGACGGAAGTGACGGATTGCACTTGCTACGGGCCATGCAGCAGCATCACCTAATGGACAAATTGTATTTCCTTCAATTTTTCTTTGAATATCCCAAAGTAGATCAACATCACTTGGTTTACCATGACCTTCAACAATACGGTGAAGAATTTTTTCCATCCAACCTGTCCCTTCACGGCAAGGAGAACATTGTCCGCAACTTTCGTGATGGTAGAAACGAGCAAACGTATATAAATTTTTTACGATACTGGATGTTTCATCATACACAATAAATCCGCCCGAACCAAGCATTGTACCGGTGGCAAAACCACCTTCACTCAATGACTCGTATGACATCAGACGCGCTTCACCTTTATCGTTTTTCAAAATTAATTCAGCAGGTAAAATAGGAACAGAAGATCCACCGGCAACAACCGCTTTTAATTTTCTTCCATTGATAATACCACCGCAATATTCTTCTGAGTAAATAAATTCTTCAACCGGCAATCCCAATTCAATTTCATAAACGCCCGGTTTATTGATATGTCCGGATGCAGAAATTAATTTAGTACCGGTACTTCTTCCGATACCAATTTTAGCGTATTCGTCACCACCCATATTAATGATTGGACAAACAGCAGCAATTGTTTCAACATTGTTTACAACAGTCGGGCAACCATACAAACCAGCGATGGCGGGGAATGGCGGCTTGATACGTGGGTTTCCACGTTTCCCTTCCAATGATTCTAAAAGGGCTGTTTCTTCACCACAGATATAAGCACCACCTCCAACTTGGACGTAACAATCGTGCGAAAAATTTGTACCTAAAATGTTTTTACCAAGAAGGCCTGCAGCGTATGCCTCTTCGATGGCTTGTTCAAGAATGCGTGCCACATAAAAATATTCACCACGGATATAGATGTAAGATGTTTTTGCACCTAATGCATAGGACGAAGTAATCATTCCTTCAATCAAAGCATGTGGAATTTTTTCCATCAAATAACGATCTTTGAATGTTCCTGGTTCAGATTCATCGGCATTACAAACAAGGTAACGCTCAACACCTTCCGGCTTCGCAAGGAAGCTCCATTTCATTCCTGTAGGGAAACCTGCCCCACCACGGCCTCTTAGCCCTGATTTCTTCACCTCTTCGACTACATCAGCCGGCGTCATTGTTTTCAATGCCTTCTCAACAGAAGCGTATCCACCATTCTGGCGATACACTTCAAGTGTAGCGATTCCCGGAACGTTGTCGTTATGAATTAATAATTTTTTGCCCATTACTCAACTATAAAGTGTTTTTATAATCCATGTCCGTATAACTTCTTTGTTTTCCTATAGCGCGGTATTCTTCCAAAAGGTTATCTACTTTTTCCATAGTAAGATTTTCATGGTAAGATGCGCCACATTGAAGCATTGGAGCGCTTCCGCAGCTACCCAAACATTCTACTGTTTTGATGGTAAACATTCCATCGGCAGTTGTTTCACCTTCTTTGATGCCTAATTTCTTTTCTAAGTGCCTTACAACATCTTCTGCGCCTCTTGTCCAGCAAGAAGA
>CANIFU010000106.1 GCA_947466965.1 Bacteroidota bacterium
AATGTCCAGGGAGTTGTTGTCCAAGCTAAAAAATAAACATCTCCAGCTAACTTTAAACTTTCCAACGTTGAACTTTGAACTGCCTTAAACATCGCCACAGCCGATCTGTCTTTCACATCTCTGTAGCATCCCGGTTGATTCAACTCATGTGATGAAAGCCCTGTTCCTGCAGCAGGTGAATAGGGCTGAATGGTAAATCCTTTGTAGATCGATCCTTTCGCATACAAATTGTTTAATAACCACCATACACTTTCAATGTATTTATTATCGTAGGTAATGTATGGATGTTCCATATCTACCCAATAGCCCATTTTTGCAGTTACATCCGCCCACACATCCGTATATTTCATAACATCTTTACGACATTCAATGTTATATTGCTCAACAGTTATTTTTTTACCAATATCTTCTTTTGTAATTCCTAAAGTCTTCTCAACACTCAATTCTATTGGCAAACCGTGTGTATCCCAACCCGCTTTCCGTTTTACTTGAAAGCCTTTTTGTGTTTTGTAACGACAAAAAATATCCTTGATTGAACGGGCCATTACATGGTGAATACCCGGCAATCCGTTTGCACTTGGCGGTCCTTCATAAAAAACGAAAGGCGTTTTTCCTTCACGGGAAGTGATGGATTTTTCGAATGTATTATTTTCGTCCCAGGTCTTTTGGATATCCTTTGCCGTCTGCGAAAGGTTGAGACCGGTATATGTTTTATAAGCCATAATTTTATTTTTCACCACTGAGACACAGAGAAACAGAGGTTTATTTTTGATTTGTTAATACGAAATTATAAATTTAATATCCTTGAATAACTCTGCTGTATCCATCAATTAATCTGGATTCATTAAAATTTATCAAAAATCCAATTCGTTTATTTGCAAGTTTTAAATAGGTTATTAACTGAGCTTTATGAATGGGCAAAACTGTTTCTACAGCTTTTAATTCAATAATAAATTCGTTTTCAACCAAAATATCAATCCGATAATCTTGATCCAATTCAAATTCTTTGTACCTGATTGGGATTTTTATTTGTCTTTCCGCTTTAATATCTCTCAATTCAAACTCTTTCATCAAACATGCTTCATAGGTAGATTCAAGCAATCCCGGGCCTAAATTCCGGTGCACCTCAATGCATGCATCTAGTATTTGACCTGTTACAACATTTTTTTCTTCTTTAACCATGCTCCGTTTCTCTGTTTCTCTGTGGTAATTATAAAGTCGCGATCACTTTTAGTTCGATTGCAATAGGAGTTGGCAAACAGTTGATCTCAATGGTTGTTCTGCAAGGCTGATTGTCTTTGAACCACTCAGCATAAACACGGTTATAGGTTGCAAAATCGTCTTTCATATTGGTAAGAAAAACCTGCACATCCACAATATTATCCCAGCTGCTGCCGGCATCTTCCAGAATATATTTAATATTTTGAAACACGCATTTACATTGCGTTTCTATATCGTAAGAAATAATGTTTCCATTTTCATCTAGTTCAACTCCAGGAATTTTTTTAGATCCACGTTCGCGCGGACCAACTCCTGAAAGAAACAATAAGTTACCTACTCTGCGCGCATGAGGATAAGCACCAACCGGTTCGGGTGCTTTGCTTGAATTTATTCTGTCTTCTGCCATAATTCGAAAAACTAACTAATAGAATTCAAATATAATGTATTTTATTTTTTATCGGAGAACTATTTATTTGTTACTTTCACAAAAAAATTGGGGGATTAGCTCATTTGGCTAGAGCGCTTCGCTGGCAGTGAAGAGGCGACCGGTTCGAATCCGGTATTCTCCACTCTAAGGGAAGATTCTGAAAGTTCAGATTTCTTCCCTCCTTTTTTGCGCAGTCACTAATCTAAACAGAACAAGCAAGTGACTTCTTCTATTAATCCATATTGCCTGCTATACTTGTATTTTATGTAATTTATTATTAGGTTTGTTTTAACAAAACTACTACCTATGCTACCCTCAAAAAATAACTCGTTTTTTTGTGCTATGTTGTTGTTTTCATTTTCTTATATAACAACTACTTTTTCACAAAATAAATCAGCAGATCTTTCTGCAAATCTCTTTACCCAAAACGAACGGAATATCCTTGAAGATCGAGCTCAGTGGAAAGAAGTAGAAGCCGAACGAAAAGTATTTTCCAGCACGTTTATAACTCCCGATGGCAGAATAATTTCGCATTACAGCAAACAGCCCATCAACTATTACAATGCAAACAATCAGCTTGTTCCCGTTGATATACAACCTACTTCCTTAGAAAAAGGGCTTTCTGCAAACAAGCAACCTAATGAAGTATCTGTTTTAAAAAACGGCTCCGTTGAGATAAATACTGGCGACAATTCAAGCATTATTTTTTCAAAAAATTGCATTGTAAATGGGATGGAAATTTCCACATCAGAAATTAAACACGATGGATTAAATGCAAGTATGTCAACTGGTATAACAGGCATTACTAAAACATTTGAATTTCGCTTCAACAGTGTAAAATATAATTACGTTTTAAATACGCCAACTGTTGCTTTAGCAAACGACTTCGTGATTGAAGAAGAAATAATGATTCCAGAAAATGCCAAACTTCATCCGGATGAAAATTACGGCAGACAAGATGAAAGAGGTTGGCTAGGAGCCATTCAAATTCTTTCTGCAACTGGAAAAGAATTAGGAACGATTCGAGGTGCTGTTTGTTTTGATGCAAATAAAAATTACATAACTGCAGCATATAAACTAGAGTCGGTAAATGGGAAACAAAAAATAAAAATCATTGTACCCAATTCATGGATCAATGATCCTTCACGTGTTTATCCAATTACCATCGACCCTCTGGTAACTGGTCCAACGAGTACGTTTACAGGTGCTTTCATCCCATCTTGCATTTCACCTGCAAGCGACTCTGATAGTATTTTAGTTACCATTCCTGCACAAATTACTGTTACAGGATTATTTGTCAGCGGAAGTTTTTATGCAAGTCCATTTTCAACTGCAATCATGAATGACGGAGCCATGTTTTTCAGAACAAGCTGCGGAAGTTCCACTTCATTCACCACAACAGGTGCTGCCGGTATAACTCCTGGAACAGCTTATTTAACTGCTTACGATTTAAAGAGTCCGCTTTTGTGTTGCAAACCTCAATCCTGCTCACTTCAAACATTTTATTTATCAATGCATGTTTCACGTACCGTTGGCGGAACAGGTTGCAACACAGCCTATGTTTACCACGATCCGTTTGGCGGATATCCATTCAGTGCATATGTTGAAGGACATACAATAGAAGGATACGGTCCGCTTTGGAATGTTTCTCCGAACAGCATTTGTTCAAACGTTTGCTCGCTCACAGGAACCGTTTATATCCGTTATGGCGTTCCTCCTTTCACAATAACCCACCCCTGGATGAGTGGTAGCGTAACTGCTGGAACAGCTTCAGGATGCTCTGCTGCAACCACTCCTAAACTATTAAACTTAACGATTCCGGCTTGTCCATGGACTTGCGATACGATCTCCGTTCTATCAGTTCCTCCTCCAACGGTTACAGATGCATGTGGAAATATTCTGACAGGAACTCCTTCTGAAGTTGTTTTGATTAAGGAAACACCCGAAGTGACTGCCTCTCCTAATCCGATAACCATCTGCTCCGGTGATGCATTTAATATTACGTTAACACCTTGTATCGGCACAAGCACAGTTAGCTGGAGCGGTAACGGAAGCAGCGGAACCGGGACAAGTATCAGCCAGACAATTGTGAATACAGGAACCACTGTTTCTTCCACAACATATCAGGCTTCTGCTTTAAACAACACTTGCCAGTCGGATACCATTACAATAACCGTGAACACAGACCCTTTGCCTGTAGCCGGATTTACTGCTTCTCCGCAACCCGTTGTAATAAATAATCCATTGACATTTACAGACAATTCTACTGTTTTTGGAGGTAGCGCAAACAACTGGCTTTGGGACTTCGGTGACGGGAATTCTGCTTTAACTCAAAATCCGATGCACAGCTACACTAGTCCTGGAATATACCGTGTTTGTTTAAGCATGCAAACTTCAGACGGTTGTATGGATTCTATTTGTAAGGACGTAGAAGTCATTCCGGCAGAAATAGTACTTCCCAATGTAATCACTCCGAATGGAGACAGTGACAATGAATTTTTGTATTTTAAATACCTTGAATTTTTCGGAAAAAACAACTTGAAAGTGTATGATCGTTGGGGAGCAGTGGTGTATGAAAAAGATAATTATAACAATGACTGGAATGCGACAAAGGTTACTGATGGCACCTATTATTATGTGCTTACTTTAGGTGACGGGAAAACACTTCCAGGCTATGTTCAGATCATTCATAAATAATCTACCTTTCACAGGAGTATTTTAAAGATCTTCCATCAACTATGAATTTAGTCATCAATAGTATTTCAGCAATTCTAGTCGTTTTTTTTCTGTATTTTCTGTTTCGTTATTTTGAAACCTTCTGGTCATATAAGATCTATAAACCTTACAAATGGGAAGATGCAGTAAAAAAAAAACGGATCTCTAATTCGTTAAAATCGTTGGAAAGAAATTACTTCGATAAAATCCGATTTTATTGCATCTGGTTTCAGATCGAACGGTTAAAAAAAGATACTATCATCGGTGATTTTGCGGAAGTTGGCGTCCATAAAGGCGAAACAGCAAAGATCATTTATGAAATGGATTCCTCCCGCACACTCCACTTGTTCGACACATTTGAAGGGTTCAACGAAGCCGATCTGAAACATGAAACTCAAAAAGAAAAAAAATTTTCTACAAGCGAATTTTCAGATACTAGTTTAGAAGAAGTAAAAAAGGAGATCGGTGGCGGAGAAAATGTATTGTATTATCCCGGCTATTTCCCTTCTACAGCAAAGGGATTAGAAAAGCTGCAGTTTGCATTTGTGCATTTAGATGCAGATCTGTATTTACCAACGATTGAGGGATTAAAATTCTTTTACCCGAAACTTTCAGCCGGTGGTGTGATCATCATTCACGATTATAACCATACATGGGACGGAATAAAAAAAGCGTTACATGAATTCATGCCCACCATTCCGGAGACACTCATTGAATTACCAGACTGGAAAGGAAGTGTAATGATTGTAAAGAATTCAAAGTAGTCTATAAATATTTATTTTCAATGAACCAAGCTTGCGCCTCTTTCACTCCTACTTCAATTGGTGTCTGCGGCATTTTTAATTCTTCAATGGCTTTTTTCGGACTAAAATAATGTCCGTCACAAGCAATCTGAGCCAAATTGATTGTTAGCTTAGGTGCTTTTTTTGTGATGGCTGCAGTAATTGTTCCTATCATTCCGATGAACTTTAAAAAGAAATCGGGCACAATAAATTTTGGTACTTTTTTTTGTACGAGTGCAGCAGCAATTCTTTTTACTGCATCCACATAGGTTAAATTTTCACCACCCAAAATATAGGCTTCTCCTGTTCTTCCCATTGTGAGTGCATTACAAACACCTACAGCCACATCCTTTACATATACCCAATTTTTTCCTCCCGAAGAAAATCCCGGAAGTTTACCTTTTGCAATAGCAATAATCATCGCTCCGGAACTGGGTTTTGAGTCATAAGGTCCGATCATAAATGTCGGGCAAACAACAACAGCATCCACGCCTTTTTCTTTTACGGCAGCAATTACTTTCTCCTGTCCTAATTTTTTACTTTCAATATAATCTACTTTGTATTTTGCCGATTTGAATGCTGACGTTTCATCGCCGGGATAATCTAACGTACCATAACCAAAAGAGCTTGCGCTGCCAACATGAACCAATCGTTTCATTTTATTTTGTAAAACCGCTTCAACAGCGTTTTCTGCACCTTTCACATTTATTTTAAAATAAATAGCTCCACGTGTAGGCCACATATCTGTTATTGCCGCAACATTAATAAAATAGTCGCAGCCTTTGGAAAGCGCAATCAATTGTTCTTTATTTGTGATGTCGCCTTCCACAATTTCAATAGGCAGGCCTTTTAATGTAATAGGCTGACGGGGTCCAAATACTAAGACTTTAACTTCATAATTTCTTGAAAGTAATTCTCTTACTATGTTACTTCCTAAAACACCATCTGGACCGGTTACAAAAACTTTACTCATGAGTATAAAAACGAATATGATTTATTTTTCACAAAGATACTATTAATTGAGGGAGGCCTTGAAGCGTATAATTACACATCTATTATTTCTCACAAACAAAAAAGATCTATTTATGGAGCAGAAAAATAAATAGAATTACTTTTATCATCCAAAGAAATTGAAGACAAAAAAACATTGAACCGATTAACTTACAGTCAAAAGAAGGTTGGTTACTGATCCTTCAGTATCGCGATGATAAATATATGTAGGCAAATTTGTTTTGATCATCAGAACACCTGCAAATGCAACTCTGTCGAACAAATCGGAATCCTCTCCCAACAGAATATCATTAAATCCTTTTAAGGAATATAACAACTGTTTCTCAATAAAAAAGGTTCCACCAATTTCACATTTGTCGATGTGGATCTGCTTTGTCGCATCAAAGCGATCTGGAACAAAAGGACTACCAATAATTTTTAATCCACCTGATATAAATTGCAGCCCAGGGTTTTCAATAATAATTTTTTTTCTGGATGCTAAATGTGTGGGTTCATACTCATCATC
>CANIFU010000107.1 GCA_947466965.1 Bacteroidota bacterium
CACAAACCAATGTAAGTTGTAATGGATTAAGTAATGGATCAGCAACAATCGCAGTTTCTGGTGGTACATCGGGTTATACTTATTCATGGTCACCAAGCGGAGGAACAGGCGCTACTGCATCTGCCCTTTCTGCAGGTACTTATACGTGTAGTGTTACAGATACAAATAGTTGTACTACTGCACAAAGTTTTGTTATTTCAGAGCCTGCTGCTTTAATGGCAATGTCTTCATCAACAGCTATCTTGTGTTATGGTGGTTCATCAGCAGTTACAGTAACTGCGATGGATGGAACGGCTCCTTATACAGGAACAGGAATATATACTGCAAGTGCAGGATCGTATGCTTATCCTGTTACAGACGCAAATGGTTGTAGTGCTTCAGCTACTGGAACGATAACTGAACCAAGTTTACTTTCTGCAACAGCAAGCGCACAAACCAATGTAAGTTGTAATGGATTAAGTAATGGATCAGCAACAATCGCAGTTTCTGGTGGTACATCGGGTTATACTTATTCATGGTCACCAAGCGGAGGAACAGGTGTTACAGCATCTGCCCTTTCTGCAGGGTCTTATACTTGTTCTGTTACTGATGCAAATAGTTGTACTGCTGAACAAAGTTTTGTTATTACTCAACCTAATGCTTTAATGGCAATGTCTTCATCAACAGCTATCTTGTGTAATGGTGGTTCATCAACAGTAACTGTAACAGCGATGGATGGAACGGCTCCTTATACAGGAACAGGAATATTTACTGCAAGTGCAGGATCGTATGCTTATCCTGTTACAGATGCTAACGGTTGTAGTGCTTCAACTACTGGAACGATAACAGAACCTGCTGCAATAACGGGAATACAATCTCCATCTATTTGTTTTGGTGAAAATTATCAAGTAGGAACAAGCACCTATACAACATTTGGTACTTATACCGATATTCTAACTGCTGCCAATGGATGCGATAGCACAGTAACAACAAACTTAACTGTTAACTCCTTGCCTTCATTAAGTGTAGCTGCAGCAGATACAAATGTGTGTGTTTCTTCCTCTGCGGTTAGTTTAACAGCAACTCCTATTGGAGGAGCGTGGAGTGGTTTAGGTATTGTGGGGAGCAATTTCTCACCTTCTGCAGCCGGGGTAGGTACACATATTATCACGTATACGTATACCGATATAAATGCTTGTTCCAATACTGCTGAAATAACGATGGTTGTAGATCTTTGCACCGGAATAAATGCAGCAAGTAATACTGCATCATTTACTGTTTATCCTAACCCAACAAATTTTAGTTTGACAATAAATACAAGTGTAAATTATTCAAGCATACAAATTATAAATATGTTAGGTCAGCTTGTATTTACCAAAGAAAAATCAACACTACTTAATTTAACTTCATTACCTAGTGGAATATATTTTATTCAATTAGTAGATAATAAAGGAAGCGTAATTGGTAAAGAAAAGTTTGTGAAAGAGTAAAACTAATTAAGATGACAATAATTAAAATAACTATGGCAACTAAATAATGCTGTCAGGGTTTTTGAAGCCAAAATATTTTTAAATCCATCAAAAATTGGTTCGAGGTCAATCCTGCAGGGGGTACAAAATCAGAGTGAGAAACAGAGCGAGAGCGAAGTTTCTCACTCTGATTTTTTTTCATTCTCATTCTGTTTCTCACTCTTAAAGTATAGAAATGTTCGATTTTCAAAAACTTGAAGTATATAAAAAGGCAAAAGTTTTTCATTTGGATTTCAAAAGCTTTATAGTTAAATTACTGCTGCTGCCGCTTCAATTTCTATTACGATTTCTTCGCCTCTATGATATCCATCCGCAAAAGACTGTTTGTCGGGTTTACCATTTAGTCCAAACAAAAAAGGAACAGCAATTTTTTTATCACCTAATTTGCCAAATTCAACTTTAGAACCGATTTCTGTTAGTCCGTTTTTAAGGATGACTAAAATTGTATTGCTGCCAAGTTTTTTCGATTTATGATTTTCACTATCAATTTTATTGTCAACCTTTTTGAATACGTTAATTGTATCTGTAAGCTTGTCAGTGATTTTGCCAAATTTTGGAACGTATTGCCAGTTTATCAATTTCTATTTTTTTGTTCTCATTTAATATTGCTCTTTTAAACGTGTATACAATAAAAAAATACTGCTATTTCTATATGTGATGACAACACAGCTCAGAAGTTTAAGCAAAATGGTGCCAATTTTTTGTAGCAATCATGCTATTAATGATGTTTAGAGGTTTGGATGTTTAAAATAGATATATAATGTGTTTCAACCAAAAAATGAATTATATTTGAAGTAGTCCGAACAACGAACACCAGCGGAAATAATAATTAATGATCAAGTATAATAAAATCAAGTAAAAATAGAAGTGATTATTGAGATAATGATAACATATGAATTTTACTAAAACTTGGACTCATTACAAAAAATGAAAACAATGAAAAATGATATTAAACTGCAAGCTATGTCTTATTCTGATACATTAGCATTAATGGGAAGTTCAGAAATTGAAATCCCTACACTAGGTGGTCAAAAAAAGTTAAAAGTAAAGAAAGAGCAAAACTTTATACATATTACAAATAGCAACAACAAATCATTAAAAGTTGACCAAAATCTTTGGGACAAAGTAATGGATCGGATGAATACATTACCTCAAGAAGAGAGAGGAATGAGTTCAAGGTATGGTGATGGTAAAAACCTATATAATTGGAAGGAATGTCCTAATAGAGTTTTTGCTATTTATATTCCAGCAATTGTTAAACATTTATCAAAATAATATGAATCCTGAAATTGAAAAATTTATTAATCTTACTTTAATTGACGGCATCTTAACCGAACAAGAAAGGAAAATTATTTTTAAAAAGGCACAAGAAAATGGTTTCGATTTAGAAGAACTTGAAATAATACTTGCTGCAAAATTGTATGAAAAACAACAAAGTATTAATCCGAAGCCGAAATCTGAAAAACTAGGAGGTGTAAAAAAATGCCCTGCTTGTGGCTCAGAAGTCCAATCCTTTCACATTAATTGTGTTGCATGTAATCACGAATTTAATAATATTGACGCCAATGTTTCTATTCAAAAACTTTTTACTTTGCTTAATGAATGTGAAAACGAGAGAGCTAATCAAGAGTTTTCTGTTGGAAGTGCACTTGGAAACATGTTTGCTAGAGCATACGGTTTAGGTGGTGGAGATAAAGTTATTGAAAAGAAAAAATCAATAATTTCTGGCTTCCCCATTCCAAATACGCGCGAGGACATTCTTGAATTTTTAGCATTGGCAATGCCTAACTCAAAACAAAAGGGAAATTTTTTCACAAAACAACAGCCCGAAAATAAATCTCATAACGACCTCGCTCCAACATGGTTTTCAAAATGTGAACAGGTTATTATGAAAGCAAGATTTGCAATGAAAGATGACCAAAAAACGATTCAAGAAATTGAATATTATGCAAACCAATTTTATAATAATTAATATAACGACAACTAAGGAACTTTATAGATGAGAATTAACAAACTTAAAACTAGAATTGCTTTCGAATATTAAAAGCAATAGATTGTAAAAAACTAAATAAAATTATGGCAGCATTAGATAACGAAAAAAGAATTATTAGTAAACTAAATCAAACGTATAGTTTAGATTTAGAAAAGTGTACGTCTGGTAAAATAAAAGATGATTTAGAAGTTAGTGTTGATTTTATTTGGGAGATAAATGGAGTCAAGATTTTATTTGAAGTTGATTCATATAACGCTGCAAAAATCGTTTTTGGGCAATATATACTTTTAAATCATACAAAAGAATATCAAAATAATTGCATTCTAATAGTTATTCATTGCTATAAAAAATACAATATTGAAAGAACTGAAAAATACTTAAAATTTGCGCAAGAAAAATTAAAATGCAAAATTCCTTTTTTGGTGTTTAATGAATTAGATTGGATTCAATTTATAAAATCAAAAAGTAAACAACAATTTATAAATTATTTAAAAAAATATTCAAAGTAATTATGCACCCGGAAATTGAAAAACTAATTGACCTCGCTATAGCAGATGGGCATATAACAGAAAAAGAGAGAAATATAATACTTAAAAAAGCAGCAGAACTTGGCGTAGATGCTGACGAAGTAGAAATGATTATTGATGCAAAAATGCATTTAAAAGAAAAAGAGACTATTGGATCACAAATTAAATGTCCATCTTGTGGGAAAAGGATTAGTGGCCTTGCTAAAACATGTTCTTGTGGTTATGTTTTTAACACAGGGGCAATTCAAGAGTCTAAATCTCTTGAAGCCGCCATTGAAACCCTCGAAAACCTTATTATTCAGGTTAGAGGGTTGAGTAGCTCGACTTCAAAAGAAGTTATTGAAAGTTTAATTGCTAGGGTTGAAAAAGAAATTAGATTTATTAAAACTAGATACTCAGATAACAATGAAATAAAAAAACTATTATCTGAATTAGAAATTATTTCTGATAAATACATAAATAAGGCTTTAAAAAAATCAAAAATAAAAAAATATATAACCATATTTACTTTAAGTATTTTAATACTCACAATATCAACGATATTATACAAAAGAGCGACTAAGAAAACTATTAAAGAGACATTTATTGAAAAGGTAAATAATAAATATTTAGAAAAGTATCAATCATACCAATCTTCGAGACAATACCAGTCAGACCTAAATAATTTTAACAATTTGTTTTTAACAAGTCGTTTGTGCAATAAGTTTTCTAGTGCAAGTTTTCAAGATAGCCTAAATAAGCATTGGGAACAGTGGGATTTGACAGAGAATATTTCCGAATTTTACTTTTATTCTCGAGCAAGCGAATGCTATTTAAATAATGATCTAATAAATGCAAAACTATTTATAGATACTGCCTTGGTTTTAAATCCTAATTTTAGCCCTATTTACTTTAGATTACATCAAATAGTTGAAAATAAGGATTCAAGTTTGAAATTTATTTCCAAAGCTATTTCATTAGATAAAGAATTTGGATATGTTTACTTGCCGTTTCGGTCTGTTATTTATTATGATAAAAACGATTATCAAAATTCTCTAAAAGACATTAAGCTGTATCTAGAAAAATACCCAAAAAATCTGGAATTAGATTTAGAAAGATATATCTGGAAAATTTCAGTATTGTTAGATTCGGGTCTGAAAGGTGAGGCTTGCGAAGAATTTGGTAAATTAAATTCAACCCAAAGGGAACAATTAAAAATTAAATGGATAGATGCATATAATTTGATAAACGATAAATGTAAAAAATAATAACTATGGGAATATTCAGCAG
This sequence comes from Bacteroidota bacterium, assembly GCA_947466965.1. Taxonomy (GTDB): domain Bacteria; phylum Bacteroidota; class Bacteroidia; order 2-12-FULL-35-15; family 2-12-FULL-35-15; genus 2-12-FULL-35-15. The sequence continues at coordinate 5,298 of CANIFU010000107.1, forward strand.
TAAAAAAGAAGGCGGTATGATGGACATGATCCGTTGTGATGAGAAAGATTTTCTAATATGGAAATGGAGGCCTGAAGGTAATGAGTTAAACACAACTAACAAAGAAAACTCAATTCGATGGAAAAGTAGCCTTCGAGTGAAAGATGGGGAGGTTGCCGTATTCCTTTATAAACAAAAAGACGGCGTAATGCAGGAATTTATAAATGGTCCGTTTGATAAAATGTTAGAGACAGCTAACTTACCTGTTTTGTCAAGTATTTTGGGCGCTGCTTATGGTGGGGGAACCCCTTTTCAGGCCGAGATTTATTTTATAAATTTATCTCAGGTAATTGAATTTAAAGCCACAGTCCCATTCTTTAATATTTACGACTTTGATCCTAATCTAAGTCGATTCCCTATAGAATGCTCCGTTGATTATCAAATTCTCACAAAAATTTCTGATTACCAAAATTTTATTAAAATCCATCGCTTACAAAATTTAGAGATAAATGAATTGAAATCGAAATTGCGACCATTTATTGAGAGAAATATAAAAGGACTTACGGCAAATTTGCCAAAACAAAATAATATTCCAGCTATTGCTATTGAATCAATGTTAGATGCATTAAATATAGAATTGGATGGTAGGTTGAAAAGCGAAATAGAAAACGTGTTTGGTTTAGCTACAAACATGATAAATGTGGATACAATAAGAATAAATGAAGATGAGAAATTCTTTCAATTGAAGGCGCTAACAACAGATATTATTGAAAAAAGGTTAAAAACTCAAAATATTCAAATTGACGCGGAAGTAGATACTTTTAAAGCACAAGCGGAAACAAACATTAAAAATCTTAAGGATACTCAGAGAATAAATTCTGAAAACGTAGAAGAATCTTTGCGTATACAAAGGGAACAATATGAAAAAGCACAAAGTCTTCAATCTGAGACTAATAATTTAGATTTGATGAAACTCAAAATCCAAACAGATGCACAAAAAACAATCTTAACGGCAGCAGCAGATAGTTTAGGAGAAATGGGTACTATGAATCTTGGCGGCGGTTCTGGTGGTGGTATGAACCCAGCAGGAATGATGACAGGAATGATGATGGGTGGCGCTATGGGTAACCAAATGGCGGGAATGATGAACCAAATGGGTAACACCATGAACCCTCAAAATACGCAAACACCGCAAAATAATCAAATGCCTCCTCCTCCACCGGTAACTCAATATTTACTATCGGTAAACGG
>CANIFU010000108.1 GCA_947466965.1 Bacteroidota bacterium
AAAAGAAAATTAAAAAAATTTGCTGAGGTTTCTTCATTCGATAATTGTTTTTTCTTGTCTTTTGAACAGTCGAGTGAAGCGGGCTTGCCCATGAAAGGAAAATGGCACAAGGACTATTTTAAAAACGAAAACCCGATTGTGCTGGAGTTAGGATGTGGTAAAGGGGAGTATACAGTTGGACTTGCAAAACGCTATCCTGATAAAAATTTTATTGGTGTAGACATAAAAGGTAATCGCATCTGGACGGGTGCAAAAACAGCAATTGAAAATAAAATGAAAAATGTTGCTTTCATCCGAACCCGTATCGATTTTATTGAATCGTGTTTTGCAGATCATGAAATAGATGAAATCTGGATTACTTTTCCTGATCCACAACCGCAAAAAACACGTACGCGTAATCGATTGACGAATATGATGTTTATTACGCGCTATCAGAAGATCTTGAAAAGGAACGGAATTATAAATCTGAAAACTGATAACGAACCATTTTATGACTATTCAAAGGAAGTTGTTGCTGAAAATAAATTTGAAGTGCTGGATAGCACAAATGATTTATACGGTGATGGAATAGAACGCGATGAGGTATTGACGAATATTAAAACGTACTATGAGAAATTATTTTCTGATAAAGGATTTAAGATTTGTTATTTGAAGTTCAGCGTATAAAAAGAGCAACGTAGTTGCTTCATTAGTTTTTATAACAACTATTTTATTTCAATATAAGATAGAATCGGCAAGTTACACGTATCGGATTTAGTGATGCTAGCCATACAATCCAACTCTATATAGTTAAGACATGAATCTAGAGAAGCACGAAGATTTTTTTCAAATGGTTTATCAAGTCGTTCGGCTCATCCCCAAAGGGCGTGTAACGAGTTATGGAGCCATTGCAAAATATTTGGGAGCTGCGCGCTCCTCAAGGATGGTTGGTTGGGCTATGAATGCGTCACATTCTCAGAAAAAAATGGTACCTGCCCACCGGGTAGTAAATAGAAATGGGCAATTAACCGGAAAACATCATTTTGGAACACCTTTTTTGATGCAGGAATTGCTTGAAAAAGAAGGATTAGAAGTGGTGAATGACAAGATTAGGAACTTCGACAGGCATTACTGGGAGCCAATGAAAGAACTTGAGCTTTAAAATTGAGCTTTAATTGGGATTTTCCCTTATTTTTGTTCTCTGATTATACATAAATAAATACCTATGAAAATTTTACGTTTTTACATTCTTTATCGCTTACCAATTATCATTGTGTTGGTTGGATTGGGTGCTCTTTCTCATTATTACAAAGATCCGATTACAGCTTGGATATGTTACAGCCTTGCATTCATCTCTATGCTATTGTATTTTATGATGGGAACGATGCGATTGGTTCAGGAAGCCGTATCGGATGGTGAAGTAGAAAAGGCGATGGAATATATTAAAATGATAAAGTTTCCGCGTTTGTTGTTGAAGCCTATTCGATCTGGATATTATATGCTTCAAAGTAATTTATCACTTGCTTCAGATGATTTAACGTCTGCGGAAAGTAGTATTCGCAAGAGCTTACAAACAAAATCGAAGATTGTTGGTGATGTTACAGGTACAAATTTAATGCAACTTGGTTTTATTCAGTTAAAGCAAGGGAAAACGAAAGAAGCCCGTCAAACATTAATGGATGCAGTAAAAGCAGGGATTCCTGATAAAGATAGTATGGCTGCAGTTTATTTGCAACTGTGTTCCATTGAAATTCAACGCAAACAAAATAAAATCGGGAAAGAATATTTTAGAAAGGCAAAAGCAATGAAACCAAAAGCCGAAGAAATTGTGAAGCAATTAAATATGATGGAGAAAAATATTTCCCGTCTTCCGGGATAAGATCACTTCTGATAAATTCAAAAAAAGTCCCGCAACATGCGGGACTTTTTTTGAATAAAAATGACGTATTAAAATTTAAAAAAGAAATTTATTCTTCAATAAATTATACTTGTGAGGAATAATTTATTTTTCCAAATTGATGTATTCTTCAAATGGAATACCTTTTTTAAACTCCTGTGAATAAATGTATTTTTTGATGTGGTCGGCCCAACCTTTGTGAGATTTCCGTTTGTCTAAAATGGCAGGATCAAAGGCTTTGCTGAAATGAACTTTAATGGTTTGATTTCTTTGTTTAAACATTTCATCGGGCAAAAATAACATTTCAATATTTGCTTTGATGCCAATGCGCTTGCGGAAACTGGCGAAATTGTAGAAGAATTTTGAATTTTGCCCTTCAATAAAAACCGGAACGATCATTCGCTTGTGGTCGATCGCCTGAGTAACAAAACTTTTTTTCCAATCCAGATCTAAGATCGCTCCATTTTGTTTTCTGGAAACTAATCCTGCTGGAAAGAAACCGATGGCTTCTTCTGTCATTAAAACACTTTCAATGGTTCTTAAAGAAGTAGCGGAGGTGGATTTTATTTTATTGATTCCAATAAACACATCGCCATAATTTTTCAGATTTTTCAATACATCATTCACTACAAAGTGAATATCGGGACGAACTTCTGCAATTGTTTTTACAAATGCCATTCCGTCCAATCCACCAAGAGGATGATTTGCGGCCAAAATTATTCCTCCTTCTTTGGGTATGAAATGAGCATTCGTAGATTCTATTTTTGCTCCCAATTTATCTAAACCACGATTGTTGAATTCAACTCCATAAATATCTTTCAAGTCAATCATTATTTCATTGATGTCGTTTTCGTGAAGCTTTCGTTTCAGCCAATTCAATATGAATCGGGGCATCCATTTTTTTAATCCTGGAGCTTTCTCTCTAAGCACCTTTTCTACATCAATGAATTTATCTGGAGTCATAATTTGAAAGGCGCTGGTTATTCCGAGATGTTATTTTTTTTCATTTCTTTCTCAAGAGTCCATACTCTGTCATTCAGTTTTTTAAAGCTTCTGAATAAAACATAACTTCTTTGGAAATCACCAATTGGGAATGCTGGAGATCCTTGAACGACCAACCCTTCGGTTTCGATGCTGTTTCCAACACCTGATTGTCCGGCAATTTTAACACCGTTTGCTATCGTCAAATGTCCGATAACACCTGCTTGTCCACCCATCATTACGTTATTTCCTAATTTTGTGGAGCCGGCTACAAACGAGCCGCCTGCCAAGATGCAATTCTCACCCAACTCAACATTGTGTGCTATTTGCACCAGATTATCCAGTTTGGATCCTTTCCGTATGATCGTTGAGCCCATTGTTGCTCTGTCGATAGAGGTATTGGATCCTATTTCCACATGATCTTCAATAATCACATTTCCGATTTGAGGAATTTTTTTATAGTTATTTTCTGCATTCGGAGCAAATCCAAACCCATCACTTCCAACAACAGTGCTAGCGTGTATTGTGCACTCATTCCCGATCAGGCAGTCGTAATAGATCTTTACTCCTGAAAAAAATGTGCAATCGTTTCCTATTGTTACATTGTCGCCAATATAACAATGCGGGTAGATCTTTACATTATTTCCGATTTTTACATTTTCACCGATATAAGCAAAAGCACCGATATAGCAATCGTTTCCGAGTTTTGCACTGGGAGAAATGAACGATGGCTGCTCTATCCCTTTTTTATTGTGTTTTGTTTGATGGTAGACTTCTAATAATTCAGCAAAACTGGTATATGAATCCTCCACACGAATGATCGTAAGTGTTGTTTTTACTGGTTTTTCGAGCTTTAATGAATTGTTTACAATCACAACGGAAGCATCCGTTTCGTATATGTATGGAGTATAGAGCGTATTGGATAAAAAGGACAGGCTACCTTCCTTTCCTTCTTCAATTTTAGCAAGGCTGGAAACAACAACATCTCCATTGCCTTCTACAGTTCCGCGTAATAGGTCTGCTATTTGTTTAGCTGTAAATTTCATTTAATTGCCGATTCTAAATATAGAACCTAAAATTACTAATTATTCAGCAATTGACAATATGGAATTCTGTTAAATTTGATACCTTTGCAGTCCTTTAAAATCAAGGTTTCGTAGTTCAACGGATAGAATAGAAGTTTCCTAAACTTTTGATCCCAGTTCGATTCTGGGCGAAATCACTAAAATAGCATCGTTGTTATTCAGAAAAATATTGAAATTATTTTCCGTTACGCTTTGTATCTGTTTTTAATTTTTAATTACAAATTTTGAATAAAATAATCTGTTACCTTTTGATACAGATGCGCTCTGTCTTTTCCTAACACATTGTGTTCATGTCCCGGATATACATAGTAGTCAACCTGTTTGCCTTTGTCAACACATTCCTTTATAAATTGCATGCTATGCTGCCAAACAACTACATTGTCCTGTGCTCCATGAATCAGCAATAATTTTCCTTTTAAATTATCTATGTAGTTGATCACTCTTGATTCTTTATAACCTTCCGGATTTGATTGTGGTGTACCCATAAAACGTTCTGTATACATAATTTCATAATAGCTCCAATCAATCACCGGTCCGCCAGCAACACCCACTTTAAATACATCCGGAAAACGTGTCATAATACTGCTTGACATAAATCCCCCGTAACTCCAGCCGAAAATACCCATACGATCTTTATCAACATATTGCTGCGACTTTAAATAGTTTACGCCAACCATCTGATCTTTCATTTCCACTACACCTGCATGCAAGTAGGTCGCTTGTTCAAATGCTAATCCTCTGTTACCGCTTCCGCGGCCGTCTATAGTAAAAACTACAAAACCTCGTTGCGCCATGTATTGAAACCAAAGATCGCCTCCACCATTCCAGGTGTTGTTGATCATTTGTGCCCCCGGACCATTATATAAATAAACAATAACAGGATATTTTTTTGTTGAATCAAAATCCACAGGTTTAAATAATCTACAATAAAGATCGTCTCCGTTTTCGCTTTTTAGCTTGAAAATATTCAGTTCCCCTAACTTGTAATCTTGTAAAGGATTTTTAGCAGTGTAAATTGTTTTTGATTTTTTACCGGAAACATTTACAATATTAATAGTACGTGGAATGATAGAACTTTGAAAATTATCGATGATGTAGTTTCCATTGCTACTTAATGTACACGTATGTGTGCCTTCTCCGGAGGTGATGCGTGTAGTTTTCCCTGTTTTTAAATCTACAGCATAAAAGTTTCTAGTGATGCCGCTTTCTGCGGTAGAGGAGTAAAATGCTTTTGTTCCTTTGGAATCAAATCCAGCGAAATCTGTGATTATCCAGTTTCCCTTCGTTAATTGTTTTACAAGCGTTCCATCGCTATTGTATAGGTATAAATGATTGAATCCATCCCGCTCACTCTGCCAGATAAATTGTCCGGATGTGTTCGGTAAAAATACCATCGGATGCATCGGATGCACATATTTTTCGTGCTTCTCTTCAAACAATGTTTTTTCAAATAAGCCCGTAACAGTGCTGTATGAATTTAATTTCATCCCCTTTTGATCGCGGTTTAATACTGCTATAAACACATGCAATTCGTCAGTACTCCATGCAATGTTGGTGAGGTATTGCTCCTTCGGTTCACCCGTTTTTAAGAAGGTTGTTTTGCCATTGCTAACATTATATATTCCAACTGTTACTTCATGGCTTTTATCTCCGGCCATCGGATATTTACTATTTTCATTTTTTGCAGGACGACTCGTCCAGTCGATGATCGGGTAGTCGGTTACCATCGTTTGATCCATCCTGTAAAAGGCAAGCAGTTTACCGCTTGGCGACCAAAATGTTCCTTTCGTAATTCCGAATTCATCTCGGTGAACCGATTTTCCGTTTACGATGTTTTCATCTTTATCATTCGTAACAATTAGGTTGTTTTTTCCATCATAGATGAATAAATTATTTTTTATCGTATAAGCTGCATAGTTTGTGTTTTTTGCAACATCTTTATTTTCCGCCTCATCCCCGAAATCATGCGTAGCATCTATGCTTGTTTTTTTTGTACTGATATCATAACACAAAACTTTTTTATCCGACTCAAATGTAAATTGTTGTGCATTTTTCCATAGTATTATGGGGAATGGTTTTACTGCTGCTTCGCCGGCTAAACTTAATGAATTGTTAAGTTCTTTTAGCGTTACAAGGTTTTTTCTGTTTTCGTTCTCTGCACTTCCGCTAATCAATGTTTCTTCTTTATTGTTGTTTTCGATATACGAGAAATTGTTGCTTCCTTTTATCCACATCAATTGCTTAAGTTTAGATGGTGCCAAAGAGCTGCGCTGTTTTATAACGGCTTCCTCCATTGTTAATATTTTTTCCTGAGCGAAGAGTACCGGTGA
>CANIFU010000109.1 GCA_947466965.1 Bacteroidota bacterium
GCCTCTATCGGTGGACAAGCACAGATCAGGTTTCTATCACCATGCGCATTGTCCACTCTTGCAACACTTGGCCAAAACTTAGCATCCTTCACCCACTTTAAAGGATAAACCGCTTTTTCTCTTGAATAGGAATGTTTCCAATCATCTGAAATTACTGATTTTGCTGTGTGAGGAGCGTTCTTGATCACGTTATCTTCCTTATCCGCTTTTCCTGAAATAATTTCATCAATTTCATTTTTAATAGAAATCATTGCTGAACAAAAACGATCCAATTCTTCTTTTGATTCACTTTCAGTAGGTTCTACCATCAGTGTATCATGAACAGGAAAAGAAACTGTTGGCGCATGGTAACCATAATCCATTAAACGTTTTGCAATATCCCCTACTTCTACTCCAGCCTGACGTTTAAATTCAGCACAATCTAAAATCATCTCATGCGCACAGCGGCCATTTTTTCCGCTATATAAAGTTGGGTAATGATCTTTTAAGGATTCTTTGATATAATTAGCATTCAGAATAGCGATCTTCGTTGCATCCGTTACACCTTCGCCTCCAAGCATTTTAATGTATCCATAAGAGATTAACAAAATCAAGGAACTGCCGAAAGGCGCTGCTGACACTGCTGATATCCCTTTTTCACCACCTGTTTTTATCAATGTGTGTGATGGTAAAAAAGGTACTAACTGTTTGGCGACACCAATTGGACCCATACCCGGACCGCCACCCCCGTGAGGAATGGCGAATGTTTTATGTAGATTTAAGTGGCACACATCTGCACCAATATTTCCAGGTGATGTTAATCCTACCTGCGCATTCATGTTCGCTCCGTCCATGTATACTTGTCCGCCATTTTCATGAATGATGTTTGTGATCTCGATAATACTTTCTTCGTAAACACCGTGCGTACTTGGGTAGGTAACCATCAAACAGGATAAATTATCTTTGTGCAGGGTCGCTTTTTCGCGCATATCAGTCACATCAATGTTTCCTTTTTCATCACATTTTACTAAAACGATCTTCATGCCGCACATGGCAGCACTCGCAGGATTTGTTCCGTGAGCAGATGTAGGAATTAAAGCAATATTTCTGTGCGCATCACCACGAGATTGATGATACGCTTGAATCACAAGTAATCCGGCATATTCGCCCTGAGCACCACTATTTGGCTGAAAGCTCATTTTAGCAAAACCTGTTATTTCACTTAAGGAACGGTCTAATTCGTTGATTATTTCAAGATATCCTGCAGCCTGTTCAATAGGCACAAAGGGATGAATGTGTGCAAATTCTGGCCAGGTAATCGGCATTAATTCGGATGCTGCATTCAATTTCATTGTACACGAACCCAATGAAATCATTGAATGCGTTAAGGAAAGATCTTTATTCTCCAAGCGTTTTATATAGCGCATCATTTCTGATTCGGAGTGGTAGCTATTAAAAATCGGATGTGTTAAGATCTCAGATTTTCTATAGGTAAGGGGTGATTTTTGAGAAAATATTATTTCTTGAGTAACCTTGGAACCTACTTTATTTGCGGCCTTTGCGAAGATATCGAGGATGGCATTTAAATCATCCGCATCTGTTGTCTGATCCAAAGAAATTGCAATACCATCGTTTGCATAACGGAAATTAGTTTCTGCCGCTTCTGCCAACTGCTTGATCTTGGCATTGTCGGTACCGCTTATTTTTATTGTGTCAAAAAAAGCATCATTGTCTACTGTGTATCCCAACTTTTTCAATTCTGCTGCAAGCGCTACGGCCGAAAAATGAACCTGTTGCGCAATACCGTTGATTCCTTCCGGACCGTGATAAACAGCGAACATACTCGCCATAATCGCCAACAAGGCTTGTGCAGTACAAATATTAGATGTTGCTTTATCTCTGCGAATGTGTTGCTCGCGTGTTTGCAAAGCCATCCTTAATGCTGGATTTCCTTGTGCATCAACCGAGACACCAATGATACGACCAGGAATGATTCGTTTGTATTCTTCTCGGCAAGCAAAAAATGCAGCATGCGGTCCGCCATAGCCCATCGGAACACCGAAACGCTGGGTGTTACCAAAAACAACATCCGCACCCCATTCACCGGGAGGAGTTAACAAAACTAAACTCAGAATATCTGCTGCAACAGCGATGGCTGTTCCGTTTGCTTTTGCATCTTTTACAAAAGTTGCGTAATCATTTACTTTTCCATCAACAGTTGGATACTGAAGAATAAGGCCATATAAAGAAGCATCTAATTGTGCCGTTTTCCAATCGCCAATTTCCAACACAATTCCCAAAGGAGCAGAACGTGTTTTTAAAAGATCGATGGTTTGCGGGTAACATTCATTGGATACAAAAAATTTAGTTGCACCATTTTTTACTTGCTCCCTATTTCGGCTACTGAACAACATGGTCATCGCTTCGGCAGCGGCAGTGGACTCATCCAGCAAAGAAGCATTCGCAATTTCCATCCCTGTAAGATCCATGATCATGGTCTGAAAATTCAACAGCGCCTCTAACCGACCCTGAGCAATTTCTGCCTGATAAGGGGTATAAGCGGTATACCAGCCCGGATTTTCCAGCACATTGCGCTGCACAACCGGAGGAATGATTGTGTTGTTGTATCCTAAACCAATATAGGTTTTAAAAACTTTATTTTTAGAAGCAATTGTACGCAAATGCTTGTGATAATTATATTCGGTCATTCCGGCTTCCAAGCTCAATGGCGCCTTCAATCTGATGGCAGACGGTATCGTTTGATCAATCAGTTCATCTATACTCTTTGCTCCGATTTTAGTAAGCATTACTTTTACATCATTTTCGCGAGGTCCGTTATGACGATTAACAAATTTATCAGTTGAAATCATTTTTTTACTTTTTTTTGGGAATGCAAATATACCAAACGAAATTTAAAATATCATCGATTGCGGCCTGCAAGAAATAAAAAAATTTCAAACAGTTTCCAAAACCATTGTTAGTAAATAGAAAAAGACTGAATTTAAGGGGAATACCACACATAAAATCACGTTCTACTAACAATGAACTATAACAATTAAAATGCGGATATGTTTCAGAATGGTTATCTTTGAACAAAATATATCAATTCAGATCATGATCAAAACCTTTTCAGTTATTGGATGCATTTTAATGATGCTGCTTGCAAAAACCGGATTTTCTCAAAATGGAAAAGACACGATACTTTTGTTAAACGGGAACGTAGTTGTCGGAACAGTAATTGACACTATTAATGGCATTACTAGCTTAAAAAACCCGAAAGACAGCTTAAAAAATATTATTATTGAAAATGACCGTATATTTTCTATTTCCAACCCTCAGGGTGAAAGCGTTCTATATGTGTTCGATTCGATTATCGGAAATGAGTTTACAATTGATGAGATGCGCTACTTTATAAAAGGAGAACAGGATGCTGAAAAAGGCTTCAAACCGAGATGTGCTTTCTGGACAAACATGCTTTTAGGTGCTGCAGGTGCTGTAACAGGAAGTTTTTTATGCCCCATTCCTCCCTTTGCGTTTACAGCTTTGTCGGGCTTACCCAAAGTAAAAATCAAACACAAAACCGTGTCCAACATGGAGTATCTAACACACGATGCCTATATTATGGGATACGAACGCGTTGCACGCAAAAAAAGAAAGACACACTCCTTAGCTGGAGGTGGCATTGGAATTGGGGTGGGCTTGGGAACCTTCTTTATTCTTAGAAGTACCAATAACGAATTTTAAATTACATAAAAGCGTTTTCTTTTACAATTGATTTTTTTCAAACGTTTTTTCGACTTCTTATTATTCGGCAATATTTATGTTGCTCTCGGCACAGTATTTTTAATTCAAAGCACTGTGATTATGATGGGCAAAGACGCTCTCATGATTGGGTATTCGTTACTTAGTTTTTTTGCCACACTGTTCGTATATAATTTGCAACGTGTTTTCTATTCACATCAAGAAGACAGTAGCCTACTTTCGGTCCGCAGAAAATGGATTTTTAAAAATCAGTTTTCAATAAAACTTTTATGTCTTTTGGGTGCGGCAGGCGTTGCGGTAACGTTCTTTTTTAATGACTATAGAATTCTAATTTATCTCTCTCCGCTTTTACTTTTATCCATCGCCTATTTTTTACCTATTATTAAACTCCGACAAAATATTATTTTTAAACTGCTAACTCTTGCATTCGTCTGGACTACTGTGACAGCAATTATTCCGGCCATATTAAATCATGTTACATTATTCTCCCCAATCACTGTCTTTCATTTTTTTTCACGATTCATTTTTATGATTGCCATCTGCATCCCTTTTGATATAAGAGATTTGAAGATCGATCAGGCAGAGGATATTTCCACGCTTACTCAGAAATTCGGGGAACAGAACACCCGAATGATCGCAACGTTTTGCATGCTTTTATACTGCATGTTAATTATTGCGGGATTTATATTGAGAATGTATCCGCACAAAATTTTACTTGCATTAATGATTTCTTCGATCATAAATGGATTACTTGTATTTATGAGTAACACTAAACGAGGGGAATATTTTTATGTTGTATTAATTGACGGAACGATGATCCTACAAGGTATTGCATTGATGATCGCGCAATTCTTTTAAAATTATTTCATTGCGATTTCCAATGCCTCAGCGAAAGCTTTCGCTGTTTTTATCAAATCCTCTTCTGAATGTGCTTCACATACAAATCCCACTTCATAACCCGATGGCCCGAGATAAATGCCACGCTCCAATAATTCTTTGTGCAGAATTTTAAAGTGCTTCATTGAATCCGCATCAATTTCTTCCGCAGTACGAACAACTTCCTTATCTGTAAAAGCAATCCAGAAAATAGAACCAACAGAATATATTTTAAAATTTGTGATAGGAGAAGTTAAACTTTTAAAAATTGAGTCAATTAAAAATTGTGTCTTTCTTTCCAAATCCTGGTAAAAATCAGGCTTTAAACATTCCGTTAACTGAGCGATGCCAGCTGCCATTGCCACAGGATTTCCGCTTAATGTTCCAGCTTGATATACATTTCCTTCTGGAGAAATATGACTCATAATTTCCGCGGAAGCGCCGTACATTCCAACCGGTAAACCACCACCAATAATTTTACCATAGGTAATTATATCTGGTTGAATATTGTAATATCCAGCAGCCCCTTCAAAACCAATTCGGAAGCCATTGATCACTTCGTCAAAAATCAGGAGTGTTTTATTTTCGGAACAGATCTCACGAAGAAATTGTAAATATTCTTTACGCTGTAATAACAATCCATTGTTTGCAGGTATTGGTTCAATGATCACGCATGCAATCTGGTCTTTAAATTCAGTAAACGCTTGTTTAACGGCTGCTTCATTGTTGAGAGAAACAACAATTGTTTCATTCACAAAACTTTCGGGAATACCGGCCGAAGAAGTATTTCCAAAAGTAACGAGTCCTGATCCAGCTTTTACTAGTAAAGCATCCAAGTGTCCATGATAACAACCTTCAAATTTTAGAATTTTATTGCGCTTTGTAAACCCACGGGCCAATCGAATAGCGCTCATTACCGCCTCGGTTCCAGAACTCACAAAACGTATTTTCTCAATAAATTTATTATTGCTTAAGATCAATTCTGCCAAATCGTTCTCCAGTGCAGTGGGCGCGCCGAATGAACTTCCATTTTCAACAGTTGTTTTAATTGCATGAATCACTTTATCATTTGCATGGCCTAAAATCAACGGCCCCCAAGATCCACAAAAATCAATAAACTCATTCCCATCGGCATCCCAAATATGCGAACCTTTACCCTTTTGGATGAATAATGGCGTACCTCCAACTGAACGAAATGCGCGAACAGGACTATTTACACCACCCGGAAAATATTTTTTTGCTTTCTCAAATAAAGCTTCTGATTTTTCTCTCTTCATAATTGAATAAATTAGAGTGCAAATATATATCTTTGGAAGCAATATAAGCAGTGAAAAAATTTCTCGCAGAGGCGCAGAGTTCGCTGAGCTATATTAAAAAATATTTATGAAGGGAAATGATATTACAGGAGCGCTTATTGGATGCATTATACACAGCGAAAAAATTTCTCGCAGAGGCGCAGAGTTCGCTGAGCTATATTAAAAAATATTTATGAAGGGAAATGATATTACAGGAGCGCTTATTGGATGCATTATACACAGCGAAA
>CANIFU010000110.1 GCA_947466965.1 Bacteroidota bacterium
ATAAATTCCTGGAGTTTCGGTCACTCCATTGCAGGTTCCTCGGGTGTTTGTTGCTAAGGATGCGTTTAAATCAGTAGCTAAGAAATTAGCAAAACCAAAACCACCGTAAGAAATGCCAAATGGATTTCCAGACGCATTGAGCGTGGAAGACAATACCCAACTGGCATTTGAAATGCCTTCAATCGTTAATCCACACGATGCATCCGAATAATTTGGTATGGCAACACTACCCGATCCGGAAGGGTCATGTGTGACAGAAAATGTTCCTCCTGTAGTTAATGCAGTGGAATAATTTAACCAAAAAGGGTGGTAATCGGTTGCACTTCCAAATGGAAATAATCCCGCAATGTTACGAATAGGCAAAGCCGTGGTTCGAAACCATCTTTTAAAAGTACCTCCGTACATCCAGGTAATTGGCTGAACGGCAGTGGACGGAGTAAAAGCTGGAAATGATAATGTGCCGCTTAAGGCGGAGCTGACTCCCGTACCCAGCGTTAATGTATTTCCCGAAAGATTCACTTTTCCTCTTATCAGGGTTAAGGTGTTTTTTACAGCAACGTTAGCGATTGTTTTTACTTGCGGAACGGTAAGAGAAGTATTGTTAATGGTCAGGTCATAAAAAGTAGTGCCGTTAACAGCACCAAGACCTGAACTTGAAATTGTTTGTGTTCCGGATGTCCCATTAAACGTTACTTTTTTCGTGCCTTCAATAAAGGGATCTGTTGCATCGCTTAAGCTCGTCCAATTGCCGCCAATAAATAAATCCATACCTGTACCCTCACCAAATGGATCCGTAGCACCTGTTTCAATATCTAAAACCCCAGCAGTAATTGTTAGATCATTTGTAATGGTTAAGGCGGTTGGTATTAATGATCCAGGTGTAGTAGTAATTAAGGCGGTTGTGTAGGCGCCCACCACCTCTAGATTATAAATTGGACTAATTGATTCTAATCTCATATTTCCTGTTACAGGCGGGGTTGAAGTTGTTCCAATTTGAAGCGTGCCTCCTGTGAAACCTCCCCCTGAGGTCCCATTATTTTTAAAGCCAAAATTCGCAGAACCCGTACTTGCATTCGCAATGATTATTCTCCCACCCGTCATGGTAAAGGAACAGTTAGCAACCGCAAATGGAATCACATCAATTAGTCCAAGGACATTCACTGTAAGCGTTCCTCCGGACATATTATAACTGGATGAAGGATTCGAAACATTTAGGTGTCCAGCAACCTTTACATCACCACCTGAGATGACGACAGCAGACGAAGGAAATGTTTTTATACTTTGCTCCGCGGCTACACCAACAGTTATTGTTCCAGCACTATTTTGAAGTGTTCCAGAAAGCAGCCAATCATTGAAACTTGTTGTTGAATTGATGGTACCTCCATTGTTCCATAATCTTGTTGAACTCGGTAGTTCACGATTAGTAGCTGAAAAGGGAACAAGGGTAGATGCCGATGAAAGTTTAAATGTACCTCTAGTTAAAAATAATTTTCCTGAACCAAGAGTTATTTTTGATTGTACATCCAAAATATAATTTTGATCGGCCACTGTACCCGAAGTGCCTTTATTAACAACAATTGTATCAAAAGTAGTTAAAGGAGCGGTTCCCGAAATGGTATTGGATGTTGCACCTGTAAAGGTAACCTTTCCTGTTCCTGGATTAAACGTTCCATTATTTTGAAAATTTCCGTTTATGGTAATGGGTACTCTAAGCAAAGTAGCGCTGGTAAATGTTCCATTATTTAAGAAATGTCCAAACGTTTTGGATCCTGTTGTTGCCCCACTTGATGCCCCAGTTAAATTAACACTTGCTCCAGTTGCAATCGTAAATGTGCCTGTGACATTTAAGCTCGCATTTCCAATTGTAGCAATCAAACCTGAAGTTGTATTAATAAAAAAACTACCCATTACATTGATCAACCGATTGAGACCAGAGCCAGTTATAGTATTAAGAGTAACAGTAACAGTACTTGGATTGTTCATGGTAAAATCACCACCAACAGTCAATGTCGAAGGATTTCCAGTTAAAACAAGACTTCCACCGTTCATCGTATAATTACCACTAACAGTCAATGTCGACGATGCTCCTTGTAAACGTACATTTTCACAGGCGGTAAAATTACCACTAACAGCCAATGTCGTCGATGCTCCAAATAAAGTTACAGCTCCACCGTTCAAGGTAAAATTACCACTAACAGTCAAAGTCTTACCAATTGTATTTAGAGAAAGTGTTCCACCACTATTATTAATTGTAACATTGGTAATCGTTTGGTCACTACTTAATGTCACCGTATTTCCGGAAATAATAACATCATCTCCTGCAGCTGGAAGGGTTCCAGCGGCAGCCCCTCCTGCTGATAAAGACCATGTAGTTGCTGTAGCCCAACTCCCGTTGGCTATGGAATAATACGTTGCGGAATAACTTGAAATTGATAGAAAAAACATGCAACTTAAAAAAACAAAAAATAATTTTTTAGTTATTGATTGTTGAACTATTAATACATATGAGAGAGAATATTTTTTAACCATTTTACTATTTTATTTTTTTGAGTGGTTTTTAAATAAAGCGTTATAAACAGTATCGTATTTTAAATGGGGGCAGTTGTTATACATGTAAGTCCTTTCGTTTAATAAAAATAAAAGCTGATTTATTTTTATACTGTTTTTTTATTTCTGCCTTTTTAAAATTATACTAAAGCGCATTTTTTATTTTTATGCTAATTCGTGTTATAAATAAAAAAATTCGTGTTATCAATTCAACGCACATTTTAAAAACCTAAGCAATACGCTATTGAATGGTCAATAACTTATTTTGACTCCTATTCATTGAACGCACTGAAACAAGATAAATTCCTTTTACCAGATCCGTATATGGATCTATAGCAAAACTATTTTTCTGATTTTCTTGCACATAAAATGTTTTCGAATAGCATTCTCTTCCCATCATATCTCTTACAACTATTAAAATTTCTTCGTTGAAACCTGAATTGAAAGCAATGTTAAAAATTGAGCCATCCGCAGGATTCGGATATATTTCAAATGAAAATGCTTGATTTGAATTAAAATCAACCATCTGAAGATCCGAATAAGTAAAAGCACCATTAAAATCTGTTTGTTTTAAACGATAATAGGAAATTCCCTGATAAGGAGAATTATCTTTTGTTGCATAGTGTAATAAAGCATTGCTGTTTCCTGCTGCATCCATTGTTACTACCGTTTCAAAATTATACCCATCCCTTGTCTTTTCAATTGTATAATAATCACTGTTTGTTTCTGAAGCGGTCGACCAATTCAAATCAACTACTTGTTGATTTGAATTGGCATCAAACGACAACAGCTCTATTGGTAATGGGGATTGATTTAAATTGGATGTTCCAATATACCATGCATTGTTAATTTGGGCTAATGAAAGTCCTGATCGATTCACTTCAAAATAAATTCCTGGATTTACATTGCTAGGGCTACTGCAATTTCCAGCGGTGCCTGAGACGTTTGATGCATTTAAATCAGTAGCTAAGAAATTAGCAAAACCAAAACCACCATACGTAATGCCGAATGTATTTCCAGTAGGAGCTACATTTGTAGACAATAACCACCTGGCATTTGAAATGCCTTCAATCGTTAATCCACACGATGCATCCGAATAATTTGGTATGGCAACACTTCCCGAACCGGAAGGGTCATGTGTGACAGAAAATGTTCCTCCTGTTGTTAGTGGATCAGAATAATTTAACCAAAAAGGGTGGTAATCGGTTGCACTTCCCAATGGAAATTGACCTGTTGTTAGATTAGAATTAGCTGCTAGGGATGTTCCTGCCGTAGGAAAGTATCGTGTAAACGTTCCGCCGTAAATCCACGTGGCAGGTTGTGTACTATTACTAAAAGCTGGAAATAGTAATGAGCCGGTTGCTGTAGAACTTGTGCCCAGCGTTAATGTAGAACTCGAAAGATTCACTTTCCCTTGTATCATATTTAAGTTGTTTTTTACAGCAACGTTAGCGGTTGTTTTTACTTGCGGAACGGTAAGCGAAGTATTGTTAATGATTAGGTCATAAAAAGTTGTGCCGTTAACAGCACCTGAATTTGAAATAGTTTGAGTTCCAGATACACCATTAAAACTTACCTTTTTCGTGCCTTCAATAAATGGATCTAATGCAGTGCTTGTATTTTTCCAATTGCCGCCCACAAATACATCCTGATTATTTGTCCCAATATCTAGAATGCCAGAGGTAATCGTTACATCATTTGTAATTGTTAAAGAGGTAGTAGCAGGTAAAACACCTGTGGGCGAAGTAATCAGAGCTTTGGTATTGGCGCCCACCACCTCTAAATTATAAATTGGACGCGTTGTTTCTATTCTGATATTTCCTGTTGCAACGGGGGTTGTAGCGGTTCCAATTTGAAGCGTACCACCTGTAAAACCTCCACCCAATGTCGCCACATTTATAAATCCTAAATTCGTTAATGTAACAACAGAGTTAGTTGCATTCACAATTATTATTCTACCATCAGTCATTGTAAAGGTAGAGTTAGCAGTTTTCATACTAAATGGAGCAACTGATCCAGTATTTCCAGCAAAGGTTCCAAGGGAAAGAGTTCCTCCAGACATAGTATAAGTCCAATTATTAGTAGAACTTGCTGCAAGAACTCCAGCAACATTTACGGCTCCTCCGGAGATGACTATAACACCACTAGGACCTAAAATACTTGTTTTGATATTCTGATTCGCTACTACACCTACATTGATAGTTCCTGCACTATTTTGAAGTGTTCCATCAACCAGCCAATCACCAAAATTAGTTGCTATTGAATTTATGTTACCTCCATTATTCCATAATCTTGCTGAACTCAGTAGTACACGATTACTAGCAGAAAAGGGAACAATGGTAGATGCCGATGAAAGTTTAAATGTTCCTCTAAATAACGTTAATTTTCCTATCCCAAGAGATATAGGTGATTGAACATCCAAAACATTATTTTGATCGACAACTGTTCCCGAAGTACCTTTTAAAACAACAATTGAATCAAAAGTAGTTAAAGGAGCTGTTCCAGAAAGGGTATTGGATGTTGCTCCTGAAAATGTAACTACTCCTGTTCCTTGATTAAACGTTCCATTATTTACAAAATTACCGCTTATGGTAATGGGCACATTTTGAGTCGTATTGGTCCATGTTCCATTATTTATAAAATTTCCAAACGTTTTGGATGCTGTTTTTCCAGTATTTAATGTAAGAGTTGCCGCATTAGCATTATTAAAAGTGCCATTAATACTAAATCGAACATTCTGAATTGTAACATTGGCTCCAGCAGTTCCAAAAAAATTACCGGTAACAATTATTCCTCGATCTGCTCCATTGCCTGTTATACTACTTGTATTATTCATGGTTAAATTACCACTAACAAACAATAAGATCGATGGTGTATTAAAACTTAATGTTCCTGAACCATTCAATGTAACATTGGTAATTAATTGACTTGCAGTTATATCAACAGTTGTTCCAGTACATATGACTACATCATCTCCAGAAGCAGGAACAACACTAGAAATAGGCCCACCGCATGATGAAGACCAAGTACTTGCTAAATTAAAACTACCGGATACTCTAGAAAAATACGTTGCGGAATAACTTGAAATTGATAGAAAAAACATGCAACTTAAAAAAACAAAAAATAATTTTTTAGTTATTGATTGTTGAACTATTAATACATGTGAGAGAGAATATTTTTTAACCATTTTACTATTTTATTTTTTTGAGCGGTTTTTAAATAAAGCGTTATAAACAGTATCGTATTTTAAATGGGGGCTGTTGTTATACATGTAAGTCCTTTCGTTTAATAAAAATAAAAGATGATTTATTTTTATATTGTTTTTTTATTTCTGCCTTTTTTAAAATTGTACTAAAGTGCATTTTTTCTTTTTTTTCTTAATTCGTGTTATAAATAAAAAAATTCGTGTTATCAATTCAACGCACATTTTAAAAACCTAAGCAATACGCTATTGAATGGTCAATAACTTATTTTGACTCCTATTCATTGAACGCACTGAAACAAGAT
>CANIFU010000111.1 GCA_947466965.1 Bacteroidota bacterium
ACCAATACACATATCACGAAAGACAGTATCGCTGCGTTTATTGATACCTTGAATGTTAGTGATGCAATAAAAACTGAATTGAAGAAAATTTCACCGAGTAATTTTACAGGTATTTAATTCCTCCTTTAAAAAGGGGGATAAGGGGATTAATATGAAAATCAGCGGATTCACCATCGTTCGTAATGCAATAAAATACGATTACCCGATCGTGGAAGCCATCATGTCCATCCTTCCTCTCTGCGATGAAATGATTGTAGCTGTGGGAAAATCGGAAGATGATACCTTGCAGTTGATTCGTTCCATCGATTCGCCGAAAATAAAAATCATAGAAACCATTTGGGATGAACGCTTGCGCGAAGGTGGAAAAGTATTGGCCGATGAAACGAATAAAGCGTTTGCCGCTGTTTCCGGAGACAGTGATTGGGCTTTTTACATTCAAGGCGATGAAGTGATCCACGAAAAATATCTGCCTTCCATAAAAGCTTCAATGGAAAAGTTCAAGAACGATGCATCTGTAGATGGATTGCTTTTTAAGTATACACACTTTTTCGGCTCTTACGATTTTATTGGTGATTCGAGACGCTGGTACCGCAGAGAGATCCGCGTGATCAAAAACGACCATTCCATTTCTTCCTATTTAGATGCACAAGGTTTTAGAAAAAACGGTAAGAAATTAAATGTAAAACTCGTTGATGCTGCTGTTTATCACTATGGCTGGGTGAAGCCTCCGGAGGCGCAACAAGCAAAACAGCAAACATTCAATAAACTGTGGCACGATGACGCCTGGATAAAAAAAAATATTCCTGAAGTTGATAAATTCGATTATTCTCAAATTGATTCACTTGCAGCGTTCAAAGGGGAACACCCGAAAGTAATGCAAGAGCGTATCCATAAAATGAATTGGAAATTCTCTTTTGATCCAACTAAAAAAAAATTATCCATAAAAATAAAAGTACTGATGTTCATCGAAAATAAATTTGGATGGAAGATTGGTGAGTATAAAAATTATAAAATAACGTAAAGGGATACACGTAAAAGCAAATTAAAAAAATACAGTTTTAAAGGAGCTGCCTTTAACTCTATTATACACATAGCTCATCGTTTAAAAAAAAGCAGGCACAATGAAATTACATTCAATTTTAATACTAAGCTTATTTACAAGCATACTGTTCTCTTGCTCTTCCGATTCCGGAAAATCAGTAAATGCGATAGATACAACAGCTACTGTGGTTGGAGCAGAAAGTTTCGCCAAAGGAGTGGTGATAGAAAAGGTACAGAACTTAACGGATGCATCACAATCGTATGCCGTCTATCTGCCAGCCTCTTATGCTGCTGAAAAAACATATCCCGTGATCTATGCTTTCGACGCTAATGGTGCAGGGAAATTGCCCATATCAATGTATAAAAGTTTGGCCGATCAATATGGATATATTCTTATCGGCTCCAACAATTCCAAGAACGGTACTTCATGGGAGCAATCTCAAACCATTGCAAACAAATTATTCTCCGACTCACAACAACGATTATCTATTAATACTGCACGAATGTACGTACTTGGTTTTTCGGGAGGGGCAAGAGTTGCGAATGCGTTGTGTATCACCAACGGTTCAATTGCCGGTGTTATCTGCTGCGGTGCGGCATCTCCCGCTGCAAACAACAAAGACCCCAGAAGTAATTATACCTTTTTAGGCATCTGCGGAAACAAAGATTTCAATTATATAGAAATGAGAAAGTACGACATGATCGAATTAGCGGGTCGTCCGGTGAAGCATGCATTTATTGAATTCGATGGCAAACACGAATGGCCCAAAGAAGAGGTAATGAAGGATGCTTTTTTATGGTGCGAATTTGGAGCGATGCGCAAAGATCCTTCCTTAAAAAATGCAGCATTCATCAATGAAAATATATTGGTGTATTCAACTAAGATCAAGGAGGCACAAAAAAATAATAAAACGTTTGAAGTGTATAACCTCACAAGAAGAACCATTAATTTTTTTGACGGATTAACGGACCTAAAAGAATATTACGAGATCTATAATCCATTAAAATCGAATCAGGAAGTTGACAAACAACTGAAGAAGGAGGGAGCGATATGGAAACAAGAAGAAGAAATGAAAGGATTTTATTCGGAAGCATTTCAATCCAAAAACATAGATTGGTGGAAACAAGACATCGCGTCCATGAATAAAAAAATCAAATCAGGAAACACCGATGATGTTTTAATGTATAAACGTACCCTTGATTATTTGAGTCTGGTTGCCTACATGCAAACAACCAGAGCACTGCAACAGCGGAATCTTCCTGCTGCTAAAATGTTTTGCCAGATTTACTTAACTGTTGACCCAACAAATAGTGAATCGCAGTATTTAAACGCTAGCCTACTTGCTATGGAAAGGAAAGACAAGGAAACAATTCTAGCACTTGAAGATGCTGTTGAAAATGGGTTTAAAGACATTGCGCGACTTGAAAATGATACTGTATTTATGAACATAAAAACAGGTGATGCATTTAAAATGATCTTAAAAAAAATAAATGAATCGGAGATGTCCGCTTCGGCTTTAAAATAAAGGCATTACAGCATACCTTCATCTGCAAAGCTGTAAAATCCGTTTTCAGCAACGATCAAATGGTCTAGTAAAGGAATTTCCATTAATTTTCCGGCTTCCTTAATATTTTTTGTAATGCGGATATCTGCCTCACTGGGCTTTAAATTTCCGGAAGGATGATTGTGACAAATAATGATGGAAGAAGCATAATTTTCAATTGCTGCTTTAAAAATAATCTTTGTATCCACTACCGTTCCTGAAACACCACCACGGGAGATCATTTCTTTTTTGATCACAAGATTCGCACGGTTTAAGATCAGCAGCCAAAATTCTTCAAAAGGTAGATCGATCAATATTGGTTTTAAAATATCAAACACATCTTTGCTGGAAGTGATTTTATTCCGCTTAATAATTTCTGTCTCATTTCTTCTTCTCCCCAACTCTAAAGCAGCCACAACACTAACCGCCTTCGCCTCACCTATTCCTTTAAATCGGGTCAAATCATTAATATTTAGCTTACCGAGCGCATTCAAATTATTTCCGACACTTGATAAAATTCTTTTTGATAGCTCCACAGCTGTCTCGTCTCTGCTACCCGATCCAATTAATATAGCTATCAATTCAGCTTCGGTGAGCACGTGCCTTCCCTTCTCTATCATTTTCTCGCGCGGCCGGTCCTCTTCTGCCCAGGATTTTATTCCTAATTTATTTTCTTCCATAAATTTTTCAAGTAATAATGCTTACTGCTACAGAATTTTTTAAACACATATTTTCTTTCCCTTTAACACAACCAGCTAATCTATGTGTCGGAGTTTATCCCGAACGCGGTCGCGGGGTGTTTTAACCTTTTTTGTTAATGTGTATTCGAATTTTTAAACATAAAAAAAAAGGCTCCGCATAATCGCGGAGCCTCAATTTATAGTATTATCGTGAAATAAGTGGGGTGCTACTATTTTTTTAGCGCATTCACTTTTTTAGTCAATTTGGATTTCAAGTTAGACGCTTTATTCTTGTGAATAACGCTTTTTTTAGCCAACTTATCAACCATAGCAATAACTTTAGGAAGTTTTTCAGATGCTGATTTTTTACTTTCGTCAGCTCTTAATTCCTTAATAGCATTACGCATTGTTTTTGCTTGGTAGCGATTTCTTAATCTTTTAGCATCGTTCGAACGGATTCTTTTGATACTTGACTTATGATTTGCCATTTTTTCTTTTTTTTTCGTTGCCGGTATTCCTTTTGGGAAGCCCTGCAGCAATTACTACTAACTATTTTACTTATTTGTAGGCCGAAGGGGGCTTACATTATCTTTTTTTTTCAATTCTTTTCAGAATTCATTGAAACCCTAATTTCAATGTTTATAGCTGTTTGGTCTTTTTTCATGTTTTGATAAAGACCGATTTTGAATGTTAAAGAACGACTAAAAAATCCAACGGTTTAAGGAAAATCTCCACCTGTTTTTCAACCTTAAAAGTTAGGTTCTATTCCCGGTGGAACTACTATTTTTCTTAAATGGGGATGCAAATATAGGTATTTTTAGTATTTATCCAAAAAAATCGATGAATTTTTTCAAAATATTAAAGTTAGGGGAAAGCCTGCTGCACAAAGAAATATTCGCACTTTGAAAAATTATTTAATATTTGTATATTTATACAATGAAAAAGTCGACAATAATACATACGCTAAGTGAACTTCCAAAGGAGTTCGACTTAGACAGTTTTCTTGAGCGCTTAATTATAATTGAGAAAATAGATGAAGGAATGGCTGAAGCAAAAGCCGGAAAAACCATACCTCACGACAAGGTAAAGAAAATGGTTTCTAAATGGCACAAATAAGCTGGACGAAAAAATCGTTAAAAGATTTACGAGCAATAAGCGATTACATTTCACTCGACTCAGCATTCTATGCGGCTCGGTTTATTTCTACTCATACAACGTGTTGATCAGTTAATTGAATTTCCTGAATCCGGACGAATCGTTCCTGAAAAAAAAGAACCAGAAATACGAGAACTCATTGAGGGTAATTACAGAATATTTTACCGTCTACAGAAAGAAAAGATAACCATTCTTAGAATTCACAACGCAGCTCGTAAAATTAAATAAGGCCATCCCCTTATCGAGTAAACGGCAATCATACAACTGAATTGATCTATCTCTATATAGTTTAAAGGGGCACTTGGTAATCTGATAGTTTTAACCCTTTTTTCAATACATCCACATCTACTCTACCTATTCCTTTTATATAGCCCACTTTGTATTGCCAAAACACGTAATCAGACTTTGGTTCTCTATAAAAATCAGAAATCCAATATTTAAAATCATTAAAAAAAGGGTCCTTTAAGTATTTTAATTTAAAATCGTTTTCACAATATATCATGGGATAAAAACCAAACTTTGATTTAATTTCTGTACAAAAGGATTTAATTTCTTTTAATATCCATTCTGTTGATTGTAATTTAGAATTTTTAGTTTCAAGATCAAGGGATGGTATTAAATCTCCTTTATTTAAGGCAATGGTATTAATAAAATTAGCTGCTTGCGTTTTCCCAACAGTTCGATAGGTGAAAAAATGATACACACCTGTAGGTATACCCAATGATTTTAGTTTTTGATATCGTTCAGCGAAATACTGGTCTGTATCTGTTGTTCCCTCTGTTGCCTTTAAAAAGACAAAAGATGGTTTATTTTCTTTTACTAAAACATTCCAATCAATTTTACTTTGATGGTGGGAAATATCAATTCCCCAAACAGCTCCCTCCGATTTATTTTTATTATTTATTTCATCTGAGTCGGTAAGTACTGAGATTACTTTGGATTTTATTCTATGAAAAGCATTTAAATTTAATACAATGACTGTTGCAGTTATAAACGCAACGATACTAATAAAAATTACTTTTTTCATATTGAAAGCTATTTATTTAGTTGGATTAATTAACAGTAATGTGTAAACACCCGTTTTTTTCATATTTCACAAAGCATCTTTTTAGTTGTTTTAATTCTTTCAGTGATTCAATAAATAATTTAGTTTGTTTAAAATTATTATTAAATGCTCTATAGCTTACATCAAATGTTTTACCTTTTAAATGACCGCTGTTTTTAATTGCATTGTTATTTTTCGCCTTTAATTTTTTAACTGATTTTAAAGATCGAGTTGCACTTGAAATTGTGAAAGACTCATATTTTATTCTATTTTTTTCACATTTACTTTTATATAAATTA
>CANIFU010000112.1 GCA_947466965.1 Bacteroidota bacterium
ACACGCCAAGTGTTTTTCAATGATTGTAAAGTTCCTGTAGAAAATTTATTATCAGATAGACAAAATGGATTTAAAATCGCTGTAAATATTTTAAATCTTGGTCGTATCAAATTGGCAGGAGCAGCAATCGGGGGAAGCAAAGAAACAACAACACTATCCGTAAAATATGCGAATGAACGTCAACAGTTTGGAAGATCAATTTCAAAATATGGTGCTATCCGTTACAAATTGGCTGAACAAGCAATCAGAATATATGCGAGTGAGTCGGCTATATACAGAGCAAGTCAAAATGTTGAAGATGCAACCAAAACACTCATTTCTGCGGGAATGGATGAAGCAAAAGCAAAATTAAAAGGCGTCGAACAATTTGCTGTTGAGGCAGCTATCGTTAAAGTTCATGGCTCAGAAGTATTGGATTATGTTGTTGACGAGGGAGTTCAAATATATGGAGGTATGGGATATAGCGCAGAAGCACCTATGGACAGAGCCTACCGTGACGCAAGAATCAACCGCATTTTTGAAGGAACAAATGAGATCAACAGAATGCTGACTGTGGATATGATGCTAAAACGCGCTATGAAAGGCGAATTGGATTTAATGGGACCTGCTCAGGCTGTTGCAGCTGAATTGATGAGTATTCCAGATTTTTCAAGATCAGAAATAACAACATTTTCGAACGAGAAAAAATATATTGCAGGATTTAAAAAATCTGTATTAATGGTTGCTGGTGCGGCAGTTCAAAAGCTGATGATGCAACTAGGGAAAGAACAAGAAATCCTAATGAATCTGGCGGATATGATCATTGAAACATATGTTTCTGAGTCACTCCAACTTCGCGTTGAAAAACTTGTAGCTTTAAAAGGAGAAGCTACTTGCAAAGAGCAAATTGATATGATGCGGGTGTATATTAACGATGCTGCCGACAGAATTCATAAGTCAGGGAAAGAAGCGATCAATAGCTTTGCTTCAGGCGATGAACAAAAAGCGATGCTCATGGGAATGAAACGCTTTACAAAAACAGATCCATTAAATACAACAGAACTTCGAAGAAATATTTCATCAAAACTGATCTCTGAAAATAAATATTGTTTTTAATTTTTCAAACAACTAACATCACTTCATTTAATTTCAAAAAACCTATGGGAAATCATAGGTTTTTTTATTTTTGAATATCATTGTCAGAAATAAATAAAGCCCATTGATTAAAAAAACTTAATTTTACATGCATGGAAATCCAGACAGCATATTACAACTCTCCTATCGGAACCATCGAAATAAAAGGGAATGATGATGGTATTAAAAGTATACTTTTTACAGAAGAAGAAAAAGAAGCAACAAAAATAATCCATGAATCATTAAAAGAAGTCATCTACCAGCTCGATGAATATTATACAGGAATACGAAAAGAATTCGGAATTAAACTAAATCCAGAAGGAACAGCTTTTCAAAAACGTGTTTGGAAAGAATTATTAACCTTACCTTTTGGAAAAAAAAACTCGTATTTACATCTTGCAAAACTACTTGGTGATGAAAACACTAACCGTGCTATTGGAAATGCAACTAGCAAAAACCCAATTGCTATCATAATTCCTTGCCACCGAGTGATAGGAAGCAATGGTAAATTGACCGGATATGCAGGAGGGATATGGCGAAAAGAATGGCTTCTGAAACACGAAAAGAGTGTTGTAATCGGTAAACAAACAGAACTATTTTAAATTTCACAATCCGATTATTTATCACTTAATTTGTATAATTAAAAAATAATCGATTGAGCAAGAAAGAATTTTTTTCTGAATTTTTGAAGCAAGGCAAGAATATTGGTTCGATTGCACCCAGCTCTAAATTTTTAGTAAAAAAGATGGTCGATCCGATCAACTTTGAAAATGTAAAATGCATTGTTGAATTCGGGCCCGGAACTGGAATCATCACGCTCGAATTACTCAGAAGAATGCCATCAGATTCTATACTGCTAGCTTTTGAGATCAATACTGAATTTTGCGACACCTTAAATCAGATCAAAGATTCACGCATCAAAATCATCTGCGACTCAGCCGAAAAACTTGAAATATATTTATCGAAATATAATATTAAAGAAGTGGATTATATTGTTTCATCTCTGCCTTTTGCGATGATTCCAAATCAGATTGTAAATTCGGTTTTAAATATTGCAATAAAAGTATTAAGCAAAAAAGGTGCATTTATTCAATATCAATATTCATTAAATGCATATAAAAAATTAAAAACTATTTTTAAAAATGTGGATCTCAATTTCACGCCAATGAACATTCCACCTGCGTTCATTTTTACGTGTACAAATTAAGGAGCATTTATTGTCTCCAATTGCTCAAAAGATTCTACGAGCAATTGTTTTTTCTTTTTCCCACTTGAATAATAGATAATAGCGCCTTGAGTAAAGTCTGCAATTGGCACCACTAAATTCATTGGGGTTGCTGGTCTGCCACTCCCTCTATTTTTAGTTGAAGCAAAGGTGATTTGATACATTCCTTTTTCTTTAATTGCGGAAGGCTTTACCTGATGATAGCTTGGAGATACAGCACTCGGATTGTCAACTTGAACAATATTAAATGATATCGATTTCTGTGTATAAACATTTACAACTGAATCAATCGATAATTTACATTTTTTTGTTTTGTTGATGTCCACAGAATAATTAGTGGTAGATGAAGAAGATGCGCCAGAATTAATTGTTTGTTTGGTAGCCTTCAAAAGGCTTAAGTCTTGAGCGGATGAAAAAGCAGAAATTAAACAAAATAAAATGATAAAACGTTTCATAGATATTAGTAATTAATTATTATAAAAAAATCGTTTATAATCGTTATTTCAAATTCAAAAACCTTGCCTTCATCATCTCAAATTTTTCTATAAAAAAAGCAAACACTTTTAGAAAAGATAAAGTATATAAATCAATGCATGTAATTAAAAAAATATTTTTTAATTGATATTCTTAAGAACCAGCTCCACTTGGGCAAGCATATCATCCGTAAAATCGAGATGAGTAACAAACCGTATTGCTTGTTTTCCAAAACCTACTGCTTTAATATTTCGATCAGCAAGCTTTTGAATAAACACCTCGGGATTTATTTTGGCTGCTAAATTGAAAATAATGATATTCGTTTCAACAGGTAATACATTATCAATGAAGCTTAATGAATGTAAAGTTGCAGCTAATTGTTTTGCGCGCAAATGATCTTCCGCTAAGCGATCAATATTATTGTCAAGCGCATATATCCCTGCAGCAGCTAAGAATCCGGCTTGCCGCATTCCACCTCCAAATACTTTTCTTACTCTTCTGGCTTTGCGGATAAATTCTTTATCTCCAATCAAAAGAGAACCAACAGGAGCACCTAATCCCTTGGATAAACAAATTGAAATAGAATCAAAACAATTTCCTACTTTGATTGGAGGGTATCCTGCTTCAACAATTGCATTAAATATTCTGGCCCCATCCAGATGAATGGTTAAGTTATTTTTTCTACAGACTTCATTCAACTCTTGCATTTGTTGCAAAGAATAATAGCTGCCACCAGCTCTATTCGCAGTATTTTCCAAACAAACCAAGCTTGTATTAGTAAGCCAATCGTAAGTAGGATTAATACTTTCTTGGATCTGTTCAGCAGAAATTCTTCCGCGATCACCTTGTATCAGTTTTGCTTGAGCACCTGAATTATAAGAAATGCCCCCACCTTCATAATTATAAACATGAGCAGTAACATCACACAATACTTCATCTCCAGGCTGGGTATGCACTTTAATTGCAATTTGATTAGTCATTGTTCCAGAAGGGCAAAACAATGCAGCTTCTTTACCAAATAAATTTGTAGCTTTTTCTTCCAATGCATTAACATTAGCGTCTTCACCAAAAACATCATCTCCAACCTGAGCGCTAAACATCGCATCCAACATCCCTTTAGATGGTTTTGTTACTGTATCACTTCTTAAATCTATTATCATAATAATTTTTTTAATGTCACCCTTGAAGATGACAAAGGATTATTTTTTACGTGCAATCATTAGTCCATCTCTAATCGGTAAAAGTATGTGTTCCACACGATCATCGTTGTGAATTTTTTTATTGTAGGCATGTATAACTTTGGTATCAGCATCCATCTTGTCTTCGGGATCCAATATTTTTCCGCTCCAAAGTACATTATCTGCAATAATAAATCCTCCACTTCGAACCTTATCAAATACCAAGTCGTAATATAACGCATAATTTTTTTTATCCGCATCGATAAATACCAAATCAAATAATTCGTTGATTGAAGGAATGATGTCAACTGCTTTTCCCAAATAATAATTGATTTTATCGGTTAAACCAGCTTCATCAATAAATACACGAACCATTTTTTCGAGCTCTACATTAACATCAATTGTATGCAACTTTCCGTTCTCTTGAAGTCCTTGAGCAAGACAAATAGCGGAATATCCTGTGTAAGTTCCAATTTCTAATATTTGTTTCGGCCGTATCATTTCACTAAACATACTAAGAACATTTCCTTGCATGTGTCCGGAAAGCATTCTGGGAACTAACACTTTGGCATGCGTTTCTCTGTTTAATCTACGAAGCACGCTGGACTCCGCTTGTGAATGAGAAAGCGCATAATTTTCAATTTTTTCGTCTATAAATTCCATAGCTGTATCATTTGCAATACGAATGTACACATTTATATTCTGCATAAATATATTTCAAAAAAAACACGTAAAACACATTCACAACAAACGGTTCAACAAAAAGAAGCTACACATTAACTAGTCTTTTCAACGAGCCGTTGTTTATAAGTTTGGGGGTATTATAGTAGAAACACCTTATATTATGGAGAATTTAGTGTTGTAACTGGAAACACTATATCATATTCCAATGTATATCCAATAAACTATCAATATGAGAAAATCACTAATTTTTTTATCCATTTTTCTGTTCTTTTCAAATGGTTTTGCTCAAAAAAGCGAGAAGCCTGAACTAAAAAAACTAAGTAAAGAGGAGTTGAAAAAATTTGAAAGTGCTCAATACTTTTACACGGAAGAAAACTATCTAAGAGCGCTACCCATCTATGTGGATCTAATGACATCCCATCCAGAAGACTTGTACTTTAAATTAAGATCTGGCATTTGTTTTTTAAAGAAAAGTGACGAAAAAAACAAATCTATAACTTTATTTAAAGAAGTTCAGCAAGCCGACCCTCTAAACCCAGAATTAAATTTTTATTTAGGAAGGGCGTATCATTTAAATTATGAATTTGAATTGGCAATCATTACATTAAATAAATATCTGGAACAAAAACCAGCACCATCAGTTAACCAACAATTATTAGCCAAACGTTACATTGAAAACAGTAAAAATGCAAAAGTATTCACGGAACTAAAGGTAAGATGTGACATCACCAATTTGGATGAAGGAATAAATACAGAAAATCAAGAATATGTGCCCGTGATATCTTCTGATGAATCTGTTTTAATTTTTACATATATGGGTCCTAAAAGCACAGGAGGGTTAATGGATGCTGTATTCAATCCAGATCCGAATGGTAATTATTATGAAGATGTATTTATTGCACACCGAGTTGGTGAAAACTGGCTAACACCTGAAAATATTGGACCAAATATCAATACGAAGAATCACGATGCAAGTATCGCATTGTCTGCTGATGGTCAAAAATTATTTATTTTTCATAGTACCAATAA
>CANIFU010000113.1 GCA_947466965.1 Bacteroidota bacterium
AATTCCCCTTTGAAAAAGGGGGCTAGGGGGATTCAATGAGAATGATTATTACGAAGCAATTCCCCCTTTGAAAAAGGGGGCCAGGGGGATTCAATGAGAATGATTATTACGAAGCTAAAATCTCCCTTCAAAAACAAAAGAATCTCCGAACTCCACTTTCAAATCGGTTTCCTTTTCAAAGATCCCAAAAACTGTTGAGCCACTTCCACTCATGGATGAATAGATGGCACCTTTTGAATATAATTTTTCTTTGATATTTTTTATTTCAGGAAACTGAGGAAAAATAGAATCTTCAAAATCGTTATGAATAAATTCTTTCCATTGTTCTATTGGCAAATTCAAAACATCCTCTTCTAGCGACCGAATAGGCATTTTAGGTTTTACTCCGCTATAGGCTTTTGCCGTATTGATATGGATTTTCGGATAAACAAGAACAACATAATACTTGCTCAAATCTAATTTCATGGATTCATACTCATCCCCTCTTCCTTCAGCAAACGAGGGCTTGTTGCTTACAAAAAAAGAACAATCGCTACCCAATTGTCGTGCATAATTATGCATTTCTCCCCAGGAAATTCCCAATTCAAATTTATCGTTCAATAGCTTGATGAAAAAAGCTGCATCGGATGAACCGCCACCCAAACCTGCACCTATAGGAATGTTTTTATGCAAATGAACTTTTACAGCAGGAACAGGATAATCTTGAGAAACCAAATGATAAGCATAATAACAAAGGTTATCAGTTGCATCACCAGGAATTTCTATTCCAGAAGATGAAAAAGTAAAACGCGCTGCACCTTCATCTTTGTTTTCAATTACTTCTAATGCATCGGATAAACCTACAGGATAAAAAACACTTTGTAGGTTGTGAAATCCATCATCTCGTTTTTCGATGATGTTGAGTCCGATATTTATTTTGGCGTTAGGAAAGGTGATCATAATAATAGAATGAATTACGACTTTTTTTACGAAGCTACACAAAGAAAAACAAAGAAAAAAATCAGAGGTAAGCAAAGCAAAGCATATGTCTTGATGAAAGCTTGTTATTCAACTCTTGAATGCACTTACCAATTTTAAATTTATCCTCTACATTTCACATGACAAAGATCATAGAACTAGATCACCTATAATTTTATATTTGTTATGAAACAATTATTTCAGTCATGAACCACGATCCCCTTTTTATAGAACACCTCAGGAAAGCATTGACCCTATTTGAACAAGGGAAAGACATCAAATTTATTGAAGATAAAATTGCGTCGGTGAATATTGATCCCTTACAAAAAGAGATAATCCTGAAGCAAATCAAACGATTGTGGCATGTTAAAAGAAACAAAATAGGCACACAACTTATTATTGTTGGTATAATTTTCCTGGGCATCGGATTTATCAGTAGTATACTTCTTCATTTGAACGGATCCAATTCTCTTGATTTCCCACTTTACGGATTAACAGCCACAGGAATTGTTATTTTGATAATTGGATTAGTCTACCTCTTCCATTAAACGGCTAATTTCATCGACTAAGTATTTTTTTAAAACCATGAAACAAAGGATTTTTTATCCTCTTTTGATATTCGAGCTTTTTTAGTATTTTAGCGTACTATCTAATCAAGAAATAATGAACTATTTAGAATTTGAAAAGCCAATTGAAGAGTTACAAACACAATTGGAAAAAATACAGGAAGCAGCAATAAAAAGTGGTATGGATGTTTCCAAAATCACTTCTGAGATGGAAGAAAAAATCAAAGAAGCTAGAACCAAAATATATGGCAATCTAACACCATGGCAGCGTGTACAAGTTTCTCGTCATCCTGATAGACCTTATACGTTAGCCTACATTGATTATATCACAGGTGGTACGTTCATGGAATTGCATGGCGATCGAACTGTTAAAGATGATAAAGCAATGGTTGGTGGTTTCGGAAGTATTGATGGTAAAACGGTTATGTTTATTGGTCAGCAAAAAGGTATCAACACCAAAATGCGCCAAATCCGTAATTTCGGCATGCCTAATCCTGAAGGATACCGCAAGGCATTGCGCTTGATGAAATTGGCTGAGAAATTCAACAAACCTATTGTTACGTTGATTGATACTCCTGGTGCTTTTCCAGGATTGGAAGCAGAAGAACGCGGACAAGGTGAAGCAATTGCAAGAAACTTATTAGAAATGTCTCAATTGAAAGTACCTGTTATTTGTATCGTTATAGGTGAAGGTGCTTCAGGTGGTGCATTGGGAATAGGCATTGGCGATAAAGTATTAATGCTGGAAAACACGTGGTATTCTGTAATATCTCCTGAATCTTGTTCTTCTATCTTATGGAGAAACTGGAACAATAAGGAACGCGCTGCCGAGGCTCTAAAACTCACTCCAAATGATATGTTAGGGAATAAACTTATTGATGGGATTGTCCCTGAACCGATTGGTGGAGCTCATACAAATCATGATGAAACCTTTAAAATTGTAAAGGACGTCATATTGAAAAATCTGGCACAACTTGAAAAATTAGATCCTAAAAAACGTGTTGCTCAACGCATCGATAAATTTTGTGCAATGGGTGTTGTGAATGAAGAAGAATTGTAAGCGATGTTTTTTATCTTAAAGGCTCTGAATATATTCAGAGCCTTTCCTTTTACAATAAACCTTAAAAAAATATAGTAATAGTAATTGATTCAGAAGAATGATTCCCGTTTACAATATTCTTTTTGTTCTTTTTTGCTTGATCAAAAAAGAACAAAAAAAATCAAACAAAAATAATTCCTAAAACACATAGATAAACGGAATACTATTCTATCAAAAAATAAACTCCGCTAATTTATCAGGATTACTCAACTTCGCTGTTTTACTTACTCCATCCCAAGTAATATTAATTAAATTCGACTGCTCAGGAAAACGTTCGTACAATAACGTATTTAAAATAGAAATCGTTCCTTTTTCTTTAAAATGACCAACTTCCAAATAACACCAAATTGCATCATTCTCTATTTCATACCCGACATATTCCAACTTTTGCAGCTTCCCTCCTACGTTGATCTTGAAATTTTTATTCAGGTAATTGAATAGTAGCTGTTCTACCTCCTTGCTTTTGAGGGCAATTGACAAGTCGATCTTTTTATTTTCTATTTTCCCTAATTCTGATTCAAGATCATCGATAAATAATTTACTACTTACATCTAATGTGTTTTTTTTACTATTGATAGTCACCTCTGTTAAACTTAAGTAGTATTTATGAAGTGGAATAAACGAATTAAACAAAAGAATCAGTATGATAGATAAAAAAATAGCTTTGATTTTTTTAAAATTAAGAAGATTTGCCATTTAACAAATTTAAAGAAAAACAATATGCTAAACTAACAATTCATAATAAATGGATACCTAAGATAAATAATTTTTCCTTAGATTTATTGAAAATTAAAAAACGTTTGCGCAATAATGAAAAAAACAGAATCATTAATTTTAGCTCTTTTATTCACACAGAACTTTTACGCTCAGAACATTCAAAACAATCCAAAATCTAATCACGGAAATAAATTCGAACAGTTAGGAACGATCTTACCCGATGCGAATAATTTCCGTTCCGCTTCAGGTGCTCCCGGAAATCAATACTGGCAACAAAAAGCCGATTATGTTATTGACGCATTTCTGAATGAAAAAACATTGACACTTGAAGGCGAAGAACAAATTACGTATACAAATAATTCCCCCGATGCTCTTTCATACCTGTGGCTCCAGCTTGATGAAAACGAACACAACCCAACTAACGAGTCCAATTATTTTAATGCCAGCAAGATCAATCAACCGGTCACAGATATCCAATTGGAAGGTCTGGATGTAAATAAACAACTGCAAAATGGTGGAGTAAATATCATTTATGTGGAAGATGCTGCAGGTAAAAAAATTCCTTATACCATTAACTATACAATGATGCGCATTGATATGCCACAAGCATTGAAATCAGGACAACAATATATATTTAAGATCAAATGGAATTACAAGATTCCTGAGCGTATGAAAATTGGAGGCCGTGGCGGCTATGAACTATTTGAAGACAATGGTAATGCCTTGTTTACAATTACACAATGGTACCCACGGATGTGTGTTTACAACGATTATGGTGGCTGGAACAACAAACAATTTACGGGCAGAGGTGAATTCTCTTTGGCATTTGGTGATTATACAGTAAGCATGACTGTTCCTGCTGATCACATTATCGCTTCAACGGGCGTATGTTCCAATTACAACGAAGTACTTAGTGCGGAGCAATTAGAAAAGTGGAAAAAAGCACAAACATCCGACAAGCCTGTTGAGATTGCTACACTTTCTGATGCGAAACTCAAAGAAAAAAATCCCGATAAAACAAAATTCAAAACATGGAAATATACTGCTGAAAACGTACGTGACTTTGCCTGGGGCAGCTCGCGTAAATTTGTTTGGGATGCAATGGCAATCAAGCAAGGTGATAAAAACGTAATGTGTATGAGTTATTATCCGAAGGAATCTTACGCTCTTTATAGTAAATATTCAACAAAAACAGTTGCACACACCATTCGTACGTATTCTAAATACACCATTGATTATCCATATCCGACAGCAATAAGCGTTGAAGCTGCAAACGGTATGGAATACCCCATGATCTGCTTTAATTACGGAAGAACAGAAACAGACGGAACATATACAGAGCGCACAAAATACGGAATGCTTGGTGTTATTATCCATGAAGTGGGACACAATTTCTTTCCGATGATCATCAATAGTGACGAGCGTCAGTGGAGTTGGATGGACGAAGGCTTAAATACATTTGTTCAGTTTCTGACGGAGCAGGAGTTTGATAATAACTACCCTTCCAACCGCGGACCGGCTCATAAAATTGTGGACTATATGAAATCCAGTAAAAATGAATTGGAACCCATCATGACCAACAGTGAGAACATCAATAATTTTGGTGCAAATGCCTACGGAAAACCTTGTACAGCATTAAATATTCTGCGTGAAACAGTAATGGGACGTGAACTATTTGATTTTGCATTCAAACAATATGCTATTCGTTGGGCTTTCAAACATCCTACTCCTGCTGATTTTTACAGGACAATGGAAGACGCTTCCGGTGTCGATCTCGATTGGTTCTGGAGAGGTTGGTTCTATGATACCGATCCTGTAGATATCGCATTGGACAGCGTAAGTATGTTCACCGTTAAAAATACTAAAGATGTTCCTGAAAAAATGGAAACAATTAAAAGAAAAGATATTCCTGTTGAATTTGAGCACGTTTCTAAAATC
>CANIFU010000114.1 GCA_947466965.1 Bacteroidota bacterium
AAATGAATGGCAATAATTTCAAGCTTCGTTGTCATTTTTGTTCTGAATATTCATTTCGCTGAATCTGGCGAATTGTTTTTGTAATAAAATTCCATTTCTTTTTTAACTTTCTATTTTTGATGCCATCAGGCAAAACACCTTTTCTTCTTAAATAAACCATAAAGGTTTCTGCAAAATCTTCCATTGGTATTTTACGGGCATAATCAGTAATATAAGCGGCATCTTCCATAGCTATTGATTGCATATCATAATAAGCGCCACCAAACACTTTTTCAAATTCCTCATTATCCACAATAAATTCAGGATAATAGTGCGCTAATACATGAGCATATTCGTGCCGAAGAATGTCTCTTAACGAACCTCGTTCCTGTTTAAATAATTGCATTACAACATATTTTGGAATGTAAATATGCCCAGGTTTATATCCTAAGATTTTATGCAATAATGTTGTATTGGGAAATACGAAACCAGCAGCATCAGGTACTGTAATAATTGGGTAGGGAAACCAAATAATATCCGCCTCCACTAATTTAGAATTTTCGTACCACAAGCCAATTGTATAAAGTTCTTTTTGGACTTGATAGCAAGCTTCGGTAGTTTGTTTTAAAGAAACTATCTTGCCTTTTTTCATAAGTCGAATTTAGGATTTATTAAAAATTATAACACATTTCAGATATTTAAATAAGATATTTAGAAATTTGCAATTCATCAGCTACCCAAAAATCAGAAAAGTAAGTACTCTCTATCATATGAAAAATAGGTACTCTAAATATGGGCAGTAATCTTTGTATTCTATTGTTGGTTCCACCTCGCCTTTTTATCTCTAACATCAAAGTGTACAGTTTGCGATCCTGGATATCGACCAATTCCTCCATATTTAATAAAGATCTTCTCTAGAAAATCAAGCACAATTTTTTTATCCTTTTCTTCATCTGTAATACCATCCTTATTTATATCGCCAACCTCTATATCAATTGCCTTTCCCCACATATGTTGACTATTAATAACACCACCTTCATTTAAATTGAAATTGGGATATCTGAAACTATAATTAATTCTAATCTTATGATAATCGTACCCACATCGTTTTATAAATAATAAAAGATCCAAAAACCGATGAAGTACCATTACGTCAATTAGAAGATATTGCATAGAAGAGTTTAGGCGTTTCGATTTCAATTTCTTATTACTTATATAATATTTGTCTTTTACTAAAAAATCTCTAATCTTAAAATTTCCAATTAGGTTTTTATCAATAATTTCATACGGAATTTCATAAAAACATTTTCCAGAAACCTTCCATTTATCTTTTCTTCCCTCGTACCCAAGGCTATTTCTATATTCAGAATTTAATTGATAATAGTGTACTTTTTTAATCTTTCCTAAAACATGATCAATTCCTATGTGTGTAAGGACTTCTGGTTCCTTTTTTTGAGGTAATGATTTATTTGGCAATCGGGGCTTATTTTGAAAAAGATCTTTATTCTTCGTCGAATTATAAGAAATAATAATAGCCACAGTAAATAATATACAACTGCTAAGCAATATTAAAGTTATCTTTTTTTTCATATGTTATAGTATAACGAAATAAGAGCAATCCTTTTTTAATTGATTTAAAACTAATGGAGACAACCAACATATTCCTTACTTGTTTTTATATTTAGGAATACTCATTTTTGCATTTATTTATTAACGATTATAAAGAAAGGGTAAAATAGAAAATTCATATTCATTGGTAATAAACTAAGATTTAACCAGTCTTCAATTTATTCAAAAGTGATTTCCCCCCTGTTGTTATCAATTGAAATTTTACCAAACTTGCCTAGTGCAGATTGGCCGAAAAGCAAAGGAGCATTAAGATTGTGAACTACGGATGCTTCAACATTTTTTAAAACCCTGTCGCCAATTTTTACTGTTGTCAAAATAATTATTGTGCCTTCTGAAATATCACCGTTTGCATCTGAAAAATTTGCTGTGCCTACAATATCATCCTTTGTGAGTTTGCCTTGTTTCCAAAGAAAATTGGCTTCTGTTTCTGAAATTGAAATAATGCTTGCCCCTGTATCAAAAATGAAAAACATTTTTACTCCATCAACTTCAACTGGAATTTGTAAAACACCGTTTACCTTTTCCATTTTTACAGTTGTCTTTTTACCAGATAAAATACGATCAGTTGGAGATGTTTCTCCAGGCCGCTTTATTGTTGATTCATCTTTAATTATTTCACGTTGCTTTCTGCCTGATTTTGAACAGCTGCTGCAGCCAGATAAAAGAAGCAATAAAGAAAATAATATCAAAGTACTAATTTTCATTCTAATTTGTATTACCAATTTTAGGAATAATTTGTATGATGAATCTTTGATTTTTAGATTCATTTTTCATAAATTTTTCTGGATCTCTTTCATATCTACCAACTCCTCCCCAACCATTACCAGAAATTTGAAGGTCAATTAGGCCTTTATATTTATCTGCTTCAAAATCAATTCCAATGTTTTTCCAATATTCCCAAAGATTATATGCCCTTTTATAACTCAATTCGTAATCGCTCAACTCTGTGCCATTAAGCAAGTGCGAAGCATATCCAGAAATAATTACCAAATATGAAACATTGCTCATAGCTGGATTTTGCAATTTATTTTTTGCTAAGTTGTCTATTGTTTTTTGTAATTGAATTCCTACACTCTGAA
Source organism: Bacteroidota bacterium (assembly GCA_947466965.1). Classification (GTDB taxonomy): domain Bacteria; phylum Bacteroidota; class Bacteroidia; order 2-12-FULL-35-15; family 2-12-FULL-35-15; genus 2-12-FULL-35-15. Next base: position 2,688 of record CANIFU010000114.1, read on the forward strand.
TTTTCTTTGATGTAATGTCATAGTTTTGTAATTCACCTTTCTCAATTCGAAATTTGCTAGGTTCAAAATTTGATTCAAATGCAAGTATGAAGCGTTTATATTTTTCTTCATATTTAAATAAAAGTGTATCTTGTTTAAGAGGCTTTAAATTACTTTCAACCTCATCGTAAACCTCAAGTTTATGCTTCAAATCTGCAACTGTGTTTACCAACTCCTTTTCCTTTTTCTTTAGCATTAAAAATGTTAAAACATACAAAACTAACATAATGAAAAACAGACTTGTCATTAAGTCAGCAAAACTAGGCCAAAAAAAACTAGATCCCTTCGGTTTCATATTTACGTTAATTCTTTGTAGATAAATGTTTTTTAAAAAAAGTTATAATACCTTTAGCTTTATGCAATATTGTAGTTCTCTCCAACCCCTCAAGTATGGAAACAGAAGTAGTAATATTCTTATTTAATTCATCCAATTTTAGATTCACTCTTTCGCCTTGAGAAGCCGAACTATTTTTGAATTGCGATACATCTTTATTTATTGAAGCTAAATGTTCAAGATTACTAAGGTTTGTTTTACTTTCTAATAAAGCAGTTTTTAGAGCATCTAGTTCTTCAATGGTAAATTGCTTAACTGCTTCGCTAGATTTTAGAATATGCTCTTGTAAATCTTTGAATGTGGAAGTAATTGCAAATCCTACATCAACAACTGTATTCTTTGTAAACTCTTTATGTTCTTCCAATTTATTAAAATGATCGGAAAGAAATTCTAAAAGCTGTTGACTTTGATTAAGCCTACTGTCAATATTTATAGCAATTGTTTTAAAATTATCAGTCCTTTCTAAAAGCTCGTTTGTTCTACTTACAATTTGTCCTGAGTTTTCAACGAATACATTTACATTAGTCATGTAGGAATTAAATTTCTCAAACTGGAGTACCGAAATATCCAACTGCTGTAAAACTTTAACATTGTACCGGGTCATTTCAGAAACCTTAGTTTTATCTATTGTATCTAATAGCTCCTTTTGAGCTTTAATAGCTTCTTTACTTGAATCAAAAATACCGGACAGGCTACTCACTGTACTTGAAAATGCTGTAAGTTGTACAGTAAATTTATTATTGAAATTTAAAAGATTTCTTTGCAATGATTCTAAAGTAGAAGCTAAACCCTGATTTATTATAGGCAGTAATTCTATTTGTATGAAGGTATATAAATCATTTTTTCTTGCTTCAATCAAGCCACGAGAACTTTTGAAAGTCCAGCCCGAATTAAAAATAGTTAAAAGCAAGCCAGTAAAACTAGCAATCATGGCGATTTTAACTCCACCAATTAACAGTGAAATACCTTCATTCAAATTTGCATTAAGTACATCGGATAAATCAGGCATATTGAAAAGACCAATTACTATTCCTATCATTGTGCCCATCAAACCTAAGTATAAAGGAACCCCAATTGATAGATTAATGTCTTCTTCAACAGCATTTGTGTTTCTCTCAACAACATCCTTTATCAAATTAAAATCAGAAGCCGCTCCTCTGTTACGAATTAGATAATTATTTACAGCAAAAAGAATATTATCAAAAACATAATTGGTTTTAGAGTCACATTCAACAATATTTACTTCTGCCATTTCAATTTTACTTTCCTCTAAATTGTTTTCAGGAATTAATTCAGAACCATCACTTGCCCAATTATCCATCATGGAATAACTTTTAGGTTGTGCTAGTGGCGAACCTTTATATTGTTGAAGGTTTGATAAAATTTCTTTAGGAGATAACCTTTCAAGTTCAGAACGAGGAATTAAGATCTTTGAAATTTTTAATAATTCAATCTGAGGAATTATACTTCTAAATATTCCAATTTTAATATACGTTTGTACAAAAACCCAAAGCTGTATTGAAATAATTATGCAAACAAGAAAGACTTCAATTAATTCAACTTTATTCATATTTTATTTTTGCTTTAGTATTTCTTATCCACTTATCATGCACTAATTCGGCTTCACCTAGACTGTCTGTAATAATACGTTTCGCTTTTGGATTAAAAGCGTTCAATGGATCACAAACAGGGTCAATTAATTGACCAGGATATTGCAAAGCAAGTTTTATAGATGCTTCTCTTTCATCAATCTGAAACTTTGCTTTGTTATTACCGACTTTAGTAAATTTATAAATAGATGCACCATCCTTATAAGTAGAAGATGCGGAACTCTCATTAAAACTACCGTCCGGATTTGGAGCTGATAAAAAAAATGTTTCAGCTTGTGTTTTTACATCTGCCTGTTTATTTTCTTGAAACGATTTTTGCTCATTATTTTGTTGAATAACTTCAAAAGGGGGGTTCATTTTCAATTGTTTTATTTCTGATTTAAGCGATTCAATATCATCTTTCAACTTCCTAAATTCATTGGTACTTATACCTGAATTACTATTTGAATTGAATTGTATTCTTGAAATTTTATCGGCTATGTAATTCTTAAGTTTATTTGAAACTTCATCTTCACGATTTAATCTTCCTTTGAAAGTTTTTAATATTGTAAGCGTCAGAATTAAAGAAATAATAAGAG
>CANIFU010000115.1 GCA_947466965.1 Bacteroidota bacterium
AGGGTTGATTTTGCGCGAAAAAGATTTCAGAGAATTTATAAAAAATGAAGATTGGAATAAATACAAAGACAAGTATGTAGCATTAACCTGTTCTGCTGATGCTATTGTTCCCACTTGGGCATATATGTTATTAGCTACCCAGTTAGAACCTATCGCAAAAAAAGTTGTTTTTGGAAATCTGGAATCTTTAGAAACAATTCTTTATACTGAAATTCTTTCCAAAATAAACATCAACAATTATAAAGATGCGCGCGTTGTAATTAAAGGGTGTGGAAATTTACCTATCCCAAAATCTGCTTATGTTCAAATAACAAGCTTATTACGACCGCATGCAAAGAGCATTATGTATGGAGAGCCTTGTTCTACCGTTCCCTTGTATAAAAAGTTAAAAGAATAACAACTCAGCTTAATAAGCTACTTTTAGATTTTATTAATTATTTGATCCGAATATATTTATTGTAAAAAATCCCCTCCTAATATAGGAGGGGATTTTTATTTAAAACTATTGAATAATTAATTTCTGCGTTTTAATTTCAGAACCTGAGCTTAAAATTATAAAGTACATACCCTTTGGGATAGCTTCTAAATTAAGTTGTTTTGTATAAGTGCCTTTGACATTTTTTTCAAGGGAGCTAAAAACTTCTTTCCCTTGAATATCAACAATTTTTATTGCTAATTCATGAAACGTTATATTATTCATTTCAATACGGAAAGATCCGTTGGTTGGATTTGGATAAACGAACACTTCCTGTGAAGTAGTGTTTTCATTTATACCGGTACAATCCTGAACTGTAACTAACTGCGAAGAGGAATAACATCCCCCCGGTAATGTATAAGTAATAGAATGAGATCCTACACCAGCTATAAATGGGGAAAAAATAATATCACCGATTAGTTCGCATCCACTAAAAACACCACCTGAAGTTGCTGGCGTTAAAGTAACAGCGGGCGCACCTATACAATAGGTTGAGGACAAAACAGTAAATGAAGTATTTGCAACACCTAAATCGGTTAGAATAATGGAGGTGGTGTCAACTAAATTAGTATTGCCATCCAATTGAAGGTAATACGTTAAACCAGGAGTTAAACAGTTTGCTTGAGTTAGAACAGCTGAATTAAATGGAAATACGCTACTGGCATCATCGTTTGCAGCAATTAAGGTTGCACCGCCTGTCACAATTGAAGAGCAGTTTGGAGCACTCCATAATGCTAATTGGGTGTCAAACCCGGGTGCTTGTATTTTTACCCTTCCTGAAGCAGGTGCTACAAATGTAAACCACATCGTATTATTTATTCCAAACCCACACCACGTTAATTGAGAGTTACAAGCCCCACTACCAGGAAATGGTTCACCTGCTTCTGAAGTTGCAGCAGTATTATCATAAGGCCCATTAACACCAAAAATCAATGGAATAGACTCGCAAACAGCATCACCATAAATTCTTGGTGTTGAGAAAGGATAGGGTCCACCAACAGTACTAAATCCATTCGAAGAAGAAGAGCAATCCTGCGTTACATAAAACTCATAATTGGTTCCAATTGTTAAGCCCGAAATGGTCACAGATGTTAAAGAAGAGGTAAGCGATGTTCCTGAGCCAGGAGTAAATCCAGCTGGACCATACTCAACTGTATAGATACCTGAACAAGAAGCGCAATTCCAATTAATCGTAGCACCAGATGTTGAAAGCCCTGTTATATTTATACCTGTTGGTTGTGGACAAGCAGCGGGAGCCGTTAATGTCCACTCCAATCTAAATGTTCCATTATAAAAAGCATACCCGCCACCATCTTGAACCCAATAAACCGTTTGTGTTGAACCGGTTGTATTTTGCCAAGTTGTACTTTGAAGATCTGGGTCGTTAAAACAAGTTATTTGAGTTGTACCCGGGCAAGCACCACCATAATACAAGGTGTTTAATGAATTATACCCATTTAAAGTTTGACCGATTACCAAAGTGTATAAATCAGGAACCTCGATTGAATAAATCAAATCAGGACAAGGAAGTGGAAAAGGAGTACACGAATTTGTAAAATTGTTATTTGCTCCGGAAGTTGTTCCATTGAAAGGACTTGTTAATGTTGCAAGATCAATTGCATTTTCACACACATCACCAGGAATAAATTTAGGAAATGTTTCGTTTAAACTATAATCCGAACTACCACAATCTTGCCTAACATAAACATCTGTTACGCTTGTTGAAGACAAGCCCGTTAAATTAAAAGGCGATGTTGCAGTAAGGGACGCTATCGTTCCGCCAACACCGGGACTTGCAGCGGTTCCGGGAGTAAATCCTGCTGGACCATATTCTACAATAAAAGATCCGGTGCATGCAATACAGTTCCAAGATACTGTTGCTGCAGTGGGGCTTGTTGGAATAACTGTTAAAGCATTGGGGGCAGTGCAGGAAGGTGTTAAATCTACTTTAACATTATCAATTCCAATGTCGTCATCTCCAAAATCAGATGTAGCTTTAAAACGGATGACACTTGTTGCTGAACCTACTACACCAAGATTCAGGGTTTGTGAAAACCATGAACCAGTTGTATATGTTCCTAAAACCGGACCGAATGTAACGCCACCATCCGTAGAAAGTAAAACTTCTAATTTATCTGTTCCGCTTGCATTCTGGTAATTGAATCCAAGAGAAACAGCACTGGTTGTGCTTAAATCAACATATAAATCGTACGTTCCAGTCGTGCCATTTAACGCACTTAAAGAATGGAAACGAGCTACACCAAAAGTACCATAAGGAGGAATGATTGAATATGCAGTTCCAGGCAAACTCCAATGAGCCGTTAATCCTTCATCTTGTCTTCTCCAGGAATTATTTCCGGTTTCAGGATTATTTCTCCAACTATTACTTACAATATCTTTGGTGGTACAACCATTTATCCATGAGTTTTCAAACGTTTCTAAATATGGAATGGTAGCGTAGGTAGGAGTACTCATTGGAATATTTATTGCATTGGATATTGCAGACAAGCCACTCGATGTACACTTGACCACACAGCGATAAAATGTATTTGCAGTTTGAGAAACCGTTTTATATGGAAATGGCATTGGCGAACCAATATTTGAATAGGTGATGCCATCTGAAGAAGATTGCCATTGATAAGTTACACCAGTTGTTGCAAAGGAAAAAGGTAAAGAAAGATCAAAATCTGAACCAATACATGCAAAAGCTGGCCCTGAAGCAGTTCCTACAGCAGGAGTTCCTGAACACGGGACTTCATAAGTATAATGTAATTGCGGTTGATTCGCAAAAGTTGTAATGGTATATCCAGCAAATGTGTAAATATTGGTGCTACCTCTTATTACACCATATGTTATTTGTCCGGCACCTAATGCTGTATTTAAAGCCGTAATTCCAGCTGCATTTAAGATAAGATTGAATGTATTTGGCAATGTTGTAAAGGCAAAGCTTCCGGTAAATGCAGCTGTTGCCGTATTTAGCGCGGCAAAAAAACCAGCCCCTGCCGTTGCAGCATCCAAGGTTGTTGTTGTAATTTTATTAGCAGTACTTGGACTTGAAGTAGATGGAGAAATTGCACCCAATTCTAATCGAGCCGAAGTTATTACAGCTCCAACAGGAATCGATGTTAAATCAAACTTTACGTACCCTCGATCAGCCGTACTGGCAATATTTGTGATATCACCATTCGTCAATACATTAGCGGAGTTAACTTTTCCGGATAGAACAGCATTTAACGTTGCGTTAGTTTGTGCATGCAAATTAAATGCAAAAACCAACATGAAACACCAAAGGAATAGAACCATACGTGTTTTCAAAAAGTAATTTTTTTTCATCGTTTTTATTTTTTATAAAATGAATACAACAAAGCAAATGTGATATAAAAAATACCAGAGCACAAACCAAAAAAGTTAAAAAATAAGTTTTCGAAACTCGAATTTTGCTTTTATATAATTCATTATAAAAAAAACAAACACGTTATATATATTGATTTGATTGATTAAAGACCAAAACGCGCTGAAGGTGGTTGTATGAAAATCTTTAAGTTTTCGAAGCCTATTTTTAAGGTCGAAATAAATAACCAATACCATATTAAATGAAAATACATTACAAACTAAGGATGAGCTGATTTGCTAGGTTCGATTTGCTGTGAAAGCCTTTCGAAGGAAGTAATTTACGGAGAGTAAAAAACATTGAAAACAATTTTATATTCGAAAATTAAAAATCAATTAACTATTGACGAATACAACGATGTGCGTAGTGTTATAAAATTAAAATCCCCTCCTATATTAGGAGGGGATTTTAATTGAAAACTATTGAATGATTAATTTTTGAACTTTCATATCTGTTCCTGTATTGATTCGTACATAATAAATCCCTTTGGATAAATCTTCCAAATTAATTTGTTTATTATAACCTGATGTAATGTTTTTATCCATTGTGCTGAAAACTTCTTTCCCTTGAAGATCAATTACACTGATCGTCAATTGGCTAAAAACAGCATTGTTGACTGTTACATGAAACAGTCCATTTGTTGGGTTCGGATAAACAGATACACTTCCAGTTGTTAACTCATCTATCCCTACTCCTGTTATTACAACTGTATTGGAAACAGTATCTGCACCACAACTACCTGTTACAATCAACTGAACAGTGTATGTGCCATTCGCAGTATATGTATGAACTGGATTTGTAACCGTACTTACAGCACTTCCATCTCCAAAATTCCAAGAGTTTGACCCACTTGTAGATGTATTTGTGAATGTAATTACATTGGCTACATTTGAATACGTATACGCAGCAACCTGAAAATTCTGAACAACTACTGTTTGTGCTGTTGAATCACACGAACTCAAATGATAAACGATTGTGTGTGTTCCCACACCTGCAATGGAAGGATCAAATGTATATAGCATTGTTCCTAGTAATGGTGCAACACCCGCTCCCGTGAAAACACCTCCTACTTGAACAGGCTCAAGTGTTACGGATGGATCAAGGGAACAGTAATTCGGATTCATGGTTGTGAAAGAGGCGTCTGCAACACCCAAATCAGTGAGCACAATCGTAGTTGAACCACCAGGAGAAGAGAATGGATCTAATTGAACATAATATGTTTTACCAGGTGTAAGACAACTTACATGACTTAAATAAGATGAATAAATAACCCCTCCATGAAGAGAAAAATGTGTGTCATCGTC
>CANIFU010000116.1 GCA_947466965.1 Bacteroidota bacterium
AAGAGTCCGATGAACAAACTGGCTTTAAAGAAAAAGTTATTGTTGAGAGTCGTGATAAATCAAAGAACCCTTCTATCAAGATTGTTGTAAGCAAAGAAATATTGCGTACGTACAACATTCCGGTTGGAGCACATATCATTGTAAATGATTCAGCGAAAATTGAAGCAGGACAAATCCTTGTTAAGATTCCTCGTTCTTCCGGTAAAACTGGCGATATCACAGGAGGTTTACCACGTGTTACAGAGTTGTTTGAAGCTCGTAACCCAAGTAATCCGGCTGTTGTTTCTGAAATTGACGGTATCGTTTCATTTGGTAAGATCAAACGTGGTAACCGTGAGGTATACGTTGAATCCCGTACTGGTGAAAAGAAAACATACCTTGTTCAGTTATCGAAACATATCCTTGTTCAGGAAAATGATTTCATCAAAGCTGGTGAGCCATTGTCAGACGGTGCTATCACTCCAAGTGATATCCTTGCTATCAAAGGACCAACTGCTGTTCAGGAATACTTGGTAAATGAAGTACAAGAGGTATATCGTTTACAAGGTGTGAAGATCAATGATAAACATTTCGAAGTAATCGTTCGTCAGATGATGCGTAAAGTAGACATCAGCGAAGCGGGTGATACAATCTTCTTAGAAAAACAATTGGTGAACAAAGCGGAGTTCATGAAAGAAAACGATAACTTATATGCTAAAGTTTTAGTTCTTGATCCAGGTGATTCAACCTTATACAAAGCTGGTCAAATTATCAGTGCACGTAAATTGAGAGATGAAAATTCTTCATTGAAACGCAGAGATATGAAGATCATCGAAGCTCGTGAAGCAGTTCCTGCTACATCAAGCCAAGTGTTACAAGGTATCACACGTGCATCATTGCAAACCAATAGTTTCATGAGTGCTGCATCCTTCCAGGAAACAACGAAAGTGTTGAACGAAGCTGCTGTAAGCGGAAAAGTAGATCATTTGTTAGGATTGAAAGAAAACGTAATCGTTGGACATTTAATTCCTGCAGGTACCGGCTTAAGAGCTTACGACAAAATGATTGTTGGTTCACAAGAAGAGTACGATCGTTTATTAGCTTCTAAAAAAGAAGCTGCTTTAGAAGAAGAAGCATAGCCATCGAATTACTAATTTGTACGAATAATACGAATTACGAAACGGAAGCAAAAGCTAAATAATAAGAAGAGGGAAACAGAAATGTTTCCCTCTTTTGTTTTTGGTGAAAGTTCCGATTCTATTTTTATTTTTCTATATTTGGTATGCATCCCGTAAATTCAATTCTACTCAAGAATGAAAAAATTTAAACTACTCCAGTTCCTTTTTTCTTTTTTATTGCTTATTATTTCTGCATTTATGTTTGCGCAAAGCGGCTCTCGTTCTGCGGGTTGGAATAGTATGAACCTTCCTACAGGTACGAATGGTAATATTACAGCTACAGCTATTGATAAAAGTGGAAACCTATACATTGCAGGAACATTCACTTATGCTGGCGGAGTATTGGTAAATAGAATTGCAAAATGGGATGGTAATAATTGGAGTTCACTTGGTACGGGAATGAATAATACGGTATTATGTTTGGCAATTGATACGAATGGGATATTATATGCGGGCGGTGCTTTTTCTACAGCTGGTGGTGTTTCGGCATTCCTTTTAGCTAAATGGGATGGAAGCGTGTGGGCATCAGTTGGAACGGGAACAACATCAGGAGGAATTTATTCAATAACTTTCGACACAAATAATAATATTATTGTTGGTGGAAGTTTTACTTCAATTGGAGGAGTCTCTGCGAATAGAATCGCAAAATGGAATGGAAGCAGTTGGTCTGCTTTAGGAATTGGGTTTAGCGCACTTGTTAGAAAAGTTGCAGTCGATACAAATAATGTTGTATTCGCTAGTGGAATTTTTACTGGTTATCTTTCAATGTGGGATGGTAGTGCTTGGTCTTCATTAGGAACAGGAATAAACAATACCGTGAACGCACTTTCAATCGATGAAAATAATAATTTATTTGTAGGTGGAATATTTACACTTGCAGGAGGAATCACTGTAAATGGAATTGCAAAATGGGATGGAGCAACTTGGTCAGCGGTAGGGTTTAGCTCAATTATTTCTGTTAATGCTATGCAATTTGATGCGAATGAAAATTTGCTTGCTGTGGAAGGCTCTCCTCCGTATAAAATTTCAAAGTGGGATGGAACAAATTGGACAACTTTTACCTCATCTTCTTCTGGAGGCAGTTCATTAACTATTCATAATTATGATTTATACTTAGGTGGAGGATCTGTTACAATAGCAGGGACTCCATCATCCATATATACAAATGGTATAGCCCATTGGAATGGAAGTCAATGGCTTTCATTTGGAAATGGTGCAAGTGATGGAATTGAAGCTATTATCGAAGCTCCGAATGGTGACATCTATGTTGCAGGGAAGTTTACTCATATCGGTGGAATTCAAGCAAACCGTGTTGCTAGGTGGGATGGAATCAATTGGCACCCTTTGGGTTCAGGTATGGATTTTTGGGTTTTTGATCTGGCGTTTGATAGGAATGGAATTCTTTACGCAGGTGGAATTTTTTCGACTGCCGGTGGCAATCCAGCTTATAATATTGCAAAGTGGGACGGAACAAATTGGGATTCACTTGGGAGCGGTACACCTGGAGGTGCAGTTTATGCAATAGCTACAGACACTTTGAATAATCTTTACATTGCTGGACGTTTATATTCTGCAGGAGGAGTGCCAGTTAATAATGTTGCAAAATGGGATGGGAGCAACTGGTCAGCTCTTTCAAGTGGTGTGAATGAATGGGTGAATGAACTGGAAATTGATAGCGAACAGAATGTATATCTCGGAGGAGGATTTTGGGTAGCGGGAGGAGTCTTTCCTTGTTATGGTGTTGCAAAATGGGATGGAAGCAACTGGTCTTCTTTAGGAGCAGGAGTTGATGGTTCAGTAAGAGCAATGACCATTGATAAGTATGATAATGTATATGTAGGTGGTGATATAGATAGTGCAGGAGTCGTTCCAATCTCTGGAATAGCAAAATGGGATGGAACAAATTGGTCTGCACTTGGTTCTTTATATTTAGCTGGAAATATATATGCTTTGGAATCTGATACAGCTGGAAATATTTACGCAGGTGGCGATGATATTTCATCATCTGTCCTATTGTCGAATAATTTAACAAAATGGGATGGCGCTGGATGGACTGATTTGGGTTCTTCTTTAAATGGCGGAGTTATGACTTTGTATGCAAAACAAGAATGCAGAGTTTATGCTGGAGGATATTTTTCTAATGCAGGTGGAGTTCCTTCAGGAAATGTTGCTTGGTATGGAACAGGAAGCACTCCAACTGTAACACTAGATCTTTCTGCAACAGATACACTTTGCAAAAATTCATCCATCATTACGCTTTCAGGTGAATCACCTGCAGGTGGAACTTTTTATGGAAATGGAGTAGTGGGAAATACTTTTGATCCAAGTGTTGCGGGTGATGGTGTTCATACAATAACATACGATTACAACGATGTGAGTGGTTGTTCCTCATATGCTACAGATATTATTTATGTAAGTTTATGTACATCAGTAAATGAAATTACAAAAGATAAAAAGAGTATAAAATTATTTCCAAATCCTGCCACATCAGAAATTAACATTTCAATAGATGGAGAAAATATCAATGATTATGAAATAAGCATCATTAATATTTTAGGAGAAATTCAAAAAATAAAAATTGAAAATTCGAAAATAGCTGTGTCCGAATTCGCTTCAGGTGTGTATTTTATTTCTGCTATTCGTAAAGACGGAAAACAGCGAATGTCACAAAAATTTGTGAAAGAATAGGGCTTTTTAACACTTATTTTCGCCATTAAAAGCCGATATTTTCAGCGTTTTTTCTTACCTTAGCCTTCCTAAAAATAAAAAATCATGGAAGATCAAAATCAAAATAACCAGCTGAACATTGAGTTGAGCGAAGAAATCGCAGAAGGAATTTATTCAAACCTTGCCATCATCACACATTCGAATTCTGAATTTGTTGTTGACTTTGTAAGGATGATGCCGGGTGTGCCGAAAGCAAAAGTGAAGTCCCGTATTGTATTAACTCCGCAACATGCAAAGCGTTTGATGAAAGCATTGAAAGATAATATTTCAAAGTTTGAGCAAGCGCATGGTGTTATTAAAGATACGGACATGCCAAATGTATTGCCTATGAACTTTGGTGGACCAACGGCGCAAGCTTAAATAAGTTTGAGGTTTGTGCTATCACCTGCAACTAATTTTCCACCAATCCATCCGTTATTGTTTGGCGATGCTTCCTTCAATGGAAGTTTTGATTGCAAACTTGAAATCTGCAGGATTAATACCTTCAACAAATAAGTCGATGATGCGTAATTCGTTGTTTTGATCAATAATATGATCTAACGATTCAGGGAAAAGGATGCTTTGGGTTATGTTTTTTTCTTGTATAAATTGTATAAAAAAAAAAGAGGTTTTTTTAAGGAAAAGTATTCAATAAATTGTTGTTAGTTTTTAAATAGGTTGACGTTATGCCGACCTTATATTTATGTGATTCCAAATGTAAAATTCTCTTTTTAAAATTGTGGTTTTTGATTTAGAAAAAAGTGTTAATTGAATTGCCTTTTAAATAAAAGCGTCCGAATTTAATTTCGGACGCTTATTGTTTTGTTTATCCCCTAATAACCGCACGAACATATCGTTAAATGGTTAAAAAGCCCTTACTCCACGCACGGTGTAGTCAGCTCCCTTACCATCGGTGTCGGCGTAACCACCGAATCGATGCTTGATTATTACTTTAAAGTAGCTCCACAATTTAATGAACCGCTGTATACGAGAACCGGACGTACAGTGGTGTGATAGGCGCACTCCGTCAGTTAATTCTGGAAGAGCCGTCTACTCGATTCTGCGTTCGT
>CANIFU010000117.1 GCA_947466965.1 Bacteroidota bacterium
AACAACTGCTGGTGGTTGTGTTGGTTCGGTAAGTAATAACGTGATCATTTATCCGATACCTTCTGTGAGCTTCTCATCTCAGCCTGCTGCCTGCTCAGGTGAAAATGTTATCTTCACAAATACAACTAGTCCGACATCGTCAACCTATGATTGGGTTTTCTCTTCACCAACAACTTATTCACCAAGTATAAATCCAAGCCAAGTCTTTAGTAATTCTGGCACCTCAGCTATTACAGTGCCGGTAACATTAACGGCATTATCTCCAAATTTATGTTCCGCTTCTTCCACAAATTTCATAACCATTAATCCTTTGCCTATCTTAGGTTTAGGTGATAGTATTACTACTTGTGGAACAACCTACCCATTGTATGCAAACCTTGGTGGAGTAAATGCGGGTAGTACTTATTTGTGGAATACATTGGTAACAACAGACTCTATTTTAGTAACGCTTGATGGAACGTATTCTGTAACGGTAACAAGTCCGAGTGGTTGTATTAATTCAGAAAGTGTAAGTGTAACACTCAATGGTACTGTATTGCCTACCTTAGGAGCAGATGCAACCTTTTGCGACAATACAGTACTTGATGCGGGATATCCTGGATCAACTTATCTTTGGAGTACAGGCGCAACTTCGCAAACAATCACTATAACTGCAACTGGCACATATTCGGTAACTGTTACAGATGTAAATGGTTGTATTGGTACAAATTCGGTGAACATCACAATCGTTCCAAGCACGCCTGTTTCTTTAGGTTTAGATACAGTTGAATGTGCTTCTACTGGTGTTGTTTTGAATGCAGGAATTGCTACTACTTATGTTTGGACAAATGTTTCTACAGGTGCCATTGTTTCAACTGCAGCTACTCTAACTGTTCCCGCAACCGGTGAGTATGCGGTTCAAATAACCAATTCGGGATGTAGTTCAACAGATACGATTGTAGTAACACTGAATGATTCACCTTCGTTTTCGTTAGGCCCTAATGCGACTATCTGTGATCAGTTATTTCTAAATGCCACCATTCCATTAGGAGGCCCCTATAGTTATAGTTGGAATACTTCCGCTGTAAGCCCTGCCATCACAGTCACAAGCTCTGGTACATACAATGTATTGATCACCAATACATCAACTTTGTGCAGCGCTATTGACTCGATTGATGTAATTATTAATCCGCTTCCAACTGTTGCATTAGGCAGTGATACGTCATTGTGCAGTTATCAAACAATTAGCCTTGATGCTGGAAACACGGGTTCGTCCTTTGTATGGAATAGCGGACAAACCACTCAAACGATCAATGTATCCGCCTCAGGGACCTATTCGGTAACAGTAACCGATGGATTTGGTTGTTCTAATTCCGACCCCATTCAAGTAACAATACTCCCTGTATTTTCAATAGACTTAGGACCCGATAAACCATTTTGTCCGGGCTCCACTTTAATATTGGATGCTGGCCTCACAACATCAGGAAACACCTATTTGTGGGAAAATAGTAGTACTATTCTTACAACAACAGCAACTTATACGGTTGCCGATACAGGAATGTATTACCTGACAGTATCCGATAGTTATAACTGTTTAGCGAACGATTCGGTGAAGGTAATCCCGTCCAATACATCTTTGTATGCTGTCTTTTTAGCGGCATCTGAAATAATAGAAGGCCAAGAACTTGTTTTTATTAATTTATCATATCCACGACCATATACATCTCAATGGTACTTAGATAATGTTTTAGTAACAAATGACTCATCACCAACAATTGCGTTTAATGGGCCAGTAAGTCCACCATCAGATATAATTTATGTTACATTAAAAGTGAATAACGGATATTGTACCTCTATTTTAACTAAACCAATAACAGTAAGTCCAGCTTTTATGCCTGTTCCAACGGAAGGTGAAAAACCAGTAACACCAAAAGAGGAAGCATTATTCTCTCAAATTAATCAGGTGAATCTTTATCCGAATCCGAATTCAGGTATCTTTAATTTTTCTATCGATATAACGAAAGAAACGATTGCAATGATAAATATTTATAGCATTACAGGTGCCTTGGTGTATTCCGAAAAACGATTTGTTTCTTCCGGTGTTATACCGTACGATTTTCAAGAATTAAATCCTGGTATGTATTTCTTTACGATAGAAATATTCAATGAAAAACGCACCTTGAAATTTATTAAAACGCCTAATTAATATGAGAAAATATATTTTAATAGTTGTCTTGTCTTGTTTTCTTTTCAATAATCAGCTTTTTTCACAAGCTTGTTTACTTGATTACAAATACAGACGGCCAATAGATATTACGAATCTAAATACTACTGCACTTAACTTGTTTCAGGTGAAGGTGATTGTAAATACACAGTCGCTTATTTCAGCATCAAAAATGCGAATTGATGGAGGAGGTATTCGGTTTACAAATGCATCTGGAACGTTACTCTCTTTTTGGTATGATCCCTTCACATACAATACAACGTCAACCGAATTTTGGGTGAAGGTAGATGTGATTGATGCTTCCCCAGCTGTAACAAAGATCTATCTTTTTTATGGAAATGAAATTACGCCTAATGTTTCTTCTGGTTCATCCACTTTTGACTTTTTTGACGATTTTAATGGAACAGCTCTCGCTACTTCAGGTGCTTCTGGATGGGCTACAACCGGTTGTGGACCCACACCAAGCATTTCCGTTACCTCAGGGAATGTAAATTTTAACAGTAGTACCACAAATCCGAATGGCATTATTTATTCGAACCAAACATTTTCATCGGATGTACTTGTTGAAGCGGATGTTATTAGCGCGTCTGAAGGGAAAGCCATCCTGGGCTTCACCGATATTTCAAAAAATGGGTATGCTACGGCAATGGAAACATCCACATCTACAAATCTTTTTAAGCTTGAAAAAGTAAGCCCCGACGCTTTAGCTTGCCAAACATTGAGCGATATACTCACACCTGCAGCTGTTTCAGCTCCAGCAGGATTGCCAGGAATATGGTCTTTTGAATGGCCATCCGCAACAAGTCAAATTATTCACTATCCCGGTGGCACACAATCCTACACCGATGCTGCATATGCTTCGTCATTTGGTAATCCTAAAAAAATTATTTTAGGTTCCTATTTGAATAGCAGTTCAAATACAGGTGCTTTTTCGGTAGATTGGGTGCGTGTAAGAAAATTAGCGATCGACCCTAGTTCTTCAGTATTGACAGAGCAAGAATTTCCTGTAGCTCCTAATCCGCTAAACGATGGCCCTTATTGCGGGGGATCAACTATTAATTTGACTTCTACTGTTTATGCGGGGGTTAATTATAGCTGGACGTTTGGGGGTATTCCAATTGCCACTGCGTCTTCTCACTCAATACCCTCGAGTACCACCGCTAACTCAGGAGTTTATACGCTCTCCGTTTCCTTTCTCGGCTGTCCTGCAATTGTTACTACAACTACTGTTGATGTATCGCAAACTTCTGTTGCTGGTATAACCTCTGGTACTACTAGCGTGTGTGGTGGATTCAACTCTGGCTCCGTTTCTGTATCAGGTATAACAGGGAATGTCATCCGCTGGGAAATGGCGAATGCGCCTTCTGGTCCATGGTATACCATTTCCAGTACTTCCAGTTCAATTACCTATTCAAATCTGCTTCAAACAACTTATTTTAGACCAGTAGTAAAAACATTGGCATGCCCCGAAGCAATTGGTTTACCAGCCATCATTACCGTAAACAATCCTACAAATGGCGGTTTTGTAATTGGTGCAACAGCAGTCTGCTCCGGCACCAATAGTGGAACATTAAATTTGGTATATCAAACAGGGGCAGTAAATAAATGGCAGCAATCCATTGATAATGGGTTAACATGGACAGATATTATTACCAATAATACTTTTTATTCTTTCCTTAATTTAACAACTACCACCTTATTTAGAGCCGAAGTTCAAAATGGTGTTTGTTCGGCTCTTTTTTCTGAGTACGCAATTGTAACTGTTAATCCTTTGCCTGTCCCAATTTTTACAACAAATACAGTGTGCCAAGGCGATCAAACAATTTTTACTGAATCTTCCACAATTGCTTCCGGTTCAATTAATAATTATCAATGGGACTTTGCGAATGGATCGAGCAGTATTTCATCTACTCCCGTGTATATATACCCCGCTGCTGGCAATTATTTCGTGGAACTAACAGTTGTCTCTGCGGCTGGATGTATTGCTTCATCAAATGCCTTGGTTATAGTAAAACCGAATCCAATTGTTAATTTTTCTGCACCAAATGTGTGTCAGGGTGTTGCAACTTCATTTGTTCAATTGTGTTCAGTTGCTGGAGGTATTTCTACTTATTTCTGGGATCATGGAAATTTAACAACTTCTTCACTGGGATCGCATGCATATACGTATCCTTCAACGGGTGTTTACAATGTAAAACTTATTGCAACGGCCACCAATGGCTGCGTAGATTCCATTCAAAAATATGTGGAAGTGGCTGCGCCTGTTAGTGTTGGTTTTATTACAGACAGTGTGTGTTTAGGAGATCCTATAACTTTTATAAATACTTCTGTTACCAGCGCTACAAGTGTTGGCTATACATGGGCTTTTGGAAATGGTGCAATGTCCTCGTTAACGAGTCCTGTTTATACGTATCCTCTTCCGGGTGAATATTCTGTTATCTTGCAAGCGCAAGTATTGGGTTCCTCGACAGGTTGTATCTCCTCTATTATAGATACCGTTGTAATATATAGTCTTCCAACACCTGCATTTACCCTCGCAAATGTTTGCGCCATTGATTCTGCTCAATTTTTAAATACTACTTTGTATACAGG
>CANIFU010000118.1 GCA_947466965.1 Bacteroidota bacterium
AACAAAGGTTTTTTAATACTGAATTTGATAATCAAGGTACTAAACAAAAAGTACCTAATTACAAACAGGCATTTCAGGAAGACACCGAAATTGGACAAGTAATATCAAAAATTGGTGCTTTAATGATTGACCGAGGATTTCCGCTGAAGGATGCAGAGCAAGAGTTAAAAGCAATTGAGGCGCGCAATGCGGAAGATAATATGACTACAAGCACTGCGAGTGGTTCTTCCATTTCTGAAAGTCCATTGGATAAATTAAAGAACAAAGCAAAAGCAGATATCATTATTCAAATCTGGTGGAAAGTAACTAAAACCGATAATGGAAAAGTTATATCTTTTGTATTAGAGGCCTTTGATGCATATACCAGCAAGCGTATTGCATCTTCAACGGGAAATGGGACTCCAAATAACACAGACATTGTTCCAGTATTACTTCAAAATGCAATCTTAGCAAACATTGATCCTTTTGCGGCACAGCTACAATCTCATTTTGATGATATGTTTAATAATGGACGAGAGATACTTTTAACGGTAAAAAAATGGAACAGCTGGGATAAAAATATGGAAACCGAAATTGATGGGAAAGAAATTACAGATTATGTAAATGAATGGCTTCAAAAAAATACCGTAAAAGGTAAATTTAGTATGGCT
Source organism: Bacteroidota bacterium (assembly GCA_947466965.1). GTDB lineage: Bacteria > Bacteroidota > Bacteroidia > 2-12-FULL-35-15 > 2-12-FULL-35-15 > 2-12-FULL-35-15. Next base: position 651 of record CANIFU010000118.1, read on the forward strand.
GATGCAACTGAAAATATAATTCGTTGCGATCAAGTACGAATCCCATTATATGATGCAAATAACAATGCTATTGACGCACGTCAATTCGCAAAGGGCTTGCAAAAATATTTTAAAGCTGCCCCATTTAATTTTGAAGTTAAACTAATGACTCGTGGACTGGGAGAAGCAATCCTTGTTTTGGGTGAAAAATAAAACATACAATTATGAAAAAAATTATATCAGTACTTATTTTAGCTGTTTTCGCAATTACGAGTAATGCGCAAGTCAAGTTAGATGACTTTGGAAGAATTGTTTTAAATACTTATTTGCCCGAAAACATATCCTTACCTTCAGAAGCAAAAAACTTGCTAATAACCAAGCTAAATCAAATTACAAGTAATAACGGGATGGGTGGAAGCCAAGCAAACCCTCGATTTATTATTACAGCTAATGTAAATGTGGGAACTAAAGATATTATTGCAGGACCTCCACAAATGATTGCCCAAAATTTAGATGTTACCCTCTTTATTGGTGACGCTGTTACTAATACCATATTCTCTAATACCACATTAAGTTTGAAAGGAGTTGGTATAAATGAGAACAAAGCATTTATAGATGCCTTAAAAACGATTAACCCTAAAAATAAAGAAGTGCTAGCTTTTTTAGAAGAAGGAAAAACGAAAATAATTAATTATTATAGCACCAACTGTGATTTCATGATCAAAGATGCTCAAACGTTGGTAAAGCAGGAAAAGTATGATGAAGCAATTTTCCAATTATCACTTGTACCCGATGTTTGTAAAGATTGCTATTTTAAATGCTTAGATACGCTTACCAAAATTTACCAACAAAAAATAGATGCCGATTGTAAAGTAAAGTTTAATGAAGCCAAAGTAACTTGGACAGCTGCACAAACACCAAATGGAGCAGAAAAGGCCGGGGATATTTTGAGTACAATAAACCCTATGGCAAATTGCCAAACAGATGTTACTGCTTTTATAAAAGCAATCGATGCAAAACTTAAAGCCGATGAAAAAGCAAGATGGGAGTTTAAAATGAAACAATATGCCGATAAAATTGCAATGGAAAAAGAACAAGTAAGAATAGCAGAGGAAAAAGGAAAGCGAGATGATACCTATAGAGAGAATCAGTCGCAACGGGATGCAATTTCACAGGAAAAACAATCTTCTCGAAATTTCGAATTAGATAAAATAAGGGTAAACTCATACAGGGAGGTAGCTGTGGAGCAGGCCCGAAATCAGCCCAAAACTGTAACGTATAATAACATTTATTGGAGGTAAATATGACAACAAAACAATTAACTAAACTAGATAATGAATTAGATATAACTAATCCAAAAGACAAAATACTTATTGATAAAAGAGGCTATTATCTCTATTATAATGAACCAAATAAAAAAAGAAAAGATATAAAAATGCACATACATACATGTGGATTCTGTGCTTGGGGGGCAGGCAGAGATATTAAAACTGAGGCGGGAAGAAATGGCATTTGGATCGGTCCTTTCAGCACAAAGCAACAAGCCAAAGCATTTGCAAAAAATATTTTAGGTATAGTTAATGTATCTGGCCATACATGTTGCTAATATTAAATTTTAAAATACAATTATGAAAAAACTCCTATTACTCCTAGCTTTAGCATATTCAATATCCGTAAATGCCCAAGACGACAAAACAGTAACCTTAACCGTTAGCGGGCAAGGAAAAACACAAGACGAAGCAAAACAAGTAGCACTAAGAAGCGCAATTGAACAAGCCTTTGGTACTTTCATTTCCTCTAAAACAGAAATACTAAATGATAAATTGGTAAAAGATGAAATTGTATCTGTTACAAATGGTAATATACAAAAGTTTGATGTGCTATCGGAAGTGCAAATACCAGATGGTGGTTATGCAACTACATTAAAAGCAATCGTTTCTGTTACAAAGCTAACATCATTTGTTGAGAGCAAAGGTGTTGTTGTAGATTTGAATGGGGCTGCATTTGCTATGAATATTAAATTACAAAAATTAAATGAAGAAGCTGAGTTTAAGGCTATTTTAAATTTATGCCAAGTAAGTAAGGATATATTATCCAAAAGCCTTGATTACACATTAGATATTAGTGAACCCATTTCCTATAAGGGTTCTAATGATAATTTTTCTGTGGGATTTGCTGTAAATTGTAAGACGAATAAAAATTTCAGCCTTTTTCATGAGTATTTTTGGAAAACTATTTCAAGCATAGCAATGACTAATGAAGAAACAGAAAACTATAAAAAATTGCAAAAAACAATTAATATTTTAATAAAATACGAAAGTGAGGAATATTTTAATTTAAGAAATTCTAAATCATTATTGGCAATAAAAAATTTAATGATTAAGTCAAATGAAAATCTTTTGAATTTTCGAATATTATCTGAGGTTGACACTATATATGTAAAAAAATGTTGTCATACAGATACATATAGATCAAATTTTTATTCTAAGATGAGTGATTATGAATTTATACAATACCCAGATATTTGGTCATTAGATTTTGGTTCAGGATTTCCTTCAGCAGCTAGGTTTTCGGCAACTAATGGAGTGCGTAAACTATTGCCTGGATATTTAGAAGGTACAGGTAGTATGTATTATGACCTTCTAAAGTCTACAAGTAAGCCTGGAGTTTTAAATAAAAATGGAAATTATTTTACAACATCCTATCGTAATGATTTTGAAAAGTACGATAATAATGAAGGTGGGGCTGGATATTGGAAAGGCTGGCTAGAAGAAGAACCTCGTCTTATTATGGATTTAATTATTTATGCCAATGGGAGCAATTTATTTAAGTTTAAATACAATCATATTCTTTCTTTATCCAAATTAGAAAAAATCTCAAAATATAAGATAGAACCTTGGGAGAATAAATAAAAACGAAGGAAATCTGAATATATAATTATGAAAACAAAACATCCTTGGCTTGTAAAATATCCGATAAGAAAGGGCTCAAAATACTTGATAATTGGCACACATCCACCAATGCCATATTGCGGCAAGCTCCAATATTATTATGGCAATATGAGTGAATTCTGGCGTTTCTTAGACATGGTTTATCCAGGCAATAAATTGTATCCTAACAAATGTCCTGAAAAGAAAGATGTTTTAAACTTCATCAACAGTAATCATATTGCCATAACTGACATTATATATATTACACGAGCAGCTAAATTCAGTACGGATGAAAAAATGGGAAAGATAAGTAAAGAAGATTTAAATCCTAGTTTGGCTAAATGGTTAAAAGGTAATAAAATTGAAGTGATTTATTTTACAAGTTTCGGAGGATCTAATTCTGCCAAAAATCTTTTTAAAAAATGGTATAAGGAGGTGTATAAAAAAACATGTAAATTATCTAATGAACATGAGAACATAATTGATATTAATGGAAATTCAACAAAAGTAATCGACTTATTTTCGCCATCACCATCAGGCCGAAGAGGCCTTGCAAAATCAAAAGAATTTTTATGTTGGAGCAAAAAAAATAATAAAAAAAATGATTTTGATGGTTTCAGATTATATTGGTATAAGAAATATCTTCCTAAAATTTATAAATGAAAAAACTCCTATTACTCCTAACCCTATAGTAATTACTTGCCTGTTGCTAATATATTATAAGAACTATTCTCTTAAAATGGTTTGTCTGAAATAAATCATTTATATTATTTCATTAACTAATTAAAATATTATATGAAAAAACTCTTCCTCTTCCTTTCACTTGCATTTAACATTAATGCCAATGCCCAATCCTTCAACGAAGACAAAACCGCTTTTAGCAATTTTGTCAAACGTATGTTTACAGCAACGCCCTTTGAAGGAGTGAAAATTATCGATGACTACGATCATCAGTATTTAGTTTCTGTTATTAGCTTAGAAAAAGCGAAATATACAAGTGAATCAATAATGAATAGAGTAGCCCAAGTAAAAGCACAATCACAAGCTAGTACTTTTTTGAATGGAGCAACAATTTCAATGGATATGGTAATTACAACCA
>CANIFU010000119.1 GCA_947466965.1 Bacteroidota bacterium
TGCTTTGTATCCTGGGAATGCCTCATTTAACATTTCGGTTTGAACGGCACCCAAAGCCAAACAGTTGAAAGAAATGTTTCGCTCTTTAAATTCCTCTGCCAAGCATTCGGTTAAACAAACCAATGCGGCCTTACTCGAACTATAAGCCGATAATCCTGCGAATTTTGCACTCCCCTGAAATCCACCGACACTGCTAATATTTAAGATGTGTGACTTTTCCTTTTCATTCATCAAAGGCAGAACACCTTGTATTATCCGGACAACGGAAAATACATTCACGTTATAGACGTACTCCAGATCAGCAGCTGTAATTTCTGCAAAAGGTTTATTTACAAGTGTACCAGCATTGTTTACCAAAGCATCAATTGTTTCAGCTTTTTCCTTTAGCGTTGCGATTAGCAAGTCAACCGCTGCTGGTTGGCTCAGGTCGCATGGCAAGAGGATCACATTCTCATTCAGGCATTCTTTTTTTAGCTGCTCGAGCTTAGCGAGATTGCGGGAAACAGCAAAAATGGTGTTTCCGGCATCGGCACTAAATTGCTTTACCAACTCATATCCTATTCCTCTGCTTGCACCTGTTACAACAATTTTCATTTTAAAACGTTTTATTATTCGTCAAAGAAAAGCAAATTTTTCTTAACTTTACATATACATATTATGCGAAAACACATATTAAATAGCTGCATTTTCTTTTTTTGTATCGGTTCATTGAATGCGATTGCTCAGGATAGTTCAATGACTCGCAGACAAGCACCAAAGAAAAATTTCATGGATAATGTTTTTATCGGTGGAAACCTGGGCCTTCAATTTGGAACGGTCACATTTGCCGACATATCTCCATTAGTTGGTTATCGGTTCACAAAAAAGATTTCAGCAGGTATTGGTGTCACCTATCAATACTACCATTACAAAGATAGATATTACGATTTCGAAACAAATGTATACGGAGGACGCGTTTTTGGAAGGTATAACTTTACCGATTATTTGTTCGGACATTTGGAATACGAATATCTGAATATGGAAGCCTTTGACTTTTCCAGAAGACGCGTGGATGTAAATAGTTTAATGGCTGGTGCGGGTTACATTCAACGCATAGGTGATCGTGCAGGAATTGTGGCGATGGTATTGTATAATTTCACAGAAACGGTTTATACGCCTTACCAAAATCCAATTTTCAGAGTTGGAATTGTTTTTGGTTTATAAGCAATTATTCGAAAACCGGTAAGCCTCTTTGATTGGGATCTGTATTAAAACTATTAATTGCCATCACGCGCCATCTTTTTGCAGCTTCCGCATTTAAAATATCTAATACAGGATATTCATCTTTCAGCACAACAGCATCCTTCACATCTATATTTTTGACATCGATAAAATCGTGATGCGCTTTGATTTTACCCAATGCTGCATAAAATAATATATTCCGTTGATCAGGGTTCGGATCTGTCGATAAGGCCTCCACATTAAAACCAGCCGACTGAAATGTTTTATATACGGAGCGCATGGATTTACCGATGCTGCCTTCAAAATAACCTAAACTATTCACGAATACAATTCCGCCCGGATTTAACATTCCTTTTAATTCGCTGAGCGACTCTTCTGTAAAAACATGATTGGGTGGATCTTCTCCTCTGAACATATCCATCACAATCACATCGTATTTCTTTTTACAATTCCGGATAAAATGTCGTCCATCATCCACATTTATTTTCACCTTATCACTCAAATAAAAATAATTACGGGCAACATCTGCGATGCGTTGATCCAATTCACACACCTCCACATCAAAGCCTTTTTCAGAAAGTTTTTTTGCGATACTGCCTCCACCCAATCCAATCAATAATGCTTTGGATGTTTTCGGAAAAGAATCTACGTAATCAGAAATGCGGTAAACGTAGGTGAAATATTTTTCTTCCCCTTTTGATTCATCGGCCAATGAATCGTACATGGTTTGAGAAACACGGTTTACAAACAACCAACGGCTGTGCCCATCCATGACGGTATCTTTATTATAGTGAGGATAATCTAGCACAATGATTTGTCCGAGGAGGCCTTCGGCAGTATACAGGCGTTTTATATTGCTGGAGAAATTATAATTGACAGAAAAAAGTGCCCAACAACAAAGCAAAAAAAAACCTGCTGATTTTCCTAATTGCTGCTGCTTAATAATAACGATGAGGGGAATCAACCCTAAAACGATGCCGGTAATGATTGCCGGTTTTGTTAAACCGAAATTAGGAATGATGTAAAAACCAAACATAAACGTAGCGAGAATTCCACCAACCGTTGAAATGGCATAAATGGCACCCGCCGCTTTCCCCGACTGATCAACATCTGTTGTGATTGCCCGGATGATTAAGGGCGAAACCATCCCCATCATAAACACGGGTGGAAATAAAATGCAGGATGCGGAAACAATCACCGAAGGAATAAGGCTGTGAGATCCGACAAGCCACAAAATCATTTTAGAAGAAAAGGGCATCAGCAAGGTAAATGCCGCTGCAGCGATGATGACATAATATAAGGTCAGGGGATTTTTACTTTTATAAGAAAGGATTCCGCCAACATAATAGCCAACCGCCAAACCTCCCAGCGTAATTGCCAAGACACTCGCCCACACGTATAAGGAAGAACCAAAATAGGGAGCCAGCATTTTTGCACCTAATAATTCGGCTGCCATTACGGAAGCGCCTTCAATAAATGAAAGTAGGAAATAGAAATTTTTATTTTTATACAATTGCATCATTCAAGTATGAACCACTACCATTTAAAAATCAAATATAAAGAAGATTTTTCAGAATAAATTATTTTTCATTTTTTGGAAAATGCAGCGCAAGCAAATTATTCAGATACCTTGTGCAGAAAAGCGCAGTACTTTGTAACCAGCACTATTTTTATTTACTGGTGCAAAGATGACAAACGTTTATTTTTTTCCAGCTTCCAGGTTCCAATTGACCCATGCATCCATTTGTTCTGCAGAATTGGGACGAAGAATAATTTCTCGTTTATGATCTAACAGAAACATGGTAGGTGTAGCAAATACATAATAATTCTTTACAATATCGCTGTTCCATTTTTGATAATCGCAGACTGAAATAAAGGGAAATATTTTTACAAAATTTGTAAAAAGCACCTTACTTTCATCGAGCGAAACAAATACCACTTCAACATCCTTTGCTTTCCATTTGTAATATTGTTTTGCAATTGCAGGAAGCTCCTCTAAGCATTTAGGACACCAGCTCGCTCCAAAAACAAGCAATGTATACTTACTCTTCAGCTCAGAAAGTTTTTTCGGAAAAGTAACAGAATCATACGTGGGAGCGAACTTATCGCTATTAAAAAGAATATCGGGAGCAAGGTTCCCTTTTTTCATCGTGCGGTACGTTTCCAATTGCTTGGCAAGGTCGCTGTTGATGGTGCAACTTGTTTCATTCAATACTTTTATTGCCAAATACTCGGAAGCTTGAAATAAGCTGTGTCGCTCCAATAAATCAAAAAGGTAATCGGTTATTTCGTTCAATTTTTTCTCGTCTTTGATCAGATAAACCATCATCGCATCAATGGAAAACTTCATTTCAATGAATACCGAATCGATTGGTTTACCGCAATTCTCTAACAACCAGAAATAACTTTCAATGGCATCTTTGAACAAACCACTTTTATAAAGACGTTGATCGGTATAATCCATTTTTCTGAAAGCAGCAATCGTTGCAGGTATTTCCTCTGGTCGGTATTGCGCAACGGTAGCAACATCACTCACTAATTTTCGGGTGGGCAAGAACCAACTGACATACGTTCCTTTGGGTAAATTTGCTAAAAATGCGGCATCTTCCGCCTTGATGCGTTGTTTTTCTAATTGAATATTTTTGACTGCCGTTTTTTGCACAGAAAATAAAGAATCCAAGGTATATATTTTCTCCAAATAAATCCAAGCACTCAAAGACTGCTCTCTGCGGGGATGTTGCTTGGCATAGTTTTCAAACAACAGGTTTTCTTTTCCTTTTTTTATGTGAATCGTTTCAACAGCGCTGAATGCTTCGCCAGTAATTTCTACATCCTCCCCAGTTAATAATACTAACAGAGGTTTTTTATCGGCGGATATCAGGTAGGCAACACCGTAATCTTCCTTCGCATAGGATAGTTTAAAATTTCCTTTTTCATCAGCAGTAGCGTTTGAAATAACATAGGTTTTCAAGCCATTGAAGCCTTCTAGTTTAATTTCTTGCATGGCTAGTTGCGTAAAACGACCGGTGATGGATTGCGCATCTAATTCATAGCTAAAAAAGACGCATAGTAATATGCTTATTATCTTAAATTTCATTCCTCTTTATTTTTTTACTTTACCAATTTTGAAA
>CANIFU010000120.1 GCA_947466965.1 Bacteroidota bacterium
CATCTGTAACAGGATAAGCATACGATCCTGCACTTGCAGAAAATGTTCCAGTTCCTGTATAAGGAGCTGTTCCATCCATGGCATTAACAGTTACTGTTGATGAACCACCATTACACAAGATAGCTGTTGGAGAGGACATTGCCATTAGAGCAGCAGGCTCAGTAATAACAAAGATTTGTGTAGCAGTACAACTATTTGCATCAGTAACAGAACAAGTATAACTACCTGCAGAAAGTGCAGATGCAGTAGCGCCTGTTCCTCCGCTTGGTAACCATGAATAAGTATAACCCGGTGTTCCACTAGATGCTGCAATTGTTGCAGAACCATTACTTAATCCATTACAACTTACATTGGTTTGTGCGCTTGCAGTTGTAGTAGGAGGAAGAGTTACATTTACTAAAGAAGTAGTGGTAGAAGTACAACCTAATCCATCCGTACCTGTAATAGTATATGTAGTTGTAGTGCTTGGTGTTACTACCACAGAATTTCCTGATAAACTACCTGGCATCCATGTGTATGAAGTTGCACCATTTGCAGTAATGGTTGTAGAACCACCTGCACAAATAGTTGAGGAACTTAAATTCACTGTCATACTAGAAGCTCCTGATTGGTATAGTGCATTTATTTCACATGGGGTTAATGCTCTGTTCCAAATACCTATGTCATCCAATTTTCCAGAAAATAAATTTCCACCCCAAACAGATTTTCCAAATAAAAGAATATCATTATTCTGAGTAGTTGAATTAAGACCTGTTTGCGTATAAACTAAAATTCCATCAACATAAAATTTGGCCGTTCCATTATTCAGAGTTAATACGCAATGATGCCACTGATTTAGCGAGATATTATTGCTGCTTGGGTAAATATTGTTATTGGCGATTCCGCTCCAGCCGACATGAGCATACAAACCATAAGTAGAATTATTGTAAAGCAGTGAATACCCTGAATTTATATTCGCATCCATATCTTTATCAATCAATGCCCCAATTGTTCCTATTGGATAAACCCAAGCCGAAATGGTTGTAGTATCATATAAATCAATATCAGCAGTTGAAATGTAATTGCTGATGCCGTCAAAACTGTATGCAGAATTTGAATTACCAAATCTGTCGGTTGTCAAAGTTGCGCCATTAACAGTTCCATCATTTGTATTTACACTTTCATCTATTGCATTTCCATTAAAAGGCCACCAACCCTGCAATCCAGACGTAGGAACATAGCTAGGCACTTGTGAAAAAGCATTTAAACTAAATGCTAAACTTAAAATTAGTAGTAGTTTTTTCATAGTTTATTTGTAGATATTATTTTTTGAAAGTATTTATGATCATAGCATTAAATAAATGAATTCTACTCTTTCACAAACTTTTCATTACCGATTACACTTCCCTTATTTTCTACTAATTGAATAAAATATATTCCACTAGGTAATGAACTTACATTTAGTGATGTAGATTTCTCTTTTGTAAATACAACCTGACCTAACATATTTACTATTTGTACACTTGAATAAATAGCTTTTGTATTTATTGTCAGCGTTGAGTTTGTTGGGTTAGGATAAACAGTAAAAGAATTATTATCAACTTCTTCAATTCCACTAGAACCACAACTTACTTGTTGGAAAATATCTCTAGGAAACTGAGTTCCATCTCCAAGTAGACCTGATGGATTTTGCCCACAAACCCATAAAGACAGATCAGTTCTTATTGCGTAGGATGTTAATGGACCGCAATAAACATACTCCCAATTTGTTAATGCTCCAATTTGACCAGGACTATATCTGATTACCGTCGTTCCATCACCTAATGCAGACCCTACGCCCCAAGTCCAAAGTGTTCCATCTGTTTTAATTCCTATGGTGTGAGTTTCACCAGCAGCTACCGACTTCCAATTTGTTCCCGTTCCAATTTGAATAGGAACGATTCTATAAAAATTTGTCCCATCTCCTAGTTCACCATTTGGGTTTTCTCCCCATGCCCATAGTGTACCATCTGTTTTTATAGCCGAGGTGTGCTTGGTCGAGCTTGAAATAGATTCCCAATTTGTAGCTGTTCCAATCTGTGTTGGCACGAGAGCCCATGACCCAGTCCCATTATAATACGATAGGCCCCATCCCCAAAGTGTTCCATCAGTCTTTATTCCTATTGAAAAACCAGTTGCAACACTTACCGCCTTCCAATTTGTTCCGGTTCCAATCTGTGTTGGAAAGGATTGGGACATTCCTGTGGAACAGCAGCCTAGTTCACCGTTATTATTTTCTCCCCATGCCCATAGTGTTCCATCAGTCTTAATTGCTATTACATGGTAAGGACCAGCCGAAATAGATTTCCAGTTGGTTTCTGTACCAATTTGAGTTAGAATATATCTATTAGTAACAATTCCATCACCTAACTCTGAATTACCGCAAGCCCATAATGTACCATCTTTTTTAATGGCAAAAGACTGGCCCCAGCCTGCTGTAGTTACTATATCAACAAACTTATCTCCAAATCCCATTTGTATTGGTAGCCATCTATCAAAACTAGTCCCATCTCCTAATTCTCCTACATAATTTCGTCCCCACCCCCATAATGAACTATCGGTCTTTATTGCAAGTGTATGATATCGAGAACCCGTAACTTTTTTCCAGCATTGCGCATTTGCATTTAAGCTAAATGCTAAACTTAAAATTAGTAGTAGTTTTTTCATGATTTTGTTTTTAAGTAAAATTGTTTTGTTCAGAAGATACAAGTTGTTGCATACCAATAGATATGAAACCTTAATGTTTTATTTAATAAAGAAAATATTGTGGATTATGATAGGAGAGTATATAACCAATACAAATGTAAACTATTTTGTATAAAGTGCTAATTTTAAATAACCACAGTATCTCTAGGGTTTTTTAGTTGATTGATTTTAGCTTTAAACCAATTAGCAGAGGCATTTTATTCATTACCTTGAACAAAGCAGTTTTTAAAACAGTTAGGAGAATCTATTGCTAAGCAGAGGTTAAAACTTAAGCTCAGTCAGACTGAAGTGGCAAATAGGTGTGAGATAGAGAGAGGTAATTTAACCAGGATAGAAAAGGGAAAATCCAATGTTACTGCTGAAACCCGTCTTAAAATTAGTAAGGCTTTTGATGTTCCGGCTTCCAAGTTGTCTGGTTTTTAAAAGAAAGTGACTGCAAAAAGTAACTAGCAAAATTCCTATAAAAATCCATTTCTGGCCTTTTACCAGAGGGGGTGAGCCGGAAACTTTTCCTTACCCGGGGTCATCATCTAGTGGACTCACAGCACAGCCAAATACAAACTGAAATTTGTATGAATTTTTTTTAAAATGGGCTAACTAATTAAAAATTCTTTTGAGTCTTTCTACCAAAAGAAGCATTTGATCATCGATATTTTCATATGTTGTATTTAGAGACCTGGTATACTCATCCCTTGTATAAAAATATTCTAATGGCCGTCTTGTTATAGAAACATCTTTAATTTCAAATGAATAAGAATTCTTCTCAACGTATATGTAAATCCTATGAGGTGCATTGTATTTTTTTCCGTCACTATCAGTACCCTTTGTAAACTCAACCGATCCGTCTAAAATAATAATTCCAAATTTTTCATTCCCTTGCTCAATTCTATAATTATTTTGAAGAGCCCATCTTGCTATTTTATTAACCATCTCATCTTTGGCAACCGAATCAACTTTAACCTCTCCTTTCCAAACAATCTTATTGGTTGTTTCATCAAGAGGTAAAGGCCATTTTTGTCCATACGAAGTAGCATTACAAAGTAAGAAAAAGACAATGGTAATTAAGAATTTTGATTTTGAATGCATCCCGTTGCTAAGTAAATGGATTTTATTTTTATAAACTTTAGTTCAAATGTAAACCTTTACGTGTGAAATTCTAATTATCTAGTAGGAATTAATGAGCAATTAACTTTGTAAATGAGCAAAAGCATGAAGAACATTTTAAAAATGGTTACCGTTATTAAACTAAAAAACCCCCTAACACTATTTTATTAAGGGATCTAATAGCCTGTGAGTAGGCAGGCGAAATAACTTATTCTACAACAATTTTTTTGGATCCAACTATTTGGTTGTTTTCTATAACCTCAATAATATAAATACCATTTTTCAATTCTCCTTTTTTAAAAATAAGATTTTGTCCTGAAAAATTTATTGCTTGAACAGTTTTCCCCAATATATCTATAATTTTTATTGTTGAG
>CANIFU010000121.1 GCA_947466965.1 Bacteroidota bacterium
ATTTCCATTTATAAGTGTTCATTATGTGATATTTTACACAGAAAAGGCACTTATTGTTGAAATGGAAGCATTTTTTACAAAATTGCGAGAATCTACAGCATTTATTATTGTTGGTGCTAACACCAACAAGGGCGAAATTTATTATTGTTTAAATAATATTAACAAGATTTAAAATCATTTCTAATCCTATTAATCTGTGTTCCATTCTTTAAATTACAAATAGTAACTTGTTATTGATAACAACACAATGGTTAAAAATTAAACATTTTACAAATGCTACAATTTGTAGCAGAAGGCAACTATAAATTAAATTACTTTTGTTTTTAGAGAAATAATTAATTTATAGAAAGATGCAATTACAAGTGATTCAAACAAAAATTTATGAAGTAAGAGGGCAAAAAGTTATGCTTGATTATGATATAGCTGAGCTATATGAAGTTGAAACAAGAATTCTTAATCAAGCTGTTAAAAGAAATATAGATATTTTCCCACAAGATTTTATGTTTCAAATCACCTCAAAGGAATGGCAAGACATGTCATCACAAATTGTGATGACATCTGTAAACAAAAGACCAAAAACGGCATTACCATTGGTGTTTACAGAACATGGAGTAACGATGTTGGCAAATATATTAAAGAGTAAAAAAGCCAGACAAACAAGCATTGCAATTGTAAGAGCCTTTATCGCTTTAAAACAATTTGCTTTAACAAACACTGAGTTAAATAATAAACTCAAGGAACTTGAAAAAACATACAATAAACAATTTAAAGATGTATACGAAGCCATTAATTATTTACTGCAAAAAGATAAACAGGAAACAAGCCAAAAAGAACGAAAGCAAATTGGATATAAAACAAAATAAATACTTACACCAACTACAATGGTATAAAATCATCGCCACTGTTGGTGTTTTCACCAACAGCTATTTTTTAATCAGTTATTTTTGCCCTTGTTGGTGTTTTCACCAACAAGTAACTATTGTTAAATTTTATAATGCCTAAATTAAATCATACTTTGCCCTTGTTGGTGTTTTCACCAACAAGTAACTATTCATCGCCACTGTTGGTGTTTTATTCGCCACTGTTGGTATTTTCACCAACAGCTATTTTTTAATCAGTTATTTTTGACCTTGTTGGTGTTTTCACCAACAAGTAACTATTGTTAAATTTTATAATGCCTAAATTAAATCATACAGATAATCCAATTCAGTTTTATACCGCTACCATATTGCTTTGGCAAAAATTATTAAAACAAGATAAGTACAAACAAATTATCATTGATAGTTTAACTTTTTTAGTAAAAGAACAACGTGTTAAAATATATGGTTTTGTAATTATGGAAAATCATATTCATATAATTTGGCAAGGCACAACATTATATTCTTTAAAACATACGCAATTAAGTTTTATGAAATATACTGCTCAACAAATAAAATTTGATTTAGAAAAACATCACCCTGATGTATTGCCTTATTTTATTGTAGAGGCAAAAGATAGAAAATATCAGTTTTGGGAACGCAATGCTTTATCAATTGATATAATGAGTTCGGATGTATTTATTCAAAAATTAAATTACATACATAAAAATCCGGTAAGGGCTAACTTATGCATTACCGAAACCGATTATAAATATTCATCCGCCAAACATTATATGAGTATGCCAAACGATTTTATTTTTTTAGAGGTTTATGAACATCATCTTTAGCTTGTTGGTGAAATTTATAGCCACTGTTGGTGTTATCACCAACAGCTATTTTCTGTATTAGTTAGGCTTGCGTTCCTCCCATTTCTTGCTGGTGATAACACCAACAAGGGCGAAAAATGTTTTTGAATATTTTATCGTTAGGCATTTCTAATTTATCCTATATCCTATAAATTTTACAAATGCATTTGGATTACAACAAATAGCATTTACTCTTAATGTTAGTATGTCACCAGTATTTAATTGTAGTAAAGAGGTAAATTCTATTGGACCTGACACTGAGCCCGAAGTATGATTATACCAAGCAGTAGCTCGGAATATTCCGTTAACATAATAGTCTATATTATTAGTTGGATTTATATAATCAGTTCCAACTTTTACGCTGAATGAATAAATACCGTTGTTTGGTGCAGTAAAATTTGTTCCAGAAAAATTATTACCGATATCGAATATTTCAGAAAAAGAAATGGGAGTCAACGAAGGCCCGTAAATTGAAGGTAAATTTCCTTCTAGAGAAAAAGCACAATTAAAACCCATTGCAGCACCGGTTGCTCCGTTACAAACATACTTTGTAAGCGTGGCATTTATTTCTCCAGCATCTAATGTGCCGTTATTATTGGCATCTAAGCCATATTCTAATTTTGTACCACCTGAAGCACAATTAGTACCTGTTGGTTCGGCAGTTGTATTCACCAAGGTATTTTTACCATCAATACCATTTATTCCGTTTGTTCCATTAGTTCCGGATACACCCTGCGGACCTTGGTTACCAGTTGCTCCTGTTAAACCAATTGGACCTTGTGGACCAGTAGCACCAGTTGCACCAACTGAACCTGTTGCTCCCGTTAAACCAATTGGCCCTTGTGGGCCAGTAGCACCAATTAAACCTTGAGGTCCTGTTGCGCCGGTAGCACCAACTGAACCAGTTGCTCCCGTTAAACCAATCGGACCTTGTGGACCTGTTGCGCCAGTTAATCCTTGAATTCCTTGCGAGCCTTGTGGTCCTGTTATTGAATTAATAAAATCTGTTTGAGTACCCACATTACCTAAACTAAGCCATACGTCGTATGCACTTAAACCGTTAGTACCATTTGTTCCATTAATACCTGCTATGCCCTGCGGCCCATTGGCGCCTGTAGCACCTACTGAACCAGTTGCTCCTGTTAAACCCGTTGGTCCTTGAGCACCTGTAGCGCCTATTAATCCATCATTTCCTGCAACACCTTGTACCCCTTGCGGACCAATAGGTCCAATGCTTCCATCATCTCCCTTTATTCCTTTTAAAGACACCCAATGTCCGCCATTCGCAGTAGTTGTGGTGTTTCTGTAATAATAATATCCGGGGAATACACTATCTGCGCCAATGCCTGCAATGCCTGTAGCGGTATTAAAAACCAAGAGCCCATCAAAATAATTGGGGTTATTACTAGCATTAAATGGACCTGCATGCGACATAGCGGTATAATTCACAAGATCGACACGTGGATACAACATTCCTTTTCCTTGGTTGGTAGTACCGTTCCACAAAGGACTGCTGGAAGCATCCATAAAAGCAGAGCTGTTATTGATTGCCGAGTTCGCTGCATTTTGATTTACTTTTACTTGTGCCGTAATACCGCTTGAAAAGCTTATTATGGTAAGGAGAAGGAGTATTTTTTTCATTTGTATTGTTATTTCTGTAATGGTCATTATGTTCAAAAAATTCGACCGCTTTCGCGGTTCTTAAAACCATACCATCCGCCGAAAAAGCGGAATGGTATGGTTAAGTGTCACACTTCGACTTCGCTAAAGCTGCGCTCAGTGTAAAAATAAATCAAATCGCTGCGCTAATCAAAGTGTCAATCCTTAAGGCAACGCACAGTTAAGCCGAAGGCTCTGTAGATGGGATTCATGCTGGCATAGCTGCTGTCGAAGTAGAGGTGGCGTGAATTGGTACCACTCACCGCACTGCTCCAATAGCGGCCGTTGGCACCGACATTGGTGAGCGAACCACTGCTGTAGTCGCGGATGCCCGCCACGGGCAATTTAAGCGGGGAGGCAAAAGCCCCTACCGATGTATTTACACTCCAACTTAAACGTTCTGCCTCTAACTCTGGTTCCGTAGGTATTCTATATCCACTTGGGCAAGGGTTATTTACTCCGTTTACTCCTTGCCATAAATTTACGTTCTGTGGGCTGCGCCAATCGTATGGAGTACTTGGTGCTAAAAT
>CANIFU010000122.1 GCA_947466965.1 Bacteroidota bacterium
AATTTATCTTTTGGATATTGTTCTGCAGATTTTAGTAATAACGCTTCATTGTAAGCCGCTTTTGCCACATCAAATATTTTTGCTTTCATTGCTGCATCTGCTTTTGCAATTGCTGCTTTATACTTTGAATCCAACGCTGCCTCTTTTGCTACTTCAGCAAGTGCTTTGTCGATCTCAGAAAGTTTATCCTTCGGATATTGCTCTGCAGATTTTAATGAAATTGCTTCTGTATATCCTAACTTCGCTGTGGTATAATCTTTTTTGGTAAGAGCAGCATCCCCTTTTGCAATTGCAGCATTATATTTATCCGCTAATGCTTTTTCTTTTACCAAACGATCTTTTTCTGCAGCATCTTTTGCAGCCGCATCAGCAATGGCTTTGTCGATTTCTAAAATTTTATCTTTCGGGTATTGTTCCAAAGCTCTTAATGCTATAGCTTCTGAAAATGCTCCTTTTGCATTCACATATTCTTTCGCTGCTAATGCTTTATCCCCTTTTGAAATTGCTGCGGTATATTTTTCGGTCAATGCTTTTTCTGAATTTTCTTTAGCCGCAATATCCGCTAAAAGTTTTTCAATTTCTTGAATTTTTGTTTTCGGATATTGCTCAGTAGGTTTCAGTTTCAATGCTTCTTCGTAACTGGTTTTCGAAGAAGAATACATCTTGGATGCAAATGACTTATCTGCATTTGAAACGATTGCTTTGTATTTATCGTCAAGCTCTTTTTGAGCTTTTTCTTTCGCTAAAATATCTGTTAATAGTTTATCAATTTCTGCAATTTTATCCTTCGGATATTTTTCTGCTGGTTTCAAAACGGAAGCTTCGGAATACGCTGCTTTTGAACTTTCATATGATTTTGCATTAAAATCTGTATCTCCTTTTTGAAGGGCCGTTTTATATTTTGCTTCTAATTCGTCTAATTTTGAAGCATCTGCTTGTAGCTTTGTAATTTCATCTAACTTTGTTTTCGGATACGCTTCAGCAGATTTTAATTTTAATGCATCATTATAAGATACTTTAGCAACGACGAAATTTTTAGCTGTGAATGCAGCATCAGCTTTTGCAATTGCAGCTTTATAATCAGCATCTAAGGCGGCATTTTTAGCTGCATCTGCAATAAGTTTTTCTATTTCAATAATTTTATTTTTCGGATATTCTTCACCGGGTTTAATACCCAAAGCATCCGTGAAGGCTACTCTTGCTGAAGTATAATCTTTTTTTGCCAAAGCAGCATCTCCTTTTATAATGGCAGCTTCATACTTACTGGCAGCAGCGCTTTCGGAAGCAGTCTTTGTTTTAGTCTCTTCTTCTGCTTTCTTTATGGCTTCTTGTTCAATTTGATTTAACTTTGAAAGGGCGTCCAACATTGATTGGGAATATCCCTTATCAAAATCGATCTCTTTCATTTGATCATCATAATAAAACTTAGCCATCGGCTGGCTCAAAATCTGGTTGATTTGAGAAACCACACTGGGATCTTTTGGCATTTCAAAAATACTCACTTCTATGTCCTGACCTCCGAATTCTTCTTTCGCTCTTTCTTCTGGAACTCCCTTGGTATTAAAATAAAACTTTTTACTAATGTGGCCTGGTTTGGAAATGGTAAGAGTATATTCTGCATTCAAATCCATAATCACCTGAAAACGACCGTTGGAAGTAGTTGTTTGCTGAGACACTTGAGATGAACCTTTATAAAGTGTAATGATGGCACCTTCCGTTTTTTTTCTGCTTTTTTTTACGGTTCCCTTAACATCGTATTTGTTTTGTGCACTTGATTCTGTTATTGAAATTGCAAAAATTGTGACTAACAACAAAAATCCAGATAAGAATTTCATGGTATTATTTAAATATATCTTAAACGGAATAAAAACCATACTTAATACTAAATTAAAAATTACTTAGATAAAACAACAGAGATAATTAGCAAATATCGTAAAAAAGGATCAAAAAAGAGCAATTTGTTGACAATTAGTTTGCAAAAAAAACTGCCATTTTAAAGTCTATTCAATGATTGTTTTTTTTAGTTGGTTTTATTTGTAATTATATTTTATACTTTTATGAAAAAGCGTCTAAATATTTGCCATATAATGAGTTTAAGCTACTGGGAACAAACTTCATATTTTAAAGATATTGATGTTGCAATTATTGGAAGCGGAATTGTAGGATTAAATGCGGCATTAACTCTAAAAAAAAAGAACAATAATCTAAAAATAATTGTTCTCGAAAGTGGAATGCTTCCATCGGGAGCGAGTTCTAAAAATGCAGGCTTCGCTTGTTTCGGAAGTCCGAGCGAATTGCTCGATGATTTAAAAAAACATACGGAGGATGAAGTTTTTTCACTTGTTGAAAAACGATGGAAAGGATTATTAAGACTCAAGAAAAACTTAGGAAACAAAAACATCGATTTTCATAATTGGGGTGGATATGAAGTTTTTGATTCTAAAAAATCCTTTGATGCTTGTGCGTCTCAAATTGAATATCTAAATAAACATACTGCTCCCATTATCGGGATAAAAAAGGTATACAAAAATGCCGATAACAAAATCAAACAATTTGGTTTTCGTGATGTAAATCATATGATATTAAATACGGCAGAAGCGCAGATTGATACAGGGAAAATGATACATGCACTTATCTCAAAAGTCAGAAATGCAGGTATAGAAATTATGAATGGTTTTAAAGTTTCTAGAATAGAAGATGATGGTAAAAATGTTTCCATTTTTACTTCTGATAAATTGGTATTTAAAAGCAAAAAAGTTATCATTGCTACAAATGGTTT
The DNA here is from genome assembly GCA_947466965.1 of Bacteroidota bacterium. Taxonomy (GTDB): domain Bacteria; phylum Bacteroidota; class Bacteroidia; order 2-12-FULL-35-15; family 2-12-FULL-35-15; genus 2-12-FULL-35-15. The sequence goes on from CANIFU010000122.1 coordinate 2,780, forward strand.
TGCAAAACAATTATTACCAGCATACCAAGTAGATCCAGCTCGTGCTCAAGTAATCATCACGCATCCTATAAAAAAACTTAACTTCAAAGGAACCTTTCATTTTGATGAAGGATTTTATTATTTCCGAAATATAGGCAATCGGGTTTTAATTGGTGGAGGTAGAAACTTAGATTTTAAAACTGAAGAAACAACAGAATTAGGATTAACTAATTTAGTTCAAAAAAAATTAGAACATATTTTAAAAACAATGATCCTTCCAGATAAAGAGCATTCGATTGACATGCGCTGGAGTGGAATTATGGGCGTTGGTCCACAAAAAACCAGCATTGTAAAAGCAACAAGCAAAAATGTGTTTTGTGCTGTAAGAATGGGCGGCATGGGTGTTGCCATTGGGAGTTTAGTTGGTGAAGAAGTTGCTGAATTGGTTTCTGAAAGTTTATAATTTTTATTACTCTTGAAACAATTAAATAGATTTTATAATATAAATTAAAGCGATTTTTTTTGGAAATTCTTTTCTTAAAAAATGACAACGATTTCCTTTTCAAACTATTAAGTTAGAAAACGAAGGTTTTAATTAAGCGGAAGTAAATCGCAATACCAAAATCCTTTTGTTTGTGTAACCGTATCCGTTTTTTTTAATTCTAGAGGCTTGTAAACTTTTTCTCCAATTGAAAATTTTATTGGCGTTTTAAAAACAGGTCCGTCAAAACAAAAAGTGTGGTACTCCCCATTTTCTCCGCAAGGATCTATACATTCTGGAAGTGCATTAATGAACGCCTCATTTATCTCTACCCCCACTTTATCTTCCTTTAAATAGGCATCATTTACACAACAGATAATGGTTTTAAATTTTAGCTGCAGAAATTCAGTTATCAATTCGTATGTATTTCTCTTCCAGAGAGGAAACACAGCTTCTAATCCCACTTTCATTAAATTATTTTCTCTATACGTTCGAAGATCTTCCAAAAAAATATCTCCGAAAATAACTTTTGTTATGCCGAGTGCTTTGTATTTTAAAAGCAACACCTCCATTTTGTATTCATATTCCGAATTGGTTCCTTCTTTTACATACATTTTTATCAAAGGCAAACCAATAGATGCTGCTTGTTGATCGAGCAATTCTTCCCTTACA
>CANIFU010000123.1 GCA_947466965.1 Bacteroidota bacterium
AACTCCTGTTGCACCCGTTACTCCAGTTGATCCAACAGAACCTGCAATACCAGCAGCACCTGCTGCACCAGTTGATCCAGTTGAACCGGTTGAACCCGTTGCACCAGCTACTCCTGCAACTCCTGTTGCACCCGTTACTCCAGTTGATCCAGTTGATCCAACAGAACCTGTAATACCAGCAGCACCTGCTGCACCAGTTGCACCAGTGGAACCTGTTGCTCCTGTAGTACCTGCTAATCCTGTAACTCCTGTTGCACCCGTTACACCTGTCAATCCAATAGAACCTGCAATACCAGCAGCACCTGCTGCACCAGTTGCTCCAGTGGAACCTGTTGCTCCGTTTGCACCAGCTACTCCTGCAGCTCCTGTTGTACCTGTGGCACCGTCAATCCCTGTGGCTCCTGTTAAACCTGCAGGGCCTGTGGCTCCTATTAAACCATCAACACCCGTTGCTCCAACTAAACCTATAGGTCCTGTTGCACCTGTGGCACCGTCAATCCCTGTGGCTCCTATTATACCTGCAGGGCCTGTGGCTCCTATTGGACCATCAACTCCAGTTGCTCCAACTAAACCTATAGGTCCTGTTGCACCTGTGGCACCGTCAATCCCTGTGGCTCCTGTTAAACCTGCAGGGCCTGTGGCTCCTATTGGACCATCAACTCCCGTTGCTCCAACTAAACCTATAGGTCCTGTTGCACCTGTAGCACCGTCAATCCCTGTGGCTCCTGTTAAACCAGTACCAGTTGGACCAGTTGGACCGGGAACTGTTGATGCGGGACCAGTTGCACCAACGGGACCATTCGCTGCATAAAAGGCATAGGGTACGCTCATCATCTGACTTGCCCCCATGGATACAAATCCACTTCCATCGTTCACTTCCACTTCTAAGTATTTGTCGCCACTTCCCCAGTTTACAGTTGAAAACGTTCCTGAAACAGGTATTCCCATTCCAATTTTTGCTGTAAATAAACCGTATACATTTGTAGTGACAGCATGTGTTTCTTGGTAAACGGTTGTACCCGATGCCGTAAGATCATGAACACTAAAACGGGCAGTTAAAGAAGTACTTATTAGAGCAGCTCCAGCGTTATTGCGAGCTACTGCTTGATAATTGATCCCTTGAGGTGGTGCTTGTGCAAAGGAGATTGCACTTAATAATACTAATAAAAGTTGTAATAATAATTTTTTCATGTTATTGCTTTTTTGTCATCCAGTTATACCAGATAATTATGGGTAAAAGATATTATTTTTGATCCTTTATTTTTGATTGATTTAATAACAATTGAATTTGTTTTTGTTGTACTTCAGATTGTTTTTTTAATTCTTCAATTTGTGCTTGTTGTTCTTGTATTGCTTTCACAATTACTGGAAATAACCGATCATATTGAATAGATTTAATATTCACGTCATCACTTAATTTTTCTTTCGTTAAAGAATTGTATTCCCCGGGAAGTACTGCATCTTTTACCATTTCAGGAATCACTTCTTCAATTTCCTGTGCAATGAATCCCCATTGCTTTTCTTTAGGAAGTTGAATATTTTTATACTTTTCAGTATCAAAATAATATTGATGCGTTTTTATTTTCAATACTGTTTCTATTGCATTTATATTTAAATCTGAAATATTTCTTTTAAGATTTTTATCAGAAATTGTCCAAGCTGATCCTGTTGTTGAAAACTGAATACCATTTGAGTAAATGGCATAATTTAAAGTCCCACCAGAAGCAGTCCCATATACACCATAATTTGTTGTTCCAGCCGAACCCGATGCTAAACCAAGAACACCATAATGTGTACCTGCAGTACCACCTGTATTAGTGACATATGCTCCGTATGAAATACTAGTAAAGGACGTAGGAGTTGTAATACTTTGAACACCTGTATAACCGGCAAAAAATCTACCTCCGTAACCATACCCGGGTGCATTATCTGATTTAGCATAAATTCCTGTACCATCACTATTTCCTACATACGTATTTTCAGAATAGGATGAAATTGCTCCTGCAGCAGCTTCTGTAACATGTAATTTATATAGAGGAGCAAGACCGGGTGCAGTTCCACCAATACCAACATTTCCACCAACCGTAACAACTAATTTAGGTCCGCCATTGTTTGTATAAATAAAGAAAGGGTGATTTGATTGAGTTCCTATACTTGCAGAATTCCCAGCATTTATAAAAGTACTCATTACAACAGAACCATCCGTTTGATTTAATCCATAATTAGTTGCATTAATATCAATTGGATAATTAGGAGCAGTAGTACTTAAACCACCAACCTTCAACTTATTTGTTATAAGCACGTTACCATTATTAAAAAGTCCTGCCCAATTTGTACCAGTTGAACCAGAAGCACTCCCAAACAAACCAATTGCTAGTCCCGATCCAGATACACTGGCAACCCCTTCTAATCCTCTCGCTTGACCTGATACACTTGTATTTGTTGCTATTGCTTCAATGCCAACAACTGTGGTTCCAGCAGAACTAGCGTTTGCTTGAGTATAAATACCATAATTATTAGCGGTTCCTGAAGCAGATGAAATTGCATATATAGCCGTATTTAAACCTGCAGTATTTGCTGAGGTTTGATGTTCAAAATAAGCCATTTGCCCAGCTGCTGATGTATTCTGGTAAACATGCAATTTACCTGGCCCTGTTGGGGTAGAAATACCAATACCAATTGTTGTTCCGTTATCAACTAGCAAAGAAGTAGAGGTAAGACCTGTGCCTGCAGCATTCCATTTTGGGATATAATTTGCGGTTCCGTTACTTGTTAAAGGTGAACCAGCTACTACGGAAAGCAATCCTGAAGCATTGGCAACAACTGTTCCTCCTGGTGCCAGACTATTTAAAGTTATTTTTCCTGCTATCGGTTCAATAGACATAGCAGTAAAGGTTGCACCGGGAATTTTTACAATTTTTAATTCTCCGTCAACATCAGATCCTATCCTCCATTCTGTCCCCCCTCCGGTATTTTCAATCCCAATTGCAGATTGCGAAATGGAGGATCCGGAAACAACTAATCCTGCTCCTGGATTTGTTGTGCCTATTCCTATTTTTCCAGAATTGTCAATAACCATTCTGTCTATTCCAGAAGTAAAATCTCTGAAAACTAATTTTTGATCTCCTGATGCGGAAGATGGATTACTAGCATAAACAAGCCATTGTCTATTTATAGCAGCCATTCTGAGTCCTGCACCATCTCCAAAAGTATTTTTAACAATAAAATCGTTTCCTAATCCTGGAAATGATGATTGTATGTCCATTTGTCCATTTAAATGTTCTCCTAAAGCATCAAGCCACATTCTCTGACAACATCCTCCATCCTCAAAATAAAAATTATCATGACCGTCATTTTCCATATCTGTCCCAATTGACCAATTAACTGCTGGTCCCATTGCTCCTGTGAAATCCATCCTTGTTCTATTGCTTGCGGGGTTAGACCCTTCTAGTTTTAGCTCAGCAGCATCTCCTTTTATGTGTAATGGAAAACCTGCAGTTGGACTGCTAGTACCAATTCCAATATTTCCTCCGTTATTAAAAATATTGCTTGAGTTAGTAACCCAAGATGTTCCATTCCAATAAGGAGTATTTCCAGCAGCTGCACCTGATGTCAAAAAACCTGTAGCACCCGTTAATCCAGTAACTCCAGTTGCACCCGTTAATCCAATAGCACCTGCTGCACCAGTTGATCCAGTGGAACCGGTTGAACCCGTTGCACCAGCTACTCCCGCAACTCCTGTTGCACCCGTTACTCCAGTTGATCCAACAGAACCTGCAATACCAGCAGCACCTGCTGCACCAGTTGATCCAGTGGAACCTGTTACTCCATTTGCACCAGCTACTCCCGCAACTCCTGTTGCACCCG
>CANIFU010000124.1 GCA_947466965.1 Bacteroidota bacterium
AACAAGTTCATCAGTGCAATATACTGCTCTGAACCTCAATCCAAGTAGTAACTGGAATAAGGCGTATATTTACCTAACACCAAATGTTAGTGGCGCCTTTACAGCAGTAGACTATAAAATTGCATGGGGAATGCTTAACTCTTCAGGAACTGACAGCGCCGCTCTGCTTCTCGATAACATAAAACTTGTTTACTAGTCAAATCGTTTTAAAGTAGTCGTTTTATGGTTAAGCACTCACAAAATTTAATGACAATAGGATGCAAAAATAGGACATTGTGCTTATGGCCTAAAGATAACTTAGCAGTTTATGAATAAAAAATTACAAGTTTTTAAATACCTTTTTGCCGATATTTCAGCCGCAATGCTCGCTTGGGCAATCTTCTTTTCCTTCCGGAAACTTTACATTGAAACCGCAAAATTTGGCACGCCCGTCCCGTTAGTTTACGACCGTCAATACTACTGGGGACTTCTTTTTATTCCCTTCTTTTGGATCTTAATGTATTATCTAACAGGAACTTATAAAGATATCTACCGTAAATCAAGGTTAAAAGAAATCGGACAAACACTTTTGCTCTCCATAATTGGCGTATTGTTCATCTTTTTTGCTGTTCTGCTGGATGATCAGATCGGATCTTATAGAAACTACTACCAAAGTATCATCACCCTGTTTCTTTTGCATTTTGGCTTTACTGCATTTTTTAGAGTTATCCTCTCAAGTATAACTAATAAAAGCATTCATAATAGGAAAATCGGATTCAATACCCTCTTGGTTGGCAGCAATGAAAATGCACTGAAACTCTATACCGAAATGGAGAATCAAAGCAAATCATCGGGCAACAAGTTCAAAGGATTTGTACATATTGAAAACAAAAATGGCTTCTCACAAGAATTAAAGAAAAACTTACCTCACTTAGGGGAACTATCTGATTTAAAAGATATTATATTAAAATACGAAATCGAGGAGGTGATTATTGCCATTGAATCGTTCGAACACGAAAACATTGGTAAAATCGTAAATGAATTAGATTACCGAGGTATCATACTAAAAGTGATTCCCGATATGTACGACATACTTTCCGGATCCGTTAAAATGACCTCTATCTTCGGAGCTCCCCTCATTGAGATCTCCAGAGAAATTATGCCGACTTGGGAACAATCATTGAAACGATTAATGGATATTAGTATTTCTATTATCGTATTGACACTTTTCAGCTGGGTTTATTTTATTTTGGCCTTGGCTTTAAAACTTTCCTCCAAGGGTCCCATCTTTTATAGTCATGAACGTATCGGATGGCATGGCAAACCATTCATGATCCATAAGTTCAGATCCATGTTTACTGATGCCGAAAAAGCTGGTCCGGCTCTTTCCAGTAAACTCGACCCCCGCATTACTCCTTTGGGACGATTTCTTAGAAAGGTCAGGCTAGATGAGATCCCCCAATTCTACAATGTTCTAATTGGTGAAATGAGTATCGTTGGTCCGCGTCCCGAAAGGCAATTTTTTATTGACCAAATTGTATTAAAAGCACCACACTATAAACATTTACATAAAGTCCGTCCGGGAATCACTTCATGGGGACAAGTAAAATACGGTTATGCCGAAAATGTAGATGAAATGGTTCAACGTCTGAAATACGATATTATCTACATCGAAAACATGTCAATTGCCGTTGATATCAAAATATTGATCTATACTGCACTTATCGTAATTCAGGGAAGAGGAAAGTAAGATAAAAGTTCAAAGTTTGAAAGTTGGAAGCTGGGCTTTGTTTTAACTTTAAACTTTATAACTTTGAACTTTAAACTTTGAACTAAAAAACATGAAAAACATCGCAGTAATAGGATCAGGAACAATGGGCAACGGAATTGCTCATACTTTTGCTCAATTTGGTTTTAATGTAGCTCTAATCGACATTTCGCAACCTGCTTTAGATAAGGCCATTGCAACGATCTCAAAAAATCTAGATCGTATTGTTGCAAAGGGCAGCATCACCGAAGCGGATAAAGCGGCAACTTTAAAAAACATTAGCACATTCACCGTTATGGCGGATGGCGTTAAAAGTGCGGATCTAGTTGTTGAAGCTGCTACAGAAAATGTTGAGATCAAACTGAATATCTTCAGAGAGCTTGACAAAATCTGTCCTCCGAATACAATTTTGGCAAGTAATACGTCTTCGATCTCCATCACAAAAATTGGTGCTGTTACGAAACGTTCAGATAAAGTGATTGGAATGCATTTCATGAATCCGGTTCCCGTAATGAAGCTTGTTGAGGTGATCCGCGGCTATTCTACTTCAGATGCGGTTTGTAGCCTTATCATGGAAACATCAAAGAAACTAAACAAAGTTCCAACCGAAGTAAACGATTATCCAGGCTTTGTAGCCAACAAAATATTAATGCCGATGATCAATGAAGCGATCATCACGCTGCATGAAGGTACAGCAGGTGTTGAAGAAATTGATACCGTTATGAAATTAGGAATGGCACATCCAATGGGTCCACTTCAATTAGCTGATTTTATCGGATTAGATGTTTGTCTTTCGATCCTAAAAGTATTACAAGACGGCTACGGAAATCCAAAATACGCTCCTTGTCCTTTGTTAGTGAACATGGTTACAGCTGGACATTTAGGTATAAAATCCGGACAAGGTTTTTATTCCTGGGGACACGGCACAAAAGACCTGATTGTTGCTGATGGATTTAAGAAGAAGGAAATGGTGTAAAGGAAATTATAGATTATAGATTGTGATTAAAAAGAGTTTCGGTTACGGAGCTCTTTTTAATTTAAGACAAGTCGATGCAACCTTTCATGAAGTAATTGGCATCTTCATACAAAATGCTAAAATGAAAAAAGTCTTCGCAATTTTTATTGGTCTTTTAATTCACTTTTCTGTTTCTTCTCAAACCATTACAGTTACCACTTGGTATGTAATTCCTCCAACAGCAGGTTGTAATGGAATTTGGGCAATTGATGCTACAGCTTGGCCATGTTCAACGTCTGGATGTATTTACGCATTCCCAAGTCCATTTGGTTGCACAACAAGCATTCCTACTTGCGATTCAATTGTTGCTGACACATTGTATATTCCGCTATGTTCACTTCCATGCAATTTAGTCGCTTCTTGTAGTCCAGGACCAGTAGTAATTTGTGGAACACCGCCACCTCCTGTAACAACAGGAATTAATCAAACTGCTATAAATGAAATTAGAACGTCCTTTTCAAATAAAGTACTAAGCATAGAAAATTCAAATTCTTTTGATTTAATTGAATTATATGATATTTCAGGAAGAAAAATCTTATCTAGAAAAAGTTCTGGATCAAAAGAAATAGTCGACTTTAACTCACTGAGTCCACAAATCTATATTCTGATATTAAGAAACAAAAGCAACGAAATTGTATATCGAAAAAAGCTTGCTTGGTAAACAAAAAAACCTCTAATTTTCACTAGAGGTTAATATCAAATAAATCCGTGCAAATCCTTTTTATCAGTGTCATCCGCGTTCCATTCAAAACTGTCCATCCTCAATCATCCGAATTGCCAGTTCAATATTTTTTTCTTCACCATCGGCATCGTAATCCGATTTCAAACTGGAGTTAAAAACAATGGCAACACCCTGCCACATCGCAGCAGAAAAAGAACCCCGCATGTTTTTTACAATATCATAGGTCGTTTTTCCTGTTTCCCTGTCGATCAGCTTTATTAAGATCCTGCCTTGATTCACCGACAGATTTTTTAATTCATCACTGAATTGATTTTTTAACTGTTTTTCAGCCAATTTCATAAATGCTTTTTTACCACTTTCGCTTGGAATGGTAGCTAACACTCTATCGTATTCTTTTAATTTTGCAGATGCCAGAAT
>CANIFU010000125.1 GCA_947466965.1 Bacteroidota bacterium
AAATAACACAACGTATCACAGAACAATCTGAGTAAATCTGAGTAATCTGTGGTAAAAAGAAAATAACACAACGTATCACAGAACAATCTGAGTAAAATTGAGTAATCTGTCCTAAAAAGAAATTATGCACACAATAACAACAACCCAATTATCCTTACAAACGATTTCTGAAATCATTTCAGGGAAAAAAAAACTTGCTCTTTCCGAAGATGCAAAAAAGAACATTTCATCTTGTCGCGAATACCTAGATAAAAAAATGGCATCTCAAAAAGAGCCGATCTATGGTATAAACACAGGTTTCGGTTCTTTGTGTAATGTTGTGATTCCCGACAATGAACTGGAACAATTGCAAACCAATTTAGTAATGTCTCATGCTTGCGGAACGGGTGATGAAGTTCCCAACGAAGTGGTGAAGTTAATGTTGTTGTTGAAAATACAAGCACTTTCTTATGGTAAATCCGGAGTGCAATTGCAAACCGTTGAACGACTTGTTGATTTTTTTAATAACGAATTGCTACCTGTTGTTTACCAACAAGGATCCTTAGGTGCTTCTGGTGATTTATCTCCTTTAGCACACATGTGTTTGCCTTTGCTTGGAATGGGTGAGGTGTTTTACAATGGAAAAAAACAAGCAGCAGCAGCTGTTTTAAAGGAATTAAATTTTAAACCGATAGCGCTCAAATCAAAAGAAGGTTTAGCCTTGCTGAATGGAACACAATTTATGAGCGCCTATGGTGTTTGGTGTTTACTGCAAACAAAAAAATTAAACATTGCTGCCGATGTGATCAGTGCTATTTCCTTGGATGCCTTCGATGGTCGTATCGATCCTTTTAAACCGCATATACATAGTATTCGGCCGCACAAAGGGCAAATACAAACTGCTGCGAATATGCGTAAGCTCTTAGAAGGAAGTGAAATTATTAAACGTGAAAAAGAACATGTTCAGGATCCATACTCATTCCGTTGCATACCCCAAGTGCATGGTGCTTCAAAGGATGCGATTGAATATGTAGAAAATGTGTTCCTCACAGAAATCAATTCCGTTACAGATAATCCTACCGTTTTTCCGGAGGAGGATGAAATTATTTCTGGTGGAAATTTTCATGGACAACCCTTGGCTTTGGCACTTGATTTTTTAGCAATCGCTTTGGCTGAATTAGGAAATATTTCTGAAAGAAGAACCTATCAGCTGATTGCAGGGCTGCGTGGTTTGCCTCCATTTTTAGTTGCGAAGCCTGGATTGAATTCCGGATTTATGATTCCTCAATATACTGCTGCGAGTATCGTTAGTCAGAATAAACAGTTGTGTTCACCCGCTTCCGTTGATTCAATTGTTAGTTCAAACGGACAAGAAGATCATGTGTCGATGGGTGCGAATGCGGCAACAAAATGTTTTAAAGTAGTGGAGAATTTACAGCGCATCTTAGCAATCGAATTGTTCAATGCCGCACAAGCGATCGAATTTAGAAAACCTCTGAAATCATCCCATGCAATTGAGCATGTGCTCGCCGATTTTAGAAAAAATGTACCCTTTGTGGATCAAGATATCATTATGTATACGCAGATGGATGCATGTGTTCAATTTTTGAAAACAACTCCATTTTCTATCTGATGACAGCGTTTATTTTATTGAACGTTATTCCTCGATGACGTAAATTAAAAATCATTAAAATGAAAAAAATAATTTTTATATCAATCATCTCTCTTTTCGCAGCGCCTCTATCTGCGCAATACACCAATGTGATGATCAGTAATATCAATGATCCCGAAGAAGTTTCTATCCGGATCAATCCTAAAAATAACAATCAGGTGGTTGCTGGTGCAAACCTTGATAATGTCTACCATTCATCGGATGGTGGTGCTACCTGGACAATCGGAAATTTAACGGATGCCACAAACGGTGTGTGGGGTGATCCGATTATTTTTACGGATACGACCGGAGATTTTTATTATTCTCATTTATCTAACCCTCCTTCAGGTGGCAGCTGGGTCGATCGTATCGTTTTTAGCAAGTCAACCGATGGAGGTGCAACGTGGTGGAGTAGCGGAACTGCTGTCGGAAAAAACGGAACAAAAATTCAGGACAAAGAAGGTATTGTTGTAAATCCTTTTAACAATGAAATTTATGTCACTTGGACCCAATTTGATAATTACGGTAGCTCAGCACCAAGCGACAGTTCTGTGATCCTTTTTTCAAAATCAGCTGATGCAGGTTTGACTTGGAGCATTCCTCTTCGTATAGGAAAAGAAGCGGGTAACTGTGTTGATAGTGATAGTACAATGGAAGGTGCTGTGCCTGCTGTTGGTCCTTCCGGAGAAATTTATGTTGTGTGGACCGGTCCGAATGGAATCGTATTCAATAAAAGTTTAGATGGCGGTTTAACCTGGTTGCCACACGAAACAAGTGTTACTTCTATGCCCGGTGGATGGGATTATAACATTGCCGGATTGCAGCGATGCAACGGATTGCCACAGACAATTTGTGATTTAAGTGGCGGTCCTAATCACGGAACTATTTATGTGAACTGGACCGATCAGCGTAACGGTAGCAATGATACGGATGTATGGCTTGTGAAATCTACTGATGGCGGAACAAGTTGGACTACGCCAATACGTGTAAATACAGATGCTCCGGGCAGACAACAGTTTTTAACTTGGATGGATGTGGATGTGATCACCGGAACTGTTTATTGTGTTTTCTATGATCGTAGAAGTTTTTCTCCTTCTAGTCAGCAAACAGATGTATACCTTGCAAAGTCAATTGATGGTGGTAATACGTTCTCGAACTTTAAAATTAATCAAACTAGTTTTGTGCCCAGCCCTAGTATTTTCTTTGGTGATTATACCGGAATATCAGCCTATAATAACATGGTGCGCCCCATCTGGATGGCTTATAGCACTTCTACATTGAGCGTGTGGACCGCACTGATTGACGGTGCGACAGTGAGTATTGACGAATCTGCTTTGAACGCATTTTCTCCACTTGAACTTGAACAAAATCATCCCAATCCATTCAATCAAACAACATGGATTAAGTTTAAATTGAAATCTGAAGGACATGTTAATTTAGAGATCCTGGATGTGTTTGGACGACAAGTGGCTACACTCTATAAGAACGAAGCATTTCTTGAAGGTAATTACGATTATATCTTCAATGCTACAGCTTATGACCTGAAGGCGGGGATTTATTATTACTCCATCTCCAGCGATGAATTTGTTATTACAAAGAAAATGATCGTTTACTAATGAAGAAATTACTTTTATCATTTTTACTCCTTACATCTTGTTTTAGCGTTGCTTGCGAATGTCCGCCATTGGCTCCTATGTCATCAATAATTGCAAAGGTGTATGATGTTATATTTTATGGTTCAATTGATTCTGTTTCCGCCTGCGATCCGAAAGGCAAAGCAATAGCCTATTTTACAATCACCGAATTGTACAAAGGAAATGTAGTAAAACATGTACCGCTTAATTTTGATTGCGCTTCTGAATGTTTAATGAGTTTTGTAAAGGAGGAGCAATGGCTCGTTTACGCGAAGTATGAGAAATTTGATTTTTTAAAAGTGATCTTGTGTGATCACAGCCGGAAAAAATTTATGGATACATCACAAGATGTATATCAGTTTGCTGCAGGTCGTACATTTGAAGACGAAAAATTGTTTTTAAATAAGACATTCGGTTTGCAGCAATTTATTCAGGAAAATTCCCTGAACAAACAGCAGAATGAAGTTGGACCTAAAAACCAACAACCGAGTGCAT
>CANIFU010000126.1 GCA_947466965.1 Bacteroidota bacterium
CTCAAATTACCATAACTACAACAGATGTGGCCGCTCCTACAAAAATAATTTATCAGTCAAACGATACGTTACCATCACCATCGTTGTCGGTTGGAAGTGCCGGTATCAGTCAAACATGGAACATGAGTATGTTGAATACGTCAACGACTGATACCATGACATTCATTTCTTATGCATGGGCTCCTAACCCTTTATTTTCTTCTTCTAATCTGGTAATGAAACAAGGATGGCAAAATAACTTCAGCTACCTGACAAATTCAGCTTCAGGATTAACCGCCGATGGTGTTTCTGCAAATGTTAATTTAGGTGTAGGTCCAACGAATCTTACTGTTAAAAATTTACCCTCAGAAAAATTAATGAATTTTCCAGCTAATTATTTAACAAACTTCACAAACAATTACAAATCAATAACGCCTGCTTTTTATTTTGGAGTAGATCCGGGGATTGGTGTTGTTATCGATTCTATAAGAATGACTTCTGGGATTCGAAAAACTGTTATGGTGGATGCTTGGGGTACTTTAACTACTCCTTTAGGAACATACAATGTATTGAGAAGCAAAGAAACAATTGTTAAATACGATACTACCGATATATTAATAGGTGGTTTTTGGAACCCGATTGTAGGATTTACGCCTTTATTAGCAGCTGATTCTACAACAGGTTACACTTGGTGGGCAAATGGCGTAGGTTTTCCATTGGTGTCTATTAAATTAGATTCATTGTCTGCTATAAAACAAGTTACTTGGTTGCAATCATTGCCTTTAGTTGGAATCAACGAAGCTACAGCTGCATCACAAGTAAATGTATTCCCTAATCCTGCACAAAACGAAATTACGTTTGCAATAGAAGCTTCAAAAGTGGCTTCTATCCAAGTGTTTGACATCGCTGGGCGCATGATCGATTCATATACTGTTTCCGGTAATACTGCATCTATAAATACTTCTGATTTTGCTAACGGTGTTTACTCTTATATTTTAATTGGAAACGACAATGCCATTTTAAACCGCGGTAAATTTACCGTTGCTAAGTAAACATTTCTACTGATAAATTTTTAAAAAGCGTCTCGAATTTTCGGGACGCTTTTCGTTTGAATACCTAAGTTTTTAAAATTTTGCTTTGGTAAAAAGAAAATAAAAATCCTATATTTGTTAGATACTTTTAAATCTCATAAAATGAAAAAAATAGTACTTTCTGCAACTGCAATTATTGCTTTTGCATTTAATGGTTCTGCACAAGCGCCAGATTTAATGTTCGAAAATTGGGGAGATGCTGCACCTCCTTTTGTTACAATTGACGATCCTATTGGTTGGGCATCATTAAATACACTTACAGCTCTTGGAACTGATACTTCTGTCACTCAAGAAACAATTGCTCCTAATCAAGGATTGGTAAGTGCAAAAATTCAAACGGTAAAAGTATTTGGAGCCTCCATTCCAAATCCATATACTACTGGTAATATTGATACAGCAGGAATTTTAGTAATGGGAAAAATTAACGCTTTTCCTACCCCTGGTTTAACCTATGGTAAACCAATGACTGGTCGGCCAGCAACCTTAGCTTTTACTTGTAAATACAGTCCAATGCCAGGTGATTCTGCTTTTGTCTTGGCTTATTTAACTCGTTATTTTGCTGGGTCTAGAGATACAATTGCTTGGGGTAAATACGAAACAGGTGCAACAACTACAACTTTTGCAGCTAACAGTTTAACAATGAATTATGATCCGGCATTTTCTACTGTTGTTGCAGATACCATGTTGGTTTTTGCAAGTTCAAGTGTTTATAGCCACCCTGGAGCAAAAATTGGAAGCACATTTTATCTTGATGCTATGTCATGGTCTGGATACAATGGAATAAATGATATTTCTAAACCAAGTTCTATTTCCATTTTTCCAAATCCAGCTACAAACAATATTAGCTTTACTAGTAAGGTAAATGCAGATGCAGTTGAAGTGCTTGATATTACTGGTCGTAAGGTTGGCGAGTTTTCAATGATTGGAAATGCTGTCACAATTCAAACAGCTTCATTTACATCTGGAATGTATATTTACAATGTATTAAACGAAAAGAAAGAAGTTATTAATAGAGGTAAATTTGAAGTAACAAAATAGTCCTCTTTGATCTATATTTTAAACGCCTGTAACGATATTGTCGTTGCAGGCGTTTTTTGTTGTTATAGCAGAAATGATGATTAGGACATTCCCCCTTTTAAAAGGGGGAGGCGAAGCAGGGGGATTTGAAAGATGCTTTTTAGAAAAATAAAACAATCCCCCTAACCCCTTCACCAAGGGGGAATAAATTGTGCTCATGAATAAGAGCATAGACACAAAAGGAATTCCTTACCTTTACAAAAAGTAACGCAATTGAATCCAAGAATTTCAGACGGCCTACAATTTTTATCTCTACTCACTTTTCGAAGAGCTTGGAATGCTATAAAAGTAGTGATGAGCTTTTATTTTTCTCAATTAACTGGAAAAGCTGTACAATGGGGAGTTCCAATCAGTGTAACATTTGAACCAACAACGTCCTGCAATTTACGTTGTCCGGAATGCCCAAGTGGCAAGCGAGAATTTACTCGTCCCACAGGAATGTTACAAAACGATTTTTTTAAATCAACCATTGATGAGTTGTACAAAGAAATTTCTTATCTAATTTTTTATTTTCAAGGCGAACCCTTTCTGAATCCTAAGTTCTTAGACATGGTAAAGTATGCTTCCGCCAAAAATATTTATACCGCAACTTCTACCAACGCACATTATTTAACTGATGCTGTCGCAAAACAAACTGTAGAAAGTGGCTTGAGTCGATTAATTATTTCCATTGATGGCACAACTCAAGAAACTTATGAGCAGTATAGGATTGGTGGCGACCTGAAAAAAGTTATTGAAGGTGCAGAAAATATTGTCAAGTGGAAAAAGGAATTAAGATCAAAAACACCTCATATCATTTTTCAGTTTTTAGTAGTGAAACCCAACGAACATCAGATAAAAGATGTTGAGGTGTTGGCAAAAAAAATCGGTGTTGATGAAGTGCGGTTCAAAACGGCTCAGATGTACGATTATGTAAATGGAAATAAATTGATTCCTACAATCGAAAAATATTCACGTTACAAAAAACAGACAGATGGAACATATACCATCAAAAATGAAATGCTAAATCATTGCTGGAGACTTTGGCATTCAACGGTTATAACCTGGGATGGGCTTGTTGTTCCTTGTTGTTTTGATAAAGATGCACAACATCAATTGGGTAATCTTAAAACAGAATC
>CANIFU010000127.1 GCA_947466965.1 Bacteroidota bacterium
ATATTTTAGTTCCTTATATGGAGCATAAAAAAAGGCAGATGTGCTGCAAGATGAGCATGCAATGATTAAAATAAAAAGGATGAAAAAAGAATTTAAAAAGTATTTTTTCATTCGTCACTAGTCATTAAATATTTTTTCTTTTTGTATTTATTTTTCGATTTAATTAGTGTTGAATCCCAATAAAATTTATTGTTTCGGAGATTATTTTGAGTTTTATTTTTGCTTGTTGTTCAGTTTTTTTCTCTTTAATCTTTTTTTGAAAATAAATTTCACATATGAAAATAAAAAATGCATGACAAATATCACGTTTCCAATATTAGGAATAAAAATTTGATTTAGTGGTTTAGTATCGTATATTTGTTTTAGTATTAATTATTAATTTTAAATGGAATGAAAACAGGTACAGTAAAATTTTTCAACGTTTCTAAAGGTTTTGGTTTTATCACAGTTGATAGTACGAATCAGGAATTATTTGTTCACGTTACAGGTTTGGTTGATCAGATCCGTGATGGAGACAAAGTTACTTTTGAAGAAGCTGAGGGTAAAAAAGGTTTAAATGCAGTAGATGTTAGAAAAGCATAATTGTAAAAAACATTTTTTTAAAAAAGCCATCCGATGAATTCGAATGGCTTTTTTGTTTTTTTTTATTTTGATTGTTCGTTTTTAGAACAATGCTTCAACTTTTTTTGTCCGAACTAATCTTTGACTTCTGCGCCGTTCACCCATTTATGTTGTGAGGCAATCCCACTTTCATCGTACTCTTTCCAAATTCCCTCTTTTTGATAATCTATGTTAGCAGCGCTATATTTCATAGGACCTTCTGCTTTTATTTTTCCGCTTTCGTAATACTCTTTTTTTGAATAGATTTTTTTCTTAGGATCGGTCATTTCAAAAATTTCCTGAGGTTTGCCATCTTCAGCATAGGATTTTCTCATGATCAGGTATTCCATGCTTTTTGAATTTTCTTCCGCATATTCAATCTGTCCGTTTTGATAATAATCTGTCCAAATTTGTGGACTACCATCAAAATAAGTGATATCGGATTTTAACTTTCCATCCGAATAAAAAAGTTGAAGATTGCAACGTTTAAAGTCAACCAATTTGAATGATCGTTCAATAGTTCCATTTGAATAAAAATTTTTATAGACCTTCAAATGTCCGTCTTCATAAAATCCTTTATGGACTGCTGTTCCTGTTTCGTATAAATCTTCTACCCAGCCTTGACATGCATATCCTTTTTTGTCATTTCTTACGGAATCTCCGCCAGTATAGAAACTTAATTTTTCGTACATGGTTATGCCATATTCAGGATCAACCACATTGGCTTCGTTATATTTTACAGGTACTGGGATTTGTCCGAAAAACTGGCCAAAGGAGACTTGTGTGATTAAAATAAAAATCAAAAGAATAATTATTTTTTTCATCGGTTTGTTTTAATTAGGCAGGATAATATTCTGTGAATATAAAACTAGAGGCTTCAAAAATTAAAAAAGCTCCTTTCAAAATAAAATGAACGGAGATTTTCTTGAAATGTAAATTAGTTTAATTAATGAATTCCTTTATCAGCAAGGTATCTTTCGGCATCTAATGCGCCCATGCATCCGCTTCCAGCAGCAGTAACTGCTTGTCTGTAGATGTGATCTTGGGCATCTCCTGTTGCAAATACACCTGGAACATTTGTCCTGCTAGATCCGGGGATAGTTTGAATATAGCCGGTTTCATCTAATTTTAAATAATCTTTAAAAATAGCTGTATTTGGTTTATGTCCGATAGCAACAAAAAATCCAGTTACATCAATCTTTCTGATTTCTCCTTTGTTATCAATAATTAAAGCACCATCTACCGATTTTTCTCCTAAAATTTCTTTTGTTTGAGAATTGAAAATGACTTCAATATTAGGAGTATTTAATACCCGATTTTGCATAGCTTTAGAAGCACGCATTTCTTCTTTACGAACGATCATGTAAACTTTTTTACAAAGTTTTGCAAGATAAGTGGCCTCTTCAGCAGCGGTATCTCCGGCACCCACGATGGCAACGTCTTGACCTTTAAAAAAGAAACCATCGCATACGGCACAGGCAGAAACGCCAAAACCATTTAAGCGTTCTTCCGAAGGTAATCCCAACCATTTTGCAGAAGCACCCGTTGCAATAATAACAGTATCGGCAGTAATAGTTGTTTTTTCATCAATAATTACTTTATGAACGGGACCAGAAAAGTCAACTGAAGTGGCTAATCCCCATCGGATATCCGTTCCGAAACGTTCAGCTTGCGCTTTAAAATCTTCCATCATCTCCGGTCCTTGTGTTCCTTTTGGATATCCCGGATAATTTTCAACTTCTGTTGTAATCGTTAATTGTCCACCTGGTTGCAATCCTTGGTACATAACAGGTTTCATATCAGCTCTTGCTGCATATATTGCTGCTGTATAACCTGCAGGGCCACTTCCGATTATCAGACATTTTACGTGTTCAATTTGTTCTGTCATAATTTCTTCTCCTTAAAGTAATATTTGCATGCAAAATTACCAATTGTTTTAATGTTGTTTTATAGATTTTATTCACAATAGGAATAAAAAATTCTAATCTATAGAAGCTGCTGATTTTAAGGTGTTGGGAGAATCGTATCATAACTGACACCCATTCCGCTCCAGACTCCAAGCCCTCCATTATCAATATTGCCTATTATTGTAGTTGGAGAAGCAAATGGGTTTCCATTGCTGGAGAGAGCGGCTTCGAAGGTGTTGTAAAAATCCTTGCTTGCCTTGTCGAGTGTGCAAAATTTAATATAAATGGTATCTGATTTTTTATAAAAATTTCTTTCGGTTTCAATCTCATTTTCAATAGAGTTTGCACTGTCTGTTGGATCGTATGCTTTAGTGTAAGCAAAATCAAACACTTTTCCGTCAACTAATTTATCATCGAATGTTGCCCCCCATGGCGCAAGAAAACGTCTGTCTTTGGAAGCTCTTTTTGAATACCATCTGTAGTTGTTTCCTAACCCTACAGGATCAGATAGGCGTGCATTTGCGAAACCTAAAGAATCTTCAGGTGGTTGTGGTTTCCACCATACCGAATCCAATGCAATTGGATAGGGGATTGATGTGGTGGCAGAATACACATTGCCTTCTGAAGTGACAACCCGCAAGGAATAATTTTGTCCGGAAAC
>CANIFU010000128.1 GCA_947466965.1 Bacteroidota bacterium
AATTTTAGGTGTTTTGTTTTTCATGCAAGGGTATGATAAAATAATAAGAGTTAAAATGCCGGAAGTTATAAACACATTCAGATATGAATTTGGAAAGCTTCAAATGCCTAAAGGGCTTTTGGTAATTAGTGCTTATCTTTCTTCTTTTATTGAACTAATTTGTGGATTCACACTCATTATTGGTGTATTTACAAATTATTCTCTTTATTTGATTGGAATAGATCTGCTGTTGGTAACCACGGCATTCAGTTTAATAAATCCAGTATGGGATATGAAAATTGTTTTTCCCCGCATTATCATCTGGGCGGCACTGATGCTGATGCCCGATATGTTCAATTACGTTTCCCTGGATCATCTTTTAATGAAATAGTACTACAGGAATCTATGTTCCTTATCTATTTCGGAAAACGTTTTTTTACCGCGCAAGTAATAGTCGGAAAGTATACTGTGAAGATATAAAGCTGTAGAGGTATATTTTTTTATTTTTGTTTTTAAAGCACTTCGTTTTTTTAAAGTTGTTTTTAGGTTGCAGTAAAAATTAAAATGGGCTTTTAAGATCGCTGTGAAATGGGCGAAATCTCCTCCTATAAGAAATTTCAAACCCGCCACTCCATCCAATATCATTCTCCATACTAATTTTAAAAAGAAATATTGAGGAGGAAGGTTCTTACAAAGTAAAATCAAATTGTTTCTGAAATTCAAATAGGTTTTCATTGGACTTGATTTATGAAGGGTGCCACCACCAACATGATAGACGGATGAATCAGGGCAATACATGACTTTATATCCAAGGTTCTTGAAGCGCCAGCACAGATCGATCTCTTCCATGTGTGCGAAAAAATCTTCATCAAACCCGTCAACCAGATGAAACAATTCTGATCTCACAAAAAGACAAGCACCTGTTGCCCAAAAAACTTCCCGAACATCATTATACTGTCCTTTATCCTCTTCTAAAGTATCAAAAATACGTCCTCTGCAAAATGGATATCCGTATTTATCAATGAAGCCACCGGCAGCACCGGCATACTCAAAATAATGTTTATTGTCGAAAGATTTTATTTTAGGCTGACATGCTGCAATTGAGTGGTCGCTGTCCATCAACTGAATTAAGCGGTCAATCCAACCCGGTGTTACTTCCACATCTGAATTCAATAGGATATAATATTCGGCATTTACAACTTTCAAAGCATCGTTATAGCCCTTTGCGAAACCACCATTTTCATGATTTTGAATGATTCGGATAAGAGGATAATTTTTTTTGAGAAACAAAACAGAATCGTCAGTAGATGAATTATCTGCCACAATAATCTCCGAAAAGTAGGAGTTACAGTCAATAACAGAAGGTAAAAATTTTTCAAGAAATCTTTGACCATTCCAATTTAAAATAACAACGGCAACCTTCATAATTTAAAACTGGTAAATGATGATTAACGTGGGTTTCTAAAATTATCATCGGCATTGCTGCCGCCATAGTTATCCGGAACATTTTCTTCATCCAGATTCAATGATTGTGTATTTCTCTTATAGAGTAGCAGCTTCCATCGTAAATTGGATATTTCGCCGCGTGCTTCGGAATGGATCAACACAAATTTATTTGTTACTAAATCTGAATTATAAAAAACGAAATTTTTATTGGATTGTCTATTATTTGGATTCGTTAATATTTGTGTTTTATCTACCAAAGAATAATATTCCCATATCTCGTATGGCAAAGCACTTGGATCGGTATAATATTTTGTTCGTTGATCAGGAACACCATATTGCAAGTAAACACGACCTCGATCGGTATCAAAACCTTTTAAACCAAAAATATTAAACTCGTTATTTACTTTTTTAACTTCGTCGTAATAATTCAACCATGCCATCTCTGGAGCAAGAGCATTTCTTGATTTCCAGAAATTATAAAAATATTGTTGCATCAATTCCAATTCTTTCCCTTTTAATTGATTTTCAGAAAACTGAATTTCCGGCGGACTAGAAATCGGACGCAAACATTTAATATAATAACGTAGCGAATCAATGTTTTTATAAACACTAACAAAGGTGTTGCTTACCGTAATGGATTTGATATCATTAAAATCAAGCGCTGCCAACTTGTTAGTTCTCTGGAAAAAGCATTTTTGCTGTGTATGAATTTTATTCTCTTTATCTCTTACTTCCACCACTAGATTATAATTTCCTGATGGAAGGGATTCAATATTGAACTCCGACAATAAAATATTAACATCATTGGCGGGTTGTTTCATAAATGCACTATAATCGTTCAAGCGAGTTTTGCTTTCATACGCCTCAATAAAATAATTAACAATCATTTTTTCACCCTCGCCCAATAACTTCTTTGCTAGATACATTTCAGTGTAAAACCTAATTTTGCTACTATTTTCCGGGAAGTAGTTGGAAACATAAGGTACAAGATCATACCCACTTTTGGTAATAATACTTGGTTGAATGGATTTAGAAAATGATTCAAGCAATTGAATAGACGAAATTCCCATGATCGCATCGGGGAATTCAATTTTAACAGGTATAGAAGTTACGAAAGGTTTGTCGTTCGGCTTATTTTTATCGGAAATAGACATTTCCATTTCATAGGCACCGTTGGCAAGTGAATATCGCTGCTGATCAATAAAATTAGGGAAATCTTTTGTAGTATCTGAAGTTTCAGGACTACTCAAAGAATATTTTTGTGCATTTTTAATTTCACCATTTTGTTTGAATGCTACAGAAATATCAACTGCTCCCTGAAACTTGCCATTTGTATTTTTTACAAATTTTAAGGTATTACCAATAACAGAAATATAGGTTTCTATATAAGGACCCTTAGCGGGAGTGGTAAAAGTAGCAGATGTTAAATAAGCTGTAACATTAGAAGAAACTAGGCTATTTGTTAACACAACAAGACCTAAACATAGGATAATCAGGTACTTTTTCATAAACATACGTTTTTTTGTGTACTTACACATAACGGGGAAGTGCAACAAAGTTAATGAATAAAAGTATTTTTTACACTTTTTTATTTTATAGAAAGAAAAAAATACTACTTTTGTTCCCGTTGGAGAAATGGCAGAGTGGTCGATTGCGGCAGTCTTGAAAACTGTTGACTGTAACAGGTCCTGGG